>NZ_WCIN01000048.1:23470-88575 GCF_009025755.1 Klebsiella sp. RCJ4
CTACGGGTTCACCGCCGTCTGCGGGCCGGTAGCCCGGACAGATGCGCAGCATCGCCTCCGGGAAATGATGCCGCTCTGCGCCCGGCACCGCCGTCTGCGGCCCGGATAACGCGCCGTCAGGCTGCCGAGACCACCGATTTTTGCAGCAGCCACTCGCGGAATACCTGTAAATGTCGGGATTCCGCTTTATCCTCCTGCCACGTCATAATGAAGCGGTTGCCGGTGCGAATCGGCACATCGCAGGGGATCACCATCTCACCGCTATCCAGGTCATGCTGAATGGCAAAACGCGGCAGCAGCGCCACCCCCAGGTTCGAACGCACCGCCGCAATCAGCATTGAGAGCAGGTCAAAACGCGGACCGATGTTGATCTGCGGGCTGGTGATATTCGACAGCGCAAACCACTCCTGCCAGCCGTGAATTCGCGTGCTTTGATGCAGCAGCGGAAACTCGCCCAGCAGCTCCTCGACCGCCAGCTTCTGCCCGGGTTCGGACAGCAGCCCGCAGCCGCACACCGGCAGAATTTCCTCTTCGAACAGATACTCAACCTCCGCCCACGGCGAGCAAAAATCCTCGCGCATAATGGCGGCATCGTACTCGCGGCTAAGAAAATCGCCAATATTAGCCAGCGAATGAATATTAACGATAATGCCCGGATGTAATTTATTAAACTCGCGCAGGTTGGGGATCAGCCAGTGGGTGCTAAAGGTAGGATTGACGGCCAGCTCAAGCACCTGCACCGTCGGTTGCCATGTCATAATGGAGTTGGTATCACGTTCCAGTTTGTTTAGCGTTTCCTTAACGATAGTCAAATAATGCTTGCCAGCCGCATTTAAAAAAATCCTTTTTTTAGCATGATTAAATAATGACGTATGGAGGAAATCCTCCAGCGCCGTGACCTGTCGGAACACGGCGCTTTGTGTTAAAGCCAACTCTTCCGCTGCTCGAGTATAACTTTCGTGGCGAGCCACAACCTCAAAGGTCACCAGTAATTCAGTTTTGGGGATTTTTCCTCTCATAACGTCTTCCATTTACGGCGTGCAAAAAATTGTTTAATAGATAAAAAAAGCGCGCAAGGACATCAGATTAGCCCCGGGTGTTATATTTTATTTTACCTTCAGATGTCATTGATCTATTCCATGATTAATGCACACTGTTATTGATCAAATAATAACCAATAATACCCAGGCACTACAATAAACACAATTTAAACAATGTGATTGCCATGCAAATAACAGCAATAAGTTGTCAATATTTTTTCACATTAACTTGTTTATTTGCGAAGTCAGTCGATGAGACGGTGAAATTTAATTGCCCGCTGGTGAGCATAAATGAAAATTTTTCCGCGATCGGCCACACATTATGAGCGCTCCAGGAAAAATCTGTATTAACGATAAAACGGCGGCTAATCGACTTACCGTGAAGCGGCTGCGAGATGCCGATCGCGGAACGACTGCGGGCTGGTGCGATGAGCGGCGCGAAACACCCGACAAAAGTAGCTGGTTTGCGCAAACTGAAGCTTACGCGCTACGCTGTCTACCGAATATGACGGATCGCCAAGCAGTTCTCCGGCACGCTGCATTTTGCGCTGATTAACCCAGACTTTAAAATTCACCCCCTGGCGTTTTTTAAAAAAACGACTAAAATAATTTGCGCTTAAACAAACGTGAGCGGCGACGGTCTCTAAAGACAGCTCACCATATAAATTTTCATCAATATAGCGTAATGCCGACAGCAGTTTTATTTCATGCGACGATTTTTGCGAATAATAAAACTCTCTCTTATGCCGCAACGGTTTCTCGTCCACTTGCCTGTTTTCTGCAATCGCAGACATATTATTAACGATAAAATGCAGTAATCTTATCGCCGCCGCCCGATGCTGGTTGTCGGTCGCGTTATGATGGTCGCAAATAATATAACCGGATAATGTATTGTCCTGAATCAGCGGTAAGGCAAAGAAATTTAACCCACCATAGCCAGCAGGTAGTCGATTGTCATTCGCCTCAATCACCGTGGTCTCCAGCCCGGTAGCCCGCGAAAAAAGCGCTGCCAGCGAGCTAAAGCCCTCCCATTGTTCATGCCTTTTCTTTCGCACCACATTATTCCCCACCGCCTTTTGCAAGCACTTAATATGCAAAATAGCGCGGATAAAAAGGATGATGCCGGACGCAAAAAATAATCTCATTTGCACAGATGAATATGATTAAACGGCATGAAATCGCGGGCGAAAACGGCGTAACGCCTGATGGCGCAGCGGCAGGCAAAAAAAAGGCCATCATCAGATGGCCAACCATGTCGAAATTGGACCAGCCCTTAACCATGCAGAACGTCAGGGCTGTTTTTTTACTTATTACTTAATTACGGTTTTCAGCGCTTCGCCGATATCGGCCAGGCTGCGAACGGTCTTCACGCCAGCGGCTTCCAGCGCGGCGAATTTCTCATCCGCCGTCCCTTTACCACCGGCAATGATGGCGCCCGCGTGACCCATACGTTTGCCTTTCGGCGCGGTCACGCCGGCGATGTAGCCGACAACCGGTTTGGTCACGTGATCTTTGATGTAAGCGGCCGCTTCTTCTTCCGCGCTACCGCCGATCTCACCGATCATGACGATCGCTTCGGTCTGCGGATCTTCCTGGAACAGCTTCAGGATATCGATGAAGTTAGAGCCCGGGATCGGGTCGCCGCCGATGCCCACGCAGGTAGACTGGCCGAAGCCGTAATCAGTGGTCTGCTTAACCGCTTCATAGGTCAGGGTACCGGAACGGGAAACGATGCCCACTTTACCCGGCTGGTGAATGTGGCCCGGCATGATGCCGATTTTGCATTCGCCTGGGGTGATCACGCCCGGGCAGTTCGGCCCGATCATGCGCACGCCCGCTTCATCCAGCTTCACCTTCACGGTCAGCATATCCAGCGTCGGGATGCCTTCGGTGATAGTGATAATCAGCTTAATGCCTGCATCGATAGCTTCCAGGATGGAGTCTTTGCAGAACGGCGCCGGAACGTAGATAACGGATGCGGTTGCGCCGGTCGCTTCTACCGCTTCGCGCACGGTGTTGAACACCGGCAGGCCCAGATGGGTGGTGCCGCCTTTGCCCGGCGTTACGCCGCCAACCATTTGCGTACCGTAAGCGATGGCTTGTTCAGAGTGGAATGTACCCTGGCTACCGGTGAAGCCCTGGCAGATAACCTTGGTATCTTTATTAATTAAAACGGACATTATTTCCCCTCCACTGCGGCAACAACCTGCTGAGCTGCATCCGTCAGACTTTTCGCTGCAATAATATTCAGGCCGCTGTCAGCCAGTTTCTTCGCGCCCAGTTCGGCGTTGTTACCTTCCAGACGAACCACTACCGGGACGTTAACGCCCACTTCGGCTACCGCGCCGATGATGCCGTCGGCAATCAGGTCGCAGCGTACGATACCGCCGAAGATGTTAACCAGAACCGCTTTTACGTTGTCGTCAGAGAGGATGATTTTAAACGCTTCGGTGACGCGCTCTTTGGTTGCGCCGCCGCCAACGTCGAGGAAGTTAGCCGGTTCGCCGCCGTGCAGCTTAACGATGTCCATGGTGCCCATGGCCAGGCCCGCGCCGTTCACCATGCAGCCGATGTTGCCGTCCAGCGCGACGTAGTTCAGCTCCCACTGCGCCGCCTGAGCCTCGCGCGGGTCTTCCTGCGACTGGTCGCGCATTTCGCGCAGGTCCGGCTGGCGGAACAGCGCGTTGCCGTCAGCGCCCAGTTTACCGTCGAGACAGATCAGGTCGCCCTGCTTAGTGATCACCAGCGGGTTGATTTCGATCAGCGCCAGATCGCGCTCAAGGAAAATGGTCGCCAGGCCCATAAAGATTTTGGTGAACTGCTGAACCTGTTTACCTTCCAGACCCAGTTTGAACGCCAGTTCGCGGCCCTGGTAAGGCATCGGACCCGCCAACGGATCGATGGCGATTTTGTGGATCAGGTGCGGGGTCTCTTCCGCCACTTTTTCGATTTCCACGCCGCCTTCGGTAGAGGCCATAAAGACCACGCGACGGGAGCTACGGTCAACAACCGCGCCCAGGTACAGCTCTTTATCAATATCGGTCGCCGCTTCAACCAGAATCTGGTTAACCGGCTGGCCGTTCGCATCTGTTTGATAGGTGACGAGGCGTTTGCCCAGCCAGTGTTCAGCAAATGCGCGAATGTCTTCTTTGCTCTTCACTACTTTCACACCGCCCGCTTTGCCGCGGCCACCAGCGTGAACCTGACATTTCACTACCCACGGACCCGCGCCGATTTTTGAAGCGGCTTCTTCTGCTTCACGCGGAGTAGTACAGGCATAACCCACCGGCGCCGGTAAGCCATAGCGGGCAAAGAGTTGTTTTGCCTGATATTCATGTAAGTTCATGTGTTCAGTCCATCCTTCAGGGAATAATTATAAACCTGTAGGCCTGATAACGGCGCTCGCGCGCTTTACCCGGCCTACGGTAGGTCATACTCTTGCTGACTACACGTCCAGCAGCAGACGAGTCGGGTCTTCCAGCAGCTCTTTAATCGCAACCAGGTAGCCAACCGACTCACGTCCGTCGATCAGACGATGGTCGTAGGAGAGCGCCAGGTACATCATCGGCAGAATTTCCACCTTACCATTCACCGCCATCGGACGATCTTTAATGGCATGCATACCCAGAATCGCGCTCTGCGGCGGGTTGATGATCGGCGTGGACATCAGAGAACCGAATACGCCGCCGTTGGTAATGGTGAAGTTACCGCCGGTCAGGTCGTCTACGGTCAGCTTGCCGTCGCGGCCTTTTACTGCCAGCTCTTTAATTTTCTTCTCGATATCCGCCATGCCCAGCAGATCGACGTCGCGCAGAACCGGGGTGACCAGGCCGCGAGGCGTGGAGACCGCCATGCTGACGTCGAAATAGTTGTGGTACACCACGTCGTCGCCATCGATAGAGGCGTTCACTTCCGGATAGCGTTTCAGCGCTTCCACGACCGCCTTCACGTAGAAGGACATGAAGCCCAGGCGGATACCGTGACGTTTTTCAAACGCGTCACCGTACTGCTTACGCAGATCCATAATCGGCTTCATGTTGACTTCGTTGAAGGTCGTCAGCATGGCGGTGGAGTTTTTCGCTTCCAGCAGACGCTCGGCAACGCGTTTGCGCAGACGGGTCATCGGCACGCGTTTTTCCGAGCGGTTGCCCAGTTGCGCCGCCGGAGCAGCAGCAGCGGGTGCAGCCGCCGGCGCTTCAGCTTTAGCCGGCGCGCTCGCCAGATGCTTCTCCACGTCTTCACGGGTCAGGCGGCCGCCAACGCCGGTGCCTTTAATGGCCGCCGCGTCGAGACTGTGTTCCGCCAGCAGACGGCGAATCGCCGGGCTCAGCGCATCGTTGTTTTGTTCTTCCAGAGAAGCCTGCTGGCGCTGGGCCGGCGTCGACTCTTTGGCATCGGCTTTCGCACCGGACTCTTTGCCCGCGCTGTTGCCTTCACGCAGGCGGCCGAGGATCTGACGAGAGAGCACGGTAGCGCCTTCGTCTTCAATCACCGCGTCCAGAATGCCATCCGCTGAAGCCGGTACTTCCAGTACCACTTTGTCAGTTTCGATTTCTACCAGCACTTCGTCACGAACAACCGCATCGCCCGGTTTTTTATGCCAGGTGGCAACCGTTGCGTCAGCTACGGACTCAGGCAGGTCGGGAACCAGAATATCTACGCTACTCATTATGTATCCTTTAATTAATCGACGTTCAGCGCGTCATTGACCAGATCTTGTTGCTGTTTCTGGTGAACGGACAGGTATCCTACCGCCGGAGAGGCGGAGGCCGGGCGGCCTGCATAACGCAGAGAGGCCCCAAACGGAATCACTTCACGGAAGTGATGCTGGCTGCAGTACCACGCGCCCTGGTTGAGCGGTTCTTCCTGACACCAGACAAAATCATGCACGTGCGCATACGGTTTCAGCGCTTCCTGTACCGCCTGGTGCGGGAACGGGTAGAGCTGCTCTATGCGAACGATAGCGACATCTTTTTGCTCTTTCTTGCGGCGCTGTTCCAGCAGGTCGTAATAAACCTTACCAGAGCACAGCACAACACGCTTCACGGCTTTCGGGTCGAGATCGTCGATTTCACCAATTGCCGGCTGGAAGGTGCCGTTAGCCAGTTCGTCCATGCTCGATACCGCCAGCGGGTGACGCAGCAGCGATTTCGGCGACATCACGATCAGCGGGCGACGCATACCGCGCAGCGCCTGACGACGCAGCATATGGTAAACCTGCGCCGGCGTGGACGGTACGCAAACCTGCATGTTCTGCTCGGCGCAGAGCTGCAGATAGCGTTCCAGACGCGCGGAGGAGTGCTCCGGCCCCTGGCCTTCGTAGCCGTGCGGCAGCAGCATCACCAGACCGCACATACGGCCCCACTTCTGCTCGCCGGAGCTGATGAACTGGTCGATAACCACCTGCGCGCCGTTGGCGAAGTCGCCGAACTGCGCTTCCCAGATGGTCAGAGTACGCGGCTCTGCGGTGGCATAGCCGTATTCAAATGCCAGGACCGCTTCTTCCGACAGCACGGAGTCCCAGACTTTAAAATGGCCCTGACCGTTGTGGACGTGCTGCAGCGGCGTATAGGTTGAACCATTTTTCTGGTTATGGATCACCGCGTGGCGGTGGAAGAAGGTCCCGCGCCCGGAGTCTTCGCCGGACAGACGCACCGAAATACCTTCATCGACCAGCGTGGCGTAGGCGAGGTTTTCCGCGCCGCCCCAGTCGAACAGCTTCTCGCCGGCGGCCATTGCCTGACGATCGCCATAGATTTTCGCGACGCGCGACTGCATCTCAACGGCTTCCGGCACCGTACTGATGCGTTTCGCCAGCTCCTGCAGACGCTTAGGTTCAACTTTGTCCGGATAGCTCTCATCCCACTCGTGGTTGAGGTACGGGGACCAGGTAAAGGAGTGCATGTTCATCGGACGCCACTCCTGCACCACGCATTCGCCAGCATCCAGCGCGTCGCGGTAGAGGTTAACCTGCTCGGTAGCGTCTTCCAGCGTCGCGACCTTATCGGCTTCCAGCTTGTCAGCGTAGATTTTGCGCGGGGTCGGGTGCTTTTTGATTTTCTGATACATCAGCGGCTGGGTTGCGCTCGGCTCGTCGGCTTCGTTGTGGCCGTGACGGCGGTAGCACACCAGGTCAATGAAGACATCGCGTTTGAAGGTATTACGGAAATCCAGCGCCAGGCGGGTCACGAAAGCGACCGCTTCCGGGTCATCGGCGTTGACGTGGAAAATCGGCGACTGCACCATCTTACCGATGTCGGTGCAGTACGGGGTAGAACGCGCATCCAGCGGGTTAGACGTGGTGAATCCCACCTGGTTGTTAATCACGATGCGTACGGTACCGCCCACTTCGTAACCGCGCGCTTTGGACATGTTCAGGGTTTCCTGAACCACGCCCTGGCCGGTGACCGCGGCGTCGCCGTGAATGGTGATCGGCAGAACTTTGTTGCTGCTCGGTTCGTCGAGACGATCGAGGCGAGCGCGTACGGAGCCGATAACCACCGGGCTGACGATTTCCAGGTGCGACGGGTTAAACGCCAGCGCCAGGTGCACCAGGCCGCCTTCGGTTTCCATGTCGGACGAGAAGCCCATGTGGTACTTCACGTCACCGGTACCGAGGTGTTCTTTATGTTTACCGGCAAATTCGTCGAACAGGTCCTGCGGTTTTTTACCCAGCACGTTGACCAGTACGTTCAGACGACCGCGGTGCGCCATGCCCAGCACCACTTCGCGGGTGCCGCTCTTACCCGCGTGGCGGATAATCTCTTTGAGCATCGGGATCAGCGCATCGCCGCCTTCCAGCGAGAAGCGTTTCGCGCCCGGGAATTTCGCCCCGAGGTAGCGTTCGAGGCCTTCCGCCGCGGTCAGCTCGCTCAGGAAGCGTTTTTTCTCTTCGGCGCTAAAGCTCGCTTTGCCTGCTACCGACTCGATACGCTGCTGGATCCAGCGTTTTTCTTCGGTAGAAGTAATGTGCATATATTCCGCGCCGATGGAGCCGCAATAGGTTTGCTTCAGGGCAGAGATCAGATCGCCCAGCTTCATCGTGTCTTTACCGATGGCAAAAGAACCTACGTTATAGATCTCCTGGAAATCGGCCTCGGTCAGATCGTGGTAAGCCGGATCGAGATCCGCCACTCTCTCTTGCTGCCACAGTCCCAGCGGATCGAGATTCGCATGCTGGTGACCACGGAAGCGGTATGCGTTGATGAGCTGCAGGACTTTAACCTGCTTCACATTGGTGTCAGGGTCGGAAATCGAAGAAGTGTAACGCGAGGCATCCTTCGCCAGGCGGCGGAAATAATCACGCGTTTTGGAATGAAATTGATCCGGTTTGACTCCGGTGCCAGGTAACTGCTGGAACATAGAACGCCAGTTGGCGTCAACAGAGTCAGGATCGGTTAAGAAGTCTTCATAGAGCTGTTCTATCCAGCTCTGGTTCGAACCAGAGAGGTAAGAAGAGTCCAGCCAGGCTTTCATTGCGCCGTTCTGCATCGTGATCCCTTAAGCATTTATATGCTTATTTCGCCGTAGAAACTACCACGCACAGAAGTTGTACGTGCCGGGGTTCACTTGTTGCGGATGAGTTGTGGTTTCGTCCGCTAAGGAACCTTTAAAAACTGCCATTAATCTTCGGCGTTCAGGCTGCGGTTGCGTTAGCTGCCTTCACTTACCCCGGTCACATAGTTCACTATGCTCCCGGGGATGCGTTCAGTTGCCGCCTTACCTCGCTCTGAACGCCTTGATTACTGGTACATATTTGGCGGTTTTTAAAGATTTCCTGCTATCCCCTTCATACTTCAAGTTACATGTGCGTTGGCTTTCCTCACTCACCCCAGTCACTTACTTGAGTAAGCTCCTGGGGATTCGCTGCGTCGCCGCGTGACTCGGCCTTCGGCCTCGCCCCTACGGGGCCAGCGCAAGCGCTGTTCAAAACGGCTAGCCGTTTTGTCCTGTAACTCGAATTATTTAGGGTATTCATTTCCCGGCGGCGCGAACGCTGCCGGGGCTACTGCTTTTGGTAGCCCGGATAAGCGCTAGCGCCATCCGGGGCAGACCGGGTTACTTACGCACTGCGCTGCAGCAGCATCGACTTAATATGGCCGATGGCGCGCGTCGGGTTCAGCCCCTTAGGACACACACTGACGCAGTTCATAATGCTGTGACAGCGGAATACGCTGAAAGCATCGCTCAGCCCTTCGAGGCGCTCGCTGGTTTCGGTATCGCGGCTGTCGATCAGGAAGCGATACGCGGCCAGCAGGCCGGCCGGGCCGATAAACTTGTCCGGGTTCCACCAGAACGACGGGCAAGACGTTGAACAACATGCGCAGAGAATACACTCGTACAAACCATCGAGTTTCTCACGCTGCTCTGGCGACTGCAGATGCTCGCGAGCCGGAGGATTTTGCCCATTATTCAACAAGTAAGGCTTAATCTTCTCATATTGTGCATAGAATTGCCCCATGTCTACCACCAAATCACGGATAACCGGTAATCCTGGCAGCGGACGGATAACAATTTTCTTACCCGGCTGATTCAGCGCGGAGATCGGCGTGATGCACGCCAGACCATTTTTCCCGTTCATGTTCAGACCATCGGAGCCACAAACCCCTTCACGGCAGGAGCGGCGGAACGACAGCGACGGGTCTTTCTCTTTCAGCTGGATTAACGCGTCCAGCAGCATCATGTCGCGACCCTCTTCCGCTTCCAGGGTGTAATCCTGCATGCGCGGAGCATCGTCTACGTCCGGGTTATAACGATAAACTGAAAACTCGAGTTTCATATTCCTGTCTCCGCATTAATAAGTACGAATCTTCGGCGGGAATGCCGGACGCAGCTTCGGTTCCATATTGACGCTACGACGCGTCATGGATTCCGACTCTGGCAGATACAGGGAATGGCACAGCCAGTTTTCATCATCACGATCCGGGAAGTCGAAGCGGCTATGCGCGCCGCGGCTTTCGGTACGGTAGTTCGCAGACATCGCGGTGGCGTAAGCGGTTTCCATCAGGTTATCCAGCTCCAGGCACTCAACGCGCTGGGTGTTGAACTCGCTGGAAGTATCATCCAGGCGGGCGTTTTTCAGACGCTCGCGGATGGCTTTCAGCTGCTCAAGGCCCTTCGCCATTGCATCCCCTTCGCGGAAGACCGAGAAGTTATGCTGCATACACTCTTGCAGCGCTTTGCGGATTTCGACCGGGTCTTCACCATTCCGGTTGCCGTTCCAGCGGTTCAAACGTTCCAGAGAAGCGTCGATCTCTTCATCCGTCGCGTCGCGCAGTACGCCCTGCTCGGCGATAGACTCTTGCAGGTGCAGACCCACCGCGCGGCCAAAGACCACCAGGTCAAGCAGCGAGTTGCCGCCCAGACGGTTCGCGCCGTGTACCGATACGCAGGCGATTTCGCCTACCGCGAACAGTCCCGGAATAACCACATCTTCGCCCTGCTCGTTGACGGTCAGCGCCTGTCCGCTCACTTTGGTCGGAATACCGCCCATCATATAGTGGCAGGTTGGGATAACCGGAATCGGCTCTTTTACCGGGTCGACGTGGGCAAAGGTGCGGGAGAGCTCCAGGATACCCGGCAGGCGGGATTCCAGCACTTCTTTACCGAGGTGATCGAGCTTCAGCTTGGCGTGCGGGCCCCACGGACCATCGCAGCCGCGACCTTCACGGATTTCGATCATGATGGAACGCGCCACCACGTCGCGACCCGCCAGGTCTTTCGCATTCGGGGCATAACGTTCCATGAAACGTTCGCCGTGTTTGTTCAGCAGGTAGCCGCCTTCACCGCGGCAGCCTTCTGTCACCAGAACGCCCGCCCCGGCGATACCGGTCGGGTGGAACTGCCACATTTCCATATCCTGCACCGGCACGCCGGCGCGGATCGCCATACCAACGCCGTCGCCGGTATTGATATGGGCATTGGTGGTGGACTGGTAGATACGACCGGCGCCGCCGGTAGCCAGCACGGTGGCGCGAGCCTTGAAGTAAACCACTTCACCGGTTTCGATACACAGGGCGGTACAACCGACCACCGCGCCATCGGCGTTTTTCACCAGATCCAGCGCGTACCACTCGGAGAAAATAGTGGTGTGATTCTTCAGGTTCTGCTGATAGAGGGTGTGCAGCAGGGCGTGACCGGTACGGTCAGCCGCCGCAGCGGTACGTGCCGCCTGCTCGCCGCCGAAGTTTTTCGACTGGCCGCCGAACGGACGCTGATAAATCGTGCCATTTTCGAGACGCGAGAACGGCAGACCCATATGATCCAGCTCCAGAATCGCTTCCGGGCCGGTTTTACACATGTATTCGATGGCGTCCTGATCGCCAATGTAGTCCGACCCCTTAACGGTGTCGTACATATGCCATTCCCAGTTATCTTCATGGGTATTACCGAGCGCGACGGTGATACCACCCTGCGCGGAAACGGTATGGGAACGGGTCGGAAAAACTTTAGAGAGCAGCGCACAGCTCTGGCCGCTCTGGGAAATCTGCAGCGCCGCGCGCATACCTGCGCCGCCGGCACCAATGACAACAGCATCAAATTCTCTGACAGGCAATTTCATTACACACCCCACACCACAACAAATCCATAAAGAACGTAAGCCACCAGCGCAACAACGATCAGCAGTTGCAGAATTAAGCGCACGGCCAGTGGTTTAACGTAGTCCGTTAATACCTGCCACATTCCGATCCAGGCGTGGATCAGAATGGAAACGAGAGCCAGCAGGGTGAAGACTTTAGTGAACGCGGAGGAGAAAAAGCCCGTCCAGACTTCCCATGAAATTTCACCGGTGGTGGCAAAGAAGCCAACCATATAGATGATGTAGAGGGTCAGAACGATAGCGGTAGCACGGACCAGAATAAAGTCATGTACGCCGTTGCGTCCTAGTGCTGAGGCGTTGCTTACCATACGAGGACTCCTGCGAGAAGTGAAAGCACGACAGTAATAACAAAAGAAATTTTGGCGGAGCGTGTCCCTACTTCGAGGGTTTCTTCAAGGTAGCCAAAATCCATCAGCAGGTGGCGAATACCGACCACCGCGTGATACGCCAGCGCGGTCAGGATGCCCCACATGATGAACTTCACAAAGAAGCTATCCATAATGGATGCCGCAGTGAGAAAACCTTCGGGAGAGGAAAGGCTGGTGCCCAGCAGCCAAAGCAGAATCCCGATCGCCACGAAGGTGATCACTCCGGATACGCGATGGAGAATGGACGCTATCGCCGTGATTGGGAACCGGATCGTTTGCAGATCCAGATTGACAGGTCTTTGTTTTTTCACATTTCTTACCATGAATAACGCCCACATGCTGTTCTTATTGTTTCCTTCCTCCGGTCTGCTTGCGGGTCAGACAGCGTCCTTATCTATAACTAAAAGTCATGTTAAAACGCCTTTCCAGGAGTTAAAGCGTGACAAAATAACGCTGGGTGGCTCGGGATTGCAGGGTGTTCCGGAGACCTGGCGGCAGTATAGGCCGTTCACAAAATCATTACAATTAACCTACATATAGTTTGTCGGGTTTTCTCCCGAACAGTGATCCATGTCACGATAACAACATATTTTTAATTTTTAATCATCTGATTTGACAAATATTAAACATTATTGTTACAACCATTACCAGATAAATGCAATAATACGCAAAAGTTATGGGGTCACTCTTTTACCTGAGAATAAGTTATGCAACAGTGAGAGAGTATTGACCGATGTAATCAGGACAGTTATTAGTGGTATATAGTTTTATAATATTCGGGCTGCTAAAACGCTGATTTGCTGTTGTTTCGTCGTAGGCTGAAGACGTACCATCAAGCGCCCTTGCTCTGTACCCTGCCCTTTTCGCGACGCAGAGCGATGTGCAACATAACAAACTGGTAATGTCATCTGCTACGGGCTGAATGCAAATCCACCACCCGGCAGCCTTAAGCAATAAAGGCGCTAAGGAGACCATAAATGTCTGATGCTAAAGCAAAAATCACCCTGGGTGGTGATACTGCTATCGAACTGGATGTGCTAAAGGGCACGCTCGGTCAGGATGTTATTGATATTCGTAGTCTTGGTTCAAAAGGCGTGTTTACTTTTGACCCTGGTTTCACCTCCACCGCATCCTGCGAATCTAAAATCACCTTTATCGACGGTGATGAAGGTATCCTGCTGCACCGCGGTTTCCCGATCGATCAGTTAGCAACTGACTCCAACTATCTGGAAGTATGCTACATCCTGCTGAACGGTGAGAAGCCGACCCAGGCCCAGTACGACGAATTCAAAACCATCGTTACCCGCCACACCATGATTCACGAACAGATTACCCGTCTGTTCCACGCGTTCCGCCGCGATTCTCACCCGATGGCCGTCATGTGCGGTATCACCGGTGCGCTGGCCGCGTTCTATCACGATTCGCTGGATGTGAATAACCCACGCCACCGCGATATCGCCGCATTCCGCCTGCTCTCCAAAATGCCGACGATGGCGGCAATGTGTTACAAGTACTCTATCGGCCAGCCTTTCGTTTATCCGCGCAACGACCTCTCCTACGCGGGTAACTTCCTGAATATGATGTTCTCCACGCCGTGTGAAAAATATGAAGTGAATCCGATTCTGGAACGCGCCATGGACCGTATCCTGATTCTGCACGCCGACCACGAACAGAACGCTTCAACGTCCACCGTACGTACCGCCGGCTCTTCCGGCGCGAACCCGTTTGCCTGCATCGCTGCGGGTATTGCCTCCCTGTGGGGACCGGCACACGGCGGCGCCAACGAAGCGGCGCTGAAGATGCTCGAAGAGATCAGCTCCGTTGAACACATTCCGGAATTCGTCCGTCGCGCGAAAGACAAAAATGACTCTTTCCGCCTGATGGGCTTTGGCCACCGCGTGTACAAAAATTACGACCCGCGCGCCACCGTTATGCGTGAGACCTGCCACGAAGTGCTGAAAGAGCTCGGTACCAAAGACGATCTGCTGGAAGTGGCCATGGAGCTTGAGCACATCGCGCTCAACGACCCGTACTTCATCGAGAAGAAACTCTACCCGAACGTCGATTTCTACTCCGGTATCATCCTCAAAGCGATGGGCATTCCGTCTTCTATGTTTACCGTTATCTTCGCGATGGCGCGTACCGTGGGCTGGATTGCGCACTGGAACGAAATGCACAGCGACGGCATGAAAATCGCCCGTCCGCGCCAGCTGTATACCGGCTACGAAAAGCGCGATTTCAAAAACGATATCGCCCGTTAAGAGGGCTATCGCAGCAATAAAAAAACGCGCCTGAAGGCGCGTTTTTTTATTGCTGACATCCCGGGCACCAGTAAAACGGCCGCGACGACAGCATCGTTCTCTCGATTATTCCGCCGCAGCGCTCGCAGGCCTCCCCTTCGCGATGAAAAACCTTAAAGCGAAACAGCGCGCCGTGGTGCTTATTCTCGTCCACCAGACCGCGGGTGTTGTAGGACAATCGCGGGATCTCCAGCAGCGCATGCGCCAGCGCATCGAGCTGTTTTTCATCCAGTTCAGAGGCTTTATGCCGCCCGGTCAGCCCCACCTGCCAGAGGATCTCCACGCGCAGATAGTTACCTAATCCGGCAAGAAACGCCTGATCCAGCAGCAGACCGGAGAACTGGCGGTTGCGGAATTTCGCCGACAGCAGCCGCGCTTTGACCTGTTCAACGCTAAGGCGCATATCGAGCACATCCGGCCCGACCCGCAGCAAAAACGGATGGCGGGCGAGCTGCTCGGGCGTCAGCATCTCAATATCAGAGGCGCTGTAGAGCAAAATCGCCCTGCGCGCGGTCTGCAGCCGAACGCGCAGAACGCGCGTCGTTTCAGGCTGCGCCCCCGCGTCCACCACTCGCCAGACGCCGTACAGCTGATTGTGGCTATACAGCGTTAGCCCGCCGGAGAAGTGGGTCAGCAGCGCCTTACCGCGAGTTTCAATGTGCGTCACTCGCTGGCCGACCAGCTGAGATTGGTAATGTTGTAACTGCGGGAAGGCGAACCACGCCCCGGTCAGGGGTTCGCCTTTAATCGCCGCTTCCAGGCTATCCGCCGCGCGGCGAATTTCCGGACCTTCCGGCATAATCTTGTCCTTGTGTTAATGCGTTGCCCCACCGCCGACTTTCACATCGCCATCCTGCTGCAGGGCAACGGCGATGGCCGTTTCCAGCGCGGCCTGCACCGTCTCTACCGCCATACTGGCTTCGCCGGGATGAGCCGCGGCCTGCTCCGGCAAATACGGAATATGGATAAACCCGCCCTTCGCGCCGCTGCGATGACGCAGGCTGTGCAGCAGGCCGTACATCACGTGATTACAGACAAACGTCCCCGCCGTCTGCGACACCGACGCCGGGATCCCCCGGCTGCGCAGGGCGGTTACGATCGCTTTGATCGGCAGCGTGCTGAAGTACGCCGCCGGCCCGCCGGCAGCGATCGGTACGTCGATCGGCTGCAGGCCTTTATTGTCCGGGATCCGCGCATCATCGACGTTGATCGCCACCCGTTCAACGGTGATGTCGACGCGACCGCCCGCCTGGCCAATCGCCAGGGTCAGGACGGGATCCAGCTCATCCAGAGCGGCGTTAAGCGCCGTCAGGGCGTCGCCAAAGACGCACGGCAGCTGCCGCGCCGCCACCGGCTGTCCGCCGATAATAGCGCCATCCAGCCGCTTAACCACTTCCCACGAAGGGTTAACCGCTTCGCCGCCGAACGGCTCAAAACCGGTAATTAACACGCCAGCCATGATCCCTCCTTACAGGAACATCAGGAAATAGAGCAAAAATACGTTCACGATAAGCAGCATAACGCCGGTCGGTACCTGGGCTTTGATGACCGCGTTTTTATCCGGCAGCTCCAGCAGCGCGGCAGGCACGATATTGAAGTTCGCCGCCATGGGCGTCATCAGGGTACCGCAGTAGCCGGAGAACATGCCAATGGCCGCCATCACCGCCGGGTTCCCCCCGTGCTGCAGCACCAGAATCGGGATCCCGACCCCCGCCGTCACGATAGGAAACGCGGCGAAAGCGTTGCCCATCACCATCGTCAGCAGCGCCATTCCCAGCGTATAGACGGCAACGGCGATAAACCGGCTGTCTACCGCCAGGTAGTGCTGCGTCAGCCAGGAGATGCTGTTGCCAACGCCGGCGGCGGTAAACAGCAGCCCGAGCACCGCGAGGATCTGCGGCAAAATAAACGCCCAGCCCACCGAATCCAGCAGGCGGCGGGCTTCCTGTAACGGCTGCGCGGCCGTTTCATGGGTCATGCGGATAGCCATCACCAGACCGAGCAGCGTGCCCGCGGTCATCGAAAACAGCGTGATCAGCGTGGCGTGATTGCCCGGGCCAAAGATAGCGACCTGCAGCGAGGGGAGATTATTAAACAGCAGCACGCCGATCACCGTCACCACCGGGATCGCCAGCGCCGGGAAAAACAGCCGATTGCCAAGACGCGCGGCGCTGGCGGTACGTTCTTCCTGCGAGCGCTGATGATAGCGACCGAGGCGCACGCCGCCAAAACCGGCGATCAGCGCCAGCACCACCACCACCACGCCAACGCCGATATTAACGGCCCGCTTGTCGCCGACCAGCTCATAGGTCCAGTCGCCAAACAGAAACACCAGGCCATACAGCCCCCAGAACAGGCCGGTTGTCAGCCTGCGCGGGTTGGCCTTATCGCGCCATGACATCACCGCCACCGCCAGCAGAACCGCGCCCGCCAGCCAGTACAGCCAGGTTTGCTGAAAATTCATGCGGCACCGCCTTTCGCCTGCCCGGCGTTAACCTTGTCCAGCTCGCGCTGGAGATGGCGGTCGAGGCGCCACAGGCGGGCGGAGTGGATCAGGAAGGCGCAGACCGCCGTTGGGATCCCCCATAGGGCGATATGCAGCGGCTCGGTCTGAATGCCGCCCGACTCCAGCATAAAGTTATGCATAAAGATAATCGCCCCGAAGGCGACGAAAATATCTTCCCCGAAGAACAGGCCCACGTTGTCGGTCGCCGCCGACATCGCGCGCAGACGATAGCGCACCTCGCCGGGCAAGGCGCCGAAGTTTTTCTCCGCCGCCCCTTCCGCCATCGGCGCCAGCAGCGGGCGCACCATCTGCGGATGACCACCCAGGCTGGTGAGGCCCATCGCCGCGGTCACTTCACGCACGAAAAGATAGACGATAAGCAGACGACCGGCGGTGGCGCTGCGGATCTTCGCGATCCACGTCTGCGCGCGCTCTTTCAGACCGTGCCGCTCCAGCAGGCCAATCACCGCCAGCGGCAGCAGCAGAATAAACGGCAGGTTGCGGGTATTAAGAAATCCTTCTCCCAGCTTTTCCAGAATGGTCGCGATCGGCATATGCGCCGCCAGACCCGTGATGATCCCGGACACAATAACCACCAGTACCGGGTTAAAACGCAGAACAAATCCGACCACGATCGCCGCAATGCCGATCAGTGGCCAGAGAGATAATGACTCTCCCATAGTTACATCCTGTATGTTGTTGTGAATTGTTGTCTAATGTTAATTACTTGATACTATTATTTTTATTCTTTTACTTCCGCACTGACCTGTATATTGCGCCCGGCAAACGCCGCGCGCAAGCGGCGCGCAAAATCCAGCGCGTGCTCGCCGTCGCCGTGCAGGCAGACGGTTTCCGCCACCACGTGCGCCCATTCGCCGGTGATGCTCCGCACCCGGCTGTGCTGCACCATTTCCAGGGTTTGCGCCAGCGACTGCTCTTCGCTCTCGATCAGCGCGCCGGGCTGGGTGCGCGGCACCAGGCTGCCGTCCGCCAGATAGCCGCGGTCGGCGAAGACCTCCTGGCGGGTGGTCAGCTGATAACGCTGCCCGGCGCGAATCAGCTCGCTGCCCGCCAGGCCTACCAGCACCAGACCCGCGTCAACGTCATATACCGCTTTGGCGATAGCGTCAGCAAGCTGCGGATCTTTTGCCGCCTGGTTATAGAGCATGCCGTGCGGCTTGACGTGCTGCAGCTCGCCGCCCTGCGCGCGCACCAGCGCCGCCAGCGCGCCGACCTGATACAGCGTTTGCGCATAAACCGTTTCCGGCGGCAGCTGCATCGCCGTACGGCCAAAATTTTCCCGGTCAGGAAAGCTGGGGTGCGCACCCACCGCGACGCCATATTTTAGCGCTTCGCGGACGCACTGCAGCATCATCACCGCATCGCCCGCATGGAAACCGCAGGCGATATTGGCGGAAGAGACCAGCTGCAGCAGCGCGCTATCGTTGGCGCAGCCTTCGCCCAGGTCGGCGTTTAAATCAATCTTCATCGTTCAGTCTCCATGCCAGCTGTTCAAAATAACGTTGTCTGTCGGCGCGCGCCTTCAGCGCCTCCTCCAGGGAGCAGGGAACAAAGTGGATCGGCTGTCCCAGCGGGATCTGCGCCAGCTGGTACATATCGGCCTCGATAATGGTCGCAATCCGCGGATAGCCGCCGGTGGTCTGCGCGTCGTTCATCAGTACGATGGGCTGGCCATTATGCGGAACCTGTACCACGCCGGGCAGCAGGCCGTGCGAAAGCATCTCGCGGTCGGTCGTCCGCTTCAGCGGTTGCCCCTGCAGACGATAGCCCATACGATTGCTCTGCGGGCTAAGCTGCCACGGCGAGCGCCAGAACGTGTCCTGCGACACGCTATCAAACTCCTGGTACTCGGGCCCGGGCAGCGCGCGGATGCGGTTGCCGATGGGGAGCTGCTTCACGCCGCGCGGCCCGCGGAACTGCTTATCCGATTTCCCCAGCTTCAGCCGATCTCCGTCCTGCAAACGTCGACCTTCCAGACCGCCAATCCCCACTTTCAGATCGGTGCTGCGCGAACCCAGCACCTTCGGCACCGCAATCCCCCCCGCCACCGCCAGGTAGCTGCGCACGCCGTGCTGCGGGTTCTTGAGCACCAGATGCTGCCCGGCCTTGACCGCCGTTCGCCAGCCCACCCATACCGGCTCGCCATCGAGCTTCGCCTCGCAGGCGGCGCCGGTCAGCGCAAACCAGCCGCTGCGTTCAAACTGAATATCCACCTGGCCCAGCGTTATCTCCAGCGCCGCGGCGTTAGCGCCGTTACCCACCAGCAGATTAGCGGTGACCAGCGCCGGCTTATCCATAGCGCCACAGCGGCTGATGCCCAGCTGACGCAGCCCTTCACGCCCGCCGTCCTGCACCGAGGTATACATTCCGGCGCGGATAATTTTTAACATACGCCCTCCTTTTGCGGCACGAAACGCACTCTGTCGCCGGAACGCAGCAGCACCGGCTCCTTGCGCTTCGGATCAAACAGCGCCAGCGGCGTACGCCCCAGCAGCTGCCACCCTCCGGGCGTCGCCAGCGGATAGATCCCGGTTTGCGCCCCGCCAATACCGACGGACCCGGCGGGAACCAGCAGGCGCGGCTCCGCCCGTCGCGGCATCGCCAGCTGCTCCGGCAGGCCGCCGAAGTACGGGAACCCCGGCTGGAAGCCGAGGAACCACACCACGTACTCCACCGACGAATGCAGCTCAACCACCTGCTTTTCGCTCAGGCCGCTGTGGCGGGCAATTTCTCCCAGATCCGGTCCGTATTCGCCGCCATAAACTACCGGGACCGAGACCTCCCGCGATTCCGGTTCGAGCGTATCGCACTCCTCCCACCAGAGCTGCAGGCGCTCAATCGCGTCCCACGCCGTCTGCTGCGGGTTGCGCAATATCACGGTAATGTTGTTCATGCCCGGGATGGCTTCCACCACCTCGGTATGGCCTACCAGCCGCTGGGCTAACCGCCAGATCCGCTTCTGGCTTTCCAGCGTCACCGGAGGCTCAAGCTCCAGTACGACTGCCGTTTCACCTAATAAATAACAACGCGCTCGCTGCACTTTTGCCTCCGTTCATCAGGCCGGGTTCGGGATATCAATAAACGTGACGTCCAGTTCGGTATTTTCCGTCAGCCATTCGCTTAACGCGCGAATGCCGCCGCGCTCGGTGGCATGGTGCCCGGCGGCGTAGAAATGCAGCCCCTGCTCGCGCGCCGAGTGAATGGTTTGCTCTGAAACTTCACCGGTAATAAACGCATCGACGCCAAAGCGGGCCGCGCTGTCGATAAAGCTTTGCCCACCGCCGGTGCACCAGGCCACGCGGGCGACTTTATCCGGCCCGGTGTCGCCGCACCACAGCGGTTTGCGACCCAGCCGCGCTTCAATCCATGAAGCCAGCTCCAGGCCCGATACCGCCATCGACAGTTCGCCCCACGGTACCAGCGGTTCAATTTCCCCCATCACATTGATGCCGAGCAGCGACGCCAACTGAGCGTTATTGCCCAGTTCCGGGTGAGCGTCGAGCGGCAGGTGCCAGCCATAGAGGTTAATGTCGTTAGCCAGCAGCGTTTTGAGGCGATTGCGCTTCATGCCGCGAATGACCGGCGATTCGCCTTTCCAGAAGTAGCCGTGATGGACGATCACCGCATCGGCCTCCAGGCGGACGGCTTCATCCAGCAGCGCCTGGCTGGCGGTCACGCCGGTGACGACTTTTTGTATCGTTTCGCGCCCTTCCACCTGGAGCCCGTTGGGGGCGTAATCACTGATGGCCGCGCTATTGAGTTTTTCATTAATCAGTTGTTCCAGTTCACTATTTTTCATTGCCGTTCCACCAGGTTTTCGTTCTGTACAGAGGAATAACATAACGGTATCCGTCCGGTCAGTCGATAGTTCTGCCGCTTCGCCGTCCATTTTGACTTTTCGCGAAATCCCGCAATTTGTCTACTCCCTCGTTCGCGCATTCGTGTATATTTATGCACTATTACAGCATATTAAATAACCAGAAAGCCCATAAGGCCATGAATATCGCTAGTTAATGGCTATTCATGCAGAAAGATCGACTTTCTTTTTTACGGCAGGACAAGGCATTACATGAACACACAATCCTCACAGCCGCGGGCGATTTATTACGTCGTCGCGCTGCAAATCTGGGAATATTTCAGTTTTTACGGCATGCGCGCGCTGCTGATTCTTTATCTCACCAACCAGCTCAAGTATGACGATAATCATGCTTATGCGCTGTTCAGCGCCTACTGTTCTTTAGTCTACGTCACGCCGATTCTCGGCGGCTTCCTGGCCGATAAGCTGCTGGGCAACCGCATGGCGGTGATGCTCGGCGCGCTGCTGATGGCCATCGGCCATCTGGTGCTCGGTGCCAGCGAAATCTCCCCCACCTTCCTCTATCTGTCGCTGGCGATTATTGTCTGCGGCTACGGGCTGTTTAAATCCAACGTCAGCTGCCTGCTCGGCGAGCTGTATGAACCCACCGACCCGCGCCGCGACGGCGGTTTTTCGCTGATGTACGCGGCGGGCAACGTCGGGTCTATCGTTGCGCCAATCGCCTGCGGCTACGTGCAGGAAGAGTACAGCTGGGCGATGGGCTTCGCGCTGGCGGCCGTCGGCATGATCGCCGGGCTGGTGATTTTCCTCAGCGGCAATCACCATTTCCGCCACACCCGGGGCGTGAATCGCGAAGCGCTGCGGGCGCGGAGTTTCGTCTTACCAAACTGGGGCTGGCTGCTGGTGCTGCTGATCGCCGCGCCGCTGCTGATCACCGTGCTGTTCTGGCAGGAGTGGTCGGTTTACGCGCTGATTGTGGCGACGGTTATCGGCCTGGCGGTACTGACGCGGATCTACCTGCGGGCGGAGACCGCCAGGCAGCGTAAAGAGCTGCGTCTGATTATGGTGCTCACCTGCTTCAGCCTGCTGTTCTGGGCCTTTGCGCAGCAGGGCGGCAGCTCCATCAGCCTCTATATCGACCGTTTTGTTAATCGTCATTTTATGGGCTATGAGATACCGACCGCGATGTTCCAGTCGGTGAACGCCTTTGCGGTGATGCTCTGTGGGGTGGTGCTGGCGTGGCTGGTGAAGGAGAATATTAACGGCAACCGTACCGTGCGCATCTGGGGCAAATTCGCGCTGGGCCTCGGCCTGATGAGCGCCGGTTTCTGTATCCTGACCCTCAGCGCACGCTGGTCGGCGGCTTACGGACAATCTTCAATGCCGCTGATGGTGCTGGGCCTGGCGGTGATGGGCTTCGCCGAGCTGTTTATCGACCCGGTGGCGATGTCGCAGATTACCCGTATTGAGATCCCCGGCGTGACCGGGGTGCTGACCGGTATTTATATGCTGCTCTCCGGCGCTATCGCTAACTATCTGGCAGGCGTGATTGCCGATCAAACCTCGCAGGGGTCGTTCGACGCCGCCGGGGCCGTCAACTATTCAATTAATGCCTACATTGAGGTGTTCAGCCAGATAACCTGGGGCGCGCTGGCCTGCGTCGGCCTGGTGCTGGCTATCTGGCTGTATCACGCCGTTAAGATCCGGACTCGTCGCCTGGCGATGGAGTCTTAAGCTCTCTGGCGGCTTCCCAGGCCGCCAGCGTCGCCAGCCGCGCCTGCTTGTGGTCAACAATCGGGCGCGGATAATCCAGCGTTACGCCCTGTTTCTCCGCCCACAGCCACGGTTGATGCACCGCTTTTTCAGGTACCCCGGCCAGCTCCGGCAGCCATTGACGAATAAACTGCCCCGCTTTGTCGAAGCGCTCTCCCTGGGTCGTCGGGTTAAAAATACGAAAATAGGGCGCGGCATCGGTACCCGTTGAAGCCGCCCACTGCCAGCCGCCGTTATTCGCCGCCAGATCGCCATCAATAAGCTGTTCGATAAAGTAGCGCTCGCCCAGCCGCCAGTCGATGCGCAGGTCTTTCACCAGGAAACTGGCGACAATCATCCGCAGGCGGTTATGCATCCAGCCGGTCGCATTAAGCTGACGCATCGCGGCGTCGACAATCGGGAAGCCGGTTTGCCCGCGCTGCCAGGCCTGAAGCGCGGATTTATCGTCCAGCCACGCCACGTTATCGGTCCAGTCGATAAAAGGCCGCCCCTTACACAAGTTTGGGTAGTAAACCATCAGGTGACGATAAAACTCGCGCCAGATAAGCTCGTTGAGCCATACCGATCCGGCTTCGCCATCCAGCGCCCGCGGCTGCTCAACCCGCAAACGGTGCAGGCACTGGCGCGGTGAGAGCGCGCCCACCGCCAGGCACGGCGACAGTCGGCTGGTCCCCTCGATGGCGGGAAGATCGCGCTGCTGCTCATAGTCGGCGGCCTTTTGCTGGCAGAAGCCGCGAAGCCGGGCGATGGCACTTTTTTCATCCGCGGCGAACAGCTCGCTATCAAATGGCGTCTGCGGATAATCTATTTTCACTTCAGACGCCGCAGCGATGGGCCCGCCCGCGCGGACTTTCGGCGCGGCGACGCACTCCGGCAGCGCTTTCTGCAAACGGCGAATAAAGGCATTTTTAAACGGCGTAAAGACCTTATACATTTCACGACTGCCGGTCAGCACGCTACCCGGCGGCAGCAGAACGCTGTCATCAAAGCCCTGACAGGTCACCTCCGCTAAGGTTTTCTCCACCGCCGCATCGCGCTGGCGTTCATTGATTTCGTACTGGTAGTTGTAAAACAGATGGGTCACCTGCCGCTGCCGGCAAATGCTGGCGAGCAGCGCCACGCTGGCGGTGAAATCTGCGGCATGTGCAATCTGCAGCGGAATCCCCTTTTCGGCCAGCGCCGCTTGCAGGCTGTGAAGGTGGCTGACCATAAACGCCGCCTGGCGCGGCGCCATACCGTGCTGGCGCCATTGCCCTGGCGTGGCGATAAATAATCCCAGCACCTCGGCATGGGGATCGCGGCAGGCGGCGGCGAGCGCCAGGTTATCGTGGATGCGCAAATCCGCGCGAAACCAGACCAGATGGGTGGCCATAGCATTCCTTTCATCATGAAAATTGATAAGTTCGACTTATATTTAACCCTCCCGCAGGCTTAACCTTCGGGGAGTGAATAAGTGTAAGCCACTCATGGCAAAAAAAAACCGCCGGGTAAACCGGCGGCATGATGATAAGGCAATCTGTTGGCACGCTGTGCCGGGGAAGACAGGGTAAATAAGCCAGAATATCAATCCATTAGCCCGTTTCCGCAGCGCGCGCCCGCTGAGCCATAAACCGTTATTAATAAAAATCTGCGGAGACTTTTTCAGCCTGCGCCAGCCATACCGGCTGTTCGCTGGTTTTCGCCCACACGCGGTGCAGCCAGCTGTAAAAACGGGCGCGATCTTTCCAGAACAGCATTACCGGCAGAGCCAGCACGCCAGCCGCCACGGCGAAAGCGCGACGCGCAAAGATGATATGAGCAGGATAAGTTTTGTACAACGCCATAATTTCTCTCCCCTTTGTCAGGCCGGCAAGCAAAGCCGGTAAAGTTAATCTGTTTCTCTGCTTAAAATAGTACCGCTTTGGCTGTAATTTTACTACTCATCCGACCACTAAAAAGCACGTATTTAGCCTTTATTTACATTCACCCGGTAACTTAGTTACAAAAAGGTTAAATTAATACTAATCATTAGTTAAATTGTGGTCTTGGCGATTTTTATATTTTTTTTACACCCCCGCCGCTGATTTTTGCGAAATCTTTGCGCCCGACTGCCTATTCTCCTCGTAAATCAAAAAGACACCCGGAGGTGGATTGTGAGTGCAGGCGTAATCGCTGGCGTAGCGCTGGTGTTCCTGTTGCTGGTTTATCTGGTTTATGCCCTGATACACGCGGAGGCATTCTGATGGCCGCTCAAGGATTTTTACTCATCGCGAGCTTTATTCTGCTGCTGATGATCCTGGCTCGTCCGCTGGGCACGGCGCTGGCGACGATGATCAATGATGCCCCGCTACCGGGCCTGGCCGGCATCGAACGCGGTTTATGGCGGGCGGCGGGCATTCGTTCTCAGGAGATGAACTGGTATCAATATTTATTCGCTATTCTGCTGTTTAACGCGCTGGGTCTGCTGGTCCTGTTCACGCTGCTGATGTTCCAGGGCTCGCTGCCGCTCAATCCGCAGCACCTGCCCGGCCTGTCGTGGGACCTGGCGCTGAATACGGCGGTGAGCTTTGTCAGCAACACAAACTGGCAGGCCTATGCCGGTGAAACCACCATGAGTAGCCTTAGCCAGATGGCCGGGCTGGCGGTGCAAAACTTCCTCTCCGCCGCCACCGGCATCGCGGTGATCTTTGCCCTTACCCGCGCTTACGCCCGGCAGAAAGTCAGCACCCTGGGCAACGCCTGGGTCGATCTGACCCGCATCACCCTCTGGCTGCTGCTGCCCATTTCGCTGCTCATCGCGCTGTTCTTTATTCAGCAGGGCGTGCCGCAGAGTTTTTCCCCGAATCAGGGCTTTACCTCGCTTGAAGGGGTACGCCAGATGCTGCCGATGGGGCCGGTGGCTTCACAGGAAGCGATCAAAATGCTGGGTACTAACGGCGGCGGCTTCTTTAACGCCAACTCAGCGCATCCGTTTGAAAACCCGACCGCGCTGACCAACCTGGTGCAGATGCTGGCGATCTTTCTCATCCCGGCGGCGCTGTGCTTCGCTTTCGGCGAGGTGGTGGGCGATCGCCGTCAGGGACGGGCCATTCTATGGGCGATGACGCTCATCTTCATCGTCTGCGTGGCGGTAGTGATGTGGGCGGAAACCCGCGGTAACCCGCATCTGCTGAGCCTTGGCGCCGATAGCAGTATCAATATGGAAGGCAAAGAGAGCCGGTTCGGTATTCTCGCCAGCAGCCTGTTTGCCGTGGTCACCACCGCCGCGTCCTGCGGGGCGGTCAACGCCATGCACGACTCCTTTACCGCGCTGGGCGGAATGGTTCCCATGTGGCTGATGCAGATAGGCGAAGTGGTCTTCGGCGGCGTCGGCTCGGGTCTGTACGGCATGCTGCTGTTCGTGATGCTGGCGGTATTTATCGCCGGGCTGATGATTGGCCGCACCCCGGAGTACCTCGGGAAGAAAATTGACGTCCGCGAAATGAAAATGATTGCGCTGGCGATCCTCGTGACCCCGACGCTGGTGCTCCTCGGCACGGCGCTGGCGATGATGACCGAAGCCGGTCGCGCGGGCATGTTTAACCCCGGGCCGCACGGCTTCAGCGAAGTGCTGTACGCCGTCACCTCGGCGGCCAACAACAACGGCAGCGCCTTTGGCGGCCTCAGCGCGGCGACGCCGTTCTGGAACCTGCTGCTGGCGTTCTGCATGCTGGTTGGCCGCTTCGCAGTCATTATCCCGGTGATGGCGATTGCCGGTTCGCTGGTAACGAAGAAAATTCAGCCCGCCGGCAGCGGCACGCTCGCCACCCATGACGCGCTGTTTATCGGCCTGCTGATCGGCACCGTGCTGTTGGTTGGCGCCCTGACCTTTATTCCCGCGCTGGCGCTCGGCCCGCTGGCGGAACACTTTTCCTTACTTTAAGCGATTGCGGAGCAACCTGTTATGAGTCGCAAATCATTAGCCCTGCTGGAGCCGACGCTGGTGCGTCAGGCCCTGCTGGACGCCGTGAAAAAACTGAGCCCTGCCGTACAGTGGCGTAACCCGGTGATGTTTATCGTCTGGATTGGCAGTCTGCTCACCACCCTGCTGGCTCTTGCCATGGCAAGCGGGCAGATCGCCGGCAGCGCCGGATTTACCGCCGCCGTTAGTCTCTGGCTGTGGTTCACCGTCCTGTTCGCCAACTTCGCCGAAGCGATGGCGGAAGGCCGCAGTAAAGCGCAGGCTAACAGCCTCAAAGGGGTCAAAAAGACCGCCTTTGCCCGTAAGCTGCGCGCGCCGCAGCACGATGCGCAAATTGACCACGTCCCCGCCGAAGAGCTGCGTAAAGGCGACGTGGTGCTGGTCGAAGCGGGGGATATTATTCCCTGCGATGGCGAAGTTATCGAAGGCGGCGCGTCGGTGGATGAGAGCGCCATTACCGGTGAATCCGCGCCGGTTATCCGCGAGTCCGGCGGCGACTTCGCCTCGGTGACCGGCGGGACGCGTATTCTCTCCGACTGGCTGGTGATCCGCTGCAGCGTCAACCCCGGCGAAACCTTCCTTGACCGGATGATCGCCATGGTTGAAGGCGCCCAGCGCCGCAAGACGCCGAACGAAATCGCGCTGACTATCCTGCTTATCGCCCTGACCCTGGTATTCCTGCTGGCCACCGCCACCATCTGGCCCTTCTCCGCCTGGAGCGGTAACGCGGTCAGCGTCACGGTGCTGGTGGCGCTGCTGGTGTGCCTGATCCCCACCACTATCGGCGGCCTGCTGTCGGCCATCGGCGTCGCCGGGATGAGCCGCATGCTCGGCGCGAACGTGATCGCCACCAGCGGCCGCGCGGTTGAAGCGGCGGGCGACGTCGACGTCCTGCTGCTGGACAAAACCGGCACCATTACCCTTGGCAACCGCCAGGCTTCGGCATTCCTGCCTGCGCAGGGCGTGGAAGAGAAAACCCTTGCCGATGCCGCCCAGCTGTCGTCGCTGGCCGACGAAACGCCGGAAGGCCGCAGCATCGTGGTGCTGGCAAAACAGCGCTTTAATCTGCGCGAGCGCGATCTGCAATCGCTGCATGCCACCTTCGTGCCGTTTACCGCCCAGACCCGGATGAGCGGCATCAACATCGACCAGCGGATGATCCGCAAAGGTTCCGTGGATGCCATTCGCCGCCACGTTGAGGCCAACGGCGGCCACTTCCCGGCCGACGTCGATAAACAGGTTGAAGAGGTGGCGCGTCTTGGCGCCACGCCGCTGGTGGTCGCCGAAGGCGAACGCGTGTTGGGGATTATCTCGCTGAAAGATATCGTCAAAGGCGGCATCAAAGAGCGTTTTGCCCAGCTGCGTAAAATGGGGATTAAGACGGTGATGATCACCGGCGATAACCGCCTGACCGCCGCCGCTATCGCCGCGGAAGCGGGCGTGGACGACTTTCTCGCCGAAGCGACGCCGGAGGCCAAGCTGGCGTTGATCCGCCAGTATCAAGCGGAAGGACGGCTGGTGGCGATGACCGGCGACGGTACCAACGACGCCCCGGCGCTGGCGCAGGCCGACGTGGCGGTCGCGATGAACTCCGGTACCCAGGCGGCGAAAGAGGCGGGCAATATGGTGGATCTCGACTCTAACCCCACCAAACTGATCGAGGTCGTACATATCGGTAAACAGATGCTGATGACCCGCGGTTCGTTAACCACTTTCAGTATCGCCAACGACGTGGCGAAGTATTTCGCCATCATTCCGGCCGCCTTTGCCGCCGTCTATCCGCCGCTGGCGATGCTTAACGTGATGCATCTGCACTCGCCTTCTTCGGCGATCCTGAGCGCGGTGATTTTTAATGCGCTGATTATCATCTTCCTGATCCCGCTGGCGCTGAAGGGTGTGAGCTATAAGCCGCTGACGGCCTCGGCGATGCTGCGCCGCAACCTGTGGGTCTACGGCCTGGGCGGACTGCTGGTGCCCTTTATCGGTATCAAAGCGATCGACCTGTTATTGACCCTGACCGGGCTGCTGTGAGGAAAAAACCATGTCATTCATTCGTCCTGCTGTTGTGCTGTTTATTCTGTTAACGCTGCTCACCAGCGGCGTCTATCCGCTGTTAACCACCGCGCTGGGACAGTGGTGGTTCCCGCAGCAGGCCAACGGCTCGCTGGTGCGGATTGACGGCGAAGTGCGCGGTTCCCGCCTTATCGGGCAGAACTTTACCGCGCCGGGCTATTTCCAGGGCCGCCCTTCCGCGACGGCGGAGATGCCGGATAACCCGCTGGCGTCCGGCGGCAGCAACCTCGCCGCCAGCAATCCGGCGCTGGACAAAGCCATCAGCGAACGGGTGCAGGCCCTGCGCGCCGCCAATCCGGACGCCAGCACAACGGTTCCGGTGGAGCTGGTGACCGCCTCGGCGAGCGGACTGGATTACAGTCTGACGCCTGCCGCCGCTCTGTGGCAGGCGCCGCGCGTCGCCAAAGCGCGCCAGCTTAGCGTGGAGCAGGTCACGCAGCTGGTGAACGAGGCAACGCAAAAACCGTTGCTCAGTTTTCTCGGCCAACCTGTGGTAAATATACTGCAGCTGAATATGTCGCTGGATGCCCTGAAGGATAAGTAAAAATGAGTGACGAGCCGCTGCGTCCGGACCCTGACCGCCTGCTGCAACACGCCGCCGCCCCGCATCGCGGTAAGCTAAAGATATTTTTTGGCGCCTGCGCCGGGGTCGGTAAAACCTGGGCGATGCTGGCGGAAGCGCAGCGGCTGCGCGCCCAGGGGCTGGATATTCTGATTGGCGTGGCGGAAACCCACGGACGCAAAGAGACGGCGGCAATGCTTGAGGGGCTCAGTACCCTGCCCCAGCGCCGCCTTTCCCACCGCGGGCGCTACGTAAAGGAGTTTGACCTTGACGGCGCGCTGGCCCGTCGCCCGGCGCTGATTCTGGTCGATGAGCTGGCGCACAGCAACGCGCCCGGCTCGCGTCATCCTAAACGCTGGCAGGACGTCGAAGAGCTGCTGGAAGCCGGCATTGACGTATTTACCACCGTTAACGTCCAGCACCTCGAGAGCCTGAACGATGTCGTCAGCGGCATCACCGGCGTGCAGGTTCGCGAAACCGTCCCGGATCCGTTTTTCGACGCCGCCGACGATGTGGTACTGGTGGACCTGCCCCCCGACGATCTGCGTCAGCGGCTCAATGAGGGAAAAGTCTATATCGGCGGCCAGGCCGAGCGGGCCATCGAGAACTTCTTTCGCAAGGGCAACCTCATCGCCCTGCGCGAGCTGGCGCTGCGCCGTACCGCCGATCGGGTCGATGAGCAGATGCGCGCCTGGCGCGACCGTCAGGGCCAGGAAAAAGTCTGGCATACCCGCGACGCCATTTTGCTGTGCATCGGCCATAACACCGGCAGCGAAAAGCTGGTCCGCGCCGCCGCCCGGCTGGCGGCCCGGCTGGGGAGCGTCTGGCATGCGGTGTATGTTGAAACCCCCTCTCTGCACCGCCTGCCGGAGGCGAAACGGCGGGCGATTCTCGCCGCGCTCAGGCTGGCGCAGGAGCTGGGCGCGGAAACCGCCACCCTCGCCGATCCTTCGGAAGAGAAGGCCGTCCTCCACTACGCCCGCGAACATAATCTCGGCAAGATAGTGATTGGCCGCCAGCAGAAAAGGCGCTGGTGGGATCGCAGCGGCTTCGCCGATCGCCTGGCCCGTCACGCGCCGGATCTCGACCTGGTGGTGATCGCGCTGGATGAAAAGGCCGCCTCCCTGCCGGCGCGCGCCAGCGATAGCCGGACGGCGATGGAAAAATGGCGTTTACAGCTCCAGGGGTGCGTCGTCGCCATCGCCCTGTGCGCGGTTATTACCGTCGTCGCCATGCAGTGGCTGATGGCCTTTGAGGCCGCCAACCTGGTGATGCTGTACCTGCTCGGCGTGGTGATTATCGCCCTTCTGTACGGCCGCTGGCCGTCGGTACTGGCGACGGTGATTAACGTGGTCAGCTTCGACCTGTTTTTTGTCGCGCCGCGCGGCACGCTGGCGGTTTCTGACGTGCAGTATCTGCTGACCTTTGGCGTGATGTTGACCGTCGGGCTGCTTATCGGCAACCTCACCGCCGGCGTACGCTACCAGGCGCGGGTGGCGCGCTATCGTGAACAGCGCACCCGGCATCTGTACGAAATGTCAAAAGCGCTGGCGGTGGGCCGCAGTCGTGAAGATATCGCCGCCACCAGCGAGCGGTTTATCGCCTCAACGTTTCAGGCGCGCAGCCAGCTGCTGCTGCCCGATGAAACATTAAGACTCACGCCGCTGACAAAGCCCGCGGCGGCAATCACCTGGGATGACGCGATTGCCCGCTGGAGCTTTGATAAAGGACAACCCGCCGGTGCGGGCACCGATACGCTTCCCGGAGTGCCCTACCAGATCCTGCCGCTGAAAAGCGCCGCCCGCACCTGGGGACTGCTGGTCGTGGAGCCGGCCAACCTGCGCCAGCTGATGATCCCTGAACAGCAGCGCCTGCTGGAAACCTTCACCCTGCTGGTCGCCAGCGCTCTGGAACGGCTGGCGCTCACCGCCAGCGAAGAGCAGGCCCGGCTGAACAGCGAACGGGAAAGCCTGCGCAACTCGCTGCTGGCGGCGCTGTCCCACGATCTACGGACTCCGCTTACGGTGCTATTTGGCCAGGCGGAGATCCTGACGCTCGATCTCGCCAGCGAAGGATCGAAGCACGCCCCGCAGGCCAACGAGATACGCCAGCACGTGCTCAATACCACCCGCCTGGTGAATAATCTGCTGGATATGGCGCGGATCCAGTCCGGCGGCTTTAATTTGCATAAAGAGTGGCTAACCCTGGAAGAGGTCGTCGGCAGCGCGCTGCGTATGCTGGAGCCGGGGCTCGGCGGGCGGCATATTCAGCTTGCGCTGCCGGACCCGCTACTGCTGGTTCACGTCGACGGTCCGCTTTTTGAGCGGGTACTGATTAATCTTCTGGAAAATGCGGTGAAATACGCGGGAGCACAGGCGCAAATCGGCATTACCGCGGACGTCGATCCGCACACTTTAGTGCTTGAGGTATGGGATAACGGACCGGGTATCCCCACCGGGCAAGAACAGGCTATCTTTGATAAATTCGCTCGCGGCAATAAAGAGTCGGCGATCCCCGGCGTCGGGCTGGGGCTGGCCATTTGCCAGGCGATCGTTGAGGTGCACGGCGGGACCATTAGCGCCGCGACGCGCCCGCAGGGCGGCGCCTGCTTCCGTGTTACACTGCCGAGGGAAACGCCCCCTGAACTGGAAGAGTTAGCCGAGGAAATGTGATTAACGTTCTGATCGTTGAAGACGAAAATGCTATCCGCCGCTTTCTGCGCACCGCGCTGGAAGCCGACGGCATGCGCGTATTTGAAGCGGAGACCCTGCAGCGCGGGCTGATCGAAGCCGCGACCCGCAAGCCGGATTTAACCATTCTCGATCTTGGACTACCCGATGGTGACGGCAACGCGTTTATTCGCGAGGTTCGCCAGTGGAGCCAGATGCCGATTATCGTGCTATCGGCGCGCACCGAGGAGCAGGACAAAATCGCCGCGCTTGACGCTGGTGCCGATGACTATCTCAGTAAACCCTTTGGTATTGGCGAGCTGCAGGCGCGGCTGAGGGTGGCGATGCGCCGCCATGCCGGCGCCCAGGCCGACGAACCGCAGGTGCGTTTTGCCGATATTGACGTTGATATCCCCGCCCGCCGCATCGTACGCGGCGATCAGGAGATCCACCTGACGCCGATTGAATTTCGCCTGCTGGCGGTACTGCTCAATAATCCCGGCAAGGTGCTGACCCAGCGGCAGCTGCTCAATCAGGTCTGGGGGCCGAATGCGGTGGAGCACAGCCACTATCTGCGCATTTATATGGGGCACCTGCGGCAAAAGCTGGAGGCCGATCCGGCGCGTCCGCAGCATTTGCTGACCGAAACGGGGATCGGCTATCGGTTTATGCCCTAGCCGTTGTCCCCGGCTCGCGCTTCGCTTAGCCGGGCTACGGGTCCGCCATCGTCTGCCAGGCGGTAGCCCGGACAGGCGCGTCAAGCGCCGCCTCCGGGAAATGTGCCAGGCCTCATAAATCAACGCTGTTTCATCCCGGTGGCGCTGCGCTGACCGGGCTACGGGTTCACCGTCGACTGCGGGCCGGTAGCCCGGATAAGGCGTTTACGCCGCAATCCGGGGAAGGCAGGCGATTATTGTCCGTAGTAGGCCCCTGCCCCGTGTTTACGCAAATAGTGTTTATCCAGCAGCGTCGCAGAGACCGGCTGTTCGTCAATGCTCAGCTGGCGGGTCCACATATTCATATAGGCAATCTCCTCCAGCACCACCGCATTATGCACCGCGTTCGCCGGATCTTTTCCCCATGCAAACGGGCCGTGGCCGTGGACCAGCGCGGCGGGCACGCTGAGCGGATCGGTATGCTGCGCGCCCAGCGTTTCAATAATCACGTGACCGGTATTGGTTTCATAATCACCGCGGATTTCATCATCGCTGAGCGGGCGGGTACAGGGGATCGGCCCATAAAAATAGTCGGCGTGGGTGGTGCCCATCGCCAGCAGCGGCCTGCCCGACTGCGCCCAAATCGTCGCGTGGCGCGAATGGGTATGCACAATTCCGCCCACGCCGCTAAACGCCTTATACAGCTCCAGATGGGTAGGCGTATCCGACGAGGGCTTATAGCGCCCCTCCACCACCCTGCCGGTCGCCAGCTCCACCACCACCATATCCTCGGCCGTCATCGCGGCGTATTCCACGCCGGAGGGTTTGATCACCACCAGTCCGGCGTCGCGATCGATGCCGCTGACGTTGCCCCAGGTAAAGGTCACAAGATGAAATTTCGGCAGCGCCAGATTGGCGTCAAGAACCGCCTGCTTGAGGTTATCCAACATACTTCACTCCTGAATTCACAATGCCTTCATACTGAGGCGGGCGAAACGCCTGCTGGTATTTATCCGTTAGCCACGCTTTAGCGTCGGCGATTCTCTCGCTGTCCAGCCCGTCATTTTTGGCCCACATCTCAATCAGCCAGGCGCCGCGATAGTTCAGCGCCGAGAGCGTACGAAATATCTCGATAAAATCGACGCAGCCGGTCCCGAATGGCACATCGCGGAACTGCCCCAGCGAAGCGTGCGAAACGGGCTGGGTATCCTTCAAATGAATGGCGGTGATTTTATGAATGCCCTTCCTCAACTCTTCAGGAACGTCGTTTTGCCAGGCGCTTAAGTTGCCAACGTCCGGGTAGACGCAAAACCACGGGCTGCAAACCTTCCGTTCGAGATCCAGCCAGCGGGAGATATTGCTCATAAAGGCGGTATCCATAATCTCCATTGACAGCATCACCTGCGCTTTCGCCGCTTCGGCCACCGCCCAGTTGATGCCCTCGATAAAGTATTCCCGGGTCTGCGCCGAAGAGGATTCGTAATAGACGTCATAGCCTGCCAGCTGGATGTTGCGAATGCCGACGTGGCTGGCAAAATCCAGCGCATCAAGCATCAGTTCCCGTGCCTTGAGCCGGGTATCGCGATTGACGCTACCAAAGGGATGGCTGCGGTGCGCGGAGAGGCACATGCTCGGCACATCAATGCCGCTGTTAATTTTGTCGGCCACGAACGCCAGCCGCTGCCCCCGGTTCCAGCGCAGCCTGGCCTGGCGCTCGGGGCTTTCGTCAACGGAGATTTCAATAAAATCAAACGCCAGGCCCGCCGCCATTTCAAAGCGTTTCGGCCAGTCCAGCGCCGCGGGGAGCGCTTTTTCGTAGATGCCAAGTCTGGGTTTCATTGCGCCGCTCCCGTCGCCCTGGAGAGGCTTTGCGCGACCGCTAAGTAACGGGCGTAGCCTTCACGCAGCTGCTGATGCCGATTGCTGTCGGGTTGATAGCAGACCACCTCGGGCTGCGTGGCGGCAATCGCTTCGCTGAAGTTAGCGTAGGCGCCGCTGCCGGCCGCGGCGCACAGCGCGGCGGCTCGACAGCCGGCCTGTTCGATATCCACCACTTCCAGCGGAAGATTGGCCGCATCGGCGTACATCTGCGTCCAGCCTCTCGACTGGCTCGGCCCGCCGGTAAAGCGAATTTTTTGAATATCCCGATTGAGTTCAATAATGCGGTCCTGATGCACCAGGTGAGAAAAAACGATGCCGCGATAGATGGCCGCAATAATATCCTTTTTCGTATGATGCCCCGCGAGGCCCACCAGCGCGCCGGGCAGATCCATCGCCAGATTGGAACCGAACAAATAGGGTAAAAAAATGAGGTTGCTGTCGGTATCTTGCGCAATCCAGCTTTCGAAATGGTCGTAGCAGCGGTCATCGTCAGGGAAAAACTGCTTCACAAACCAGGAGAGATTGCTCGCCGAAGTGGGGCTGCCCTCGTGAACGAAGTATTTACCCGGAATGCAGTATTTCCCCCAGATGTAGGGAAAGTCGCTGGCAATAATGCTATCCGTCACCGAGGTGGCGATACTCCAGGTGCCGGCCACCGCGCTCAGGGTATCCGCCCGGTCAATCCCCGAGGAGACGGCGGAGGCCACCACGTCGAAAAAGCCGCCGAAAACCGGCGTCCCCGGGCACAAACCGCAATCCAGCGAGGCCTGCAGGGTAATGTGGCCCACGCAGTCCGTCGAGTTCACCACCGGCGCGGTTTTATCCGCCACTTCCTCAATGCCAAACAGCGCCATCATGTCGCGGTCATAGCGGGAGGTAAACTGGTTATAAAAATTGCTGCCGGAAATATTAGTGATCTCCGCCGTCGCCTCGCCGGTCAGGCGGAAACGTACGTAGTCGTGCACCATTAAAACGGCGTCGATCCTGTCGTAATTGGCCGGTTCATGCGCTTTCAGCCACGCCAGTAGCGACACCGGATGTCCGGTCCACAGCTGCTGCAATCCTTTTGGGTATGCCAGCTTGTCTATACCTTCGCGATACCATTTTTTGACAAACGCCAGCGCCCGGGTATCGGATGAGATAATCCCGTTGCGCACCGGCTCGCCTTTTTTGTCAATCGCGTAGAGCCCTTTGCCGTGCGAGGAGAAACCGATCCCGCCGATGCTTAGCGGCGGCACCTGGCTTTCATACAGCGCTTTTTTTATGACGCTGCAAACGGTATCCCATAGCTCATGCATGTTCCGCTCGGTAAAGCCCGGCTGTTCGGATAATACCTGCGCATATTGCGACGCCACGTGAATCTCTTGCCCTAACTCATTATATATACCGGCTTTGGTGACCGTACCACCGATATCAACCCCGATAAAATTCATATCCCTTCGCCTCATACTTAAAATAAGTTAACGTCTGGCTGAGCTAATAAAGGTGGCGCCCCAAATAATAAGCCCTTTCACCACGTACTGAACGTAAGGAGAGATCCCCAGAAGGTTTAAACCATTATTCAGTACGCCGAGCATCATGGCGCCAATCAGAGTGCCGATAATCATTCCGCGGCCGCCGGCAATGGATGCCCCGCCGAGCACCACGGCGGCAATGGCATCCAGTTCAAATCCGACGCCGGCATTCGGCTGGCCGCTCATCACCCGCGAGGTGAAAATAAGACCGGCAAAACTGGCGGTAAAACCGCTGATCACGTAAACCAGCAATTTATAATATTTCACCCGCAGGCCGCTCAGGCGCGCCGCTTCTTCATTGCCGCCGAGGGAATAAACATAGCGACCAAACGGCATATGATTCAGGACGATATAAAAGATGAGATATAAAACCACCATCAGAATAATAGGCACCTGAATACCGAACAGATATTCACGGCCCCAAAAAGCGAATGAATCCGGTAAGCCGGAGATGGGGTAGCCGCCGGTATAGATCAGCGCCAGCCCCTTCGCAATAATCATTGCCCCGAGGGTCACGATAATCGGCGGCATTTTACCGTAGGCGGTTAAAAAGCCGTTCAGCGCGCCAAAGGCGACGCCGGAGCACAGACCGATAAGAATGGCTAACCACGGATCTAAACCATAGAACTTCATTAATCCCGCCATCAGGGTACCGGCCAGGGCCATGACCGCGCCGACGGAAAGGTCGATTCCGCCGGTCAGAATGGCAAAGGTCATCCCGATGGCAATGATGGCATTAATTGAGACCTGACGAGCGACGGTCGATAAGTTATCGACCGTTAAAAAGTAGTCATTAAAAATAGCCATACAGGAGAACAGGAGTACCAGACCAACAAACGGCAGGAACGCGGGCATTTTTAATAAACCATGGAGCATCTTTTTATTTTTATCAGGAGATGCGGCGGGCGCTAATGACACGTTTTCATTACTCATTTAATACTCCCTAAATAATATTACCGGCAGCGTGCAGCATAATCACAGTGGAATTTATTTGGTCGTTCTCGAGTTCGGCAACGATATTACCGTCGCGAAAAACCATTACCCGGTCGCTAACGCCAATCACCTCTGGTAGCTCAGATGAAATCATAATTATTGAAATACCCTGGGCGGTGAGGTCGCGCATAATCTGATAGATTTCTGATTTCGCTCCGACATCAATACCGCGAGTCGGTTCGTCAAAAATAAGAATATTGACATCATGATTTAACCAACGGGAAATAACGACTTTCTGCTGGTTACCGCCGCTCAACGTCCCCACCGCAGTCCCGGCATCCGGCGTTTTCACGCCAACGTGATTAATTAAACGCTCGGCGGTCAGGCGCTCTTCGTTATCGCGGATAAGCGAGAACTGGCAGGCGTGTTTGTTAAGCCAAATATTATCTTTGACCGAAAAAGGCAGCACCAGTCCCTGCGTTTTGCGGCTTTCCGGCAACAGACCAATGCCCAGACGCAGAGCCCGGTCGGTGGATTTTATCGTCACCTCTTTTCCAGCCAGGCGGACGCGCTTTTTGAAGCATTTATCCGCGCCGGTCAGGGCCAGGATCGCTTCGGAACGCCCCGACCCCACCAGCCCGGCGAGGCCCAGGATCTCCCCTTTGCGCAGCGTCAGTCGATTGAGCTGGCTACTCTCGGTAAGCTGAATTTCGGCCTCCAGCAGTATCTCATCATGCGCCAGCGTCCGCCGCTCGGGATAGATATTCTCCACCTCACGGCCGACCATCATCTGGATCATCTCGGCGATGTCGATATTGTCGACCTTTGCCGACCCGATATATTTGCCGTCGCGGAGAATGCTCAGGCTGTCGCAGATCTCATATATCTCCTCAAGATGGTGTGAGATAAAGAACATCCCGACGCCTTTGGCCTTTAAATCGCGCATCACGCGGAAAAGATGCTCCGCCTCGCTCGGGGTTAAGGTCGCGGTGGGCTCATCCAGAATGAGAATTCGCGCATCCAGCGACAGCGCTTTGGCAATTTCCACGAACTGCTGTTCGGCGACGCTGAGATGGCAAATTTGCTCATCGGGATCGAGGGTCACGCCAAGATCTTTAAAAATGCGTAACGCCTCGCGGCGCATCGCTTTACGATCTAGCAGGCCAAAACGATTTACCTTTTCGCGATTAAGGAAAATATTCTCATAAGCGTTCAGATAGGGAATAAGAGAAAACTCCTGAAAGATAATCCCTACGCCGCAGGCAATCGCGTCACGATAGTTATGAAAATGCTGCTGCTTACCGTCAATAAAAATATTACCGGCGTCAGGTTGATATATTCCGCACAGGATTTTCATTAACGTCGATTTACCCGCGCCGTTTTCACCTAATAAAGCATGCACCTCCCCTCGGCCAAGGGTGATATTGACATTATCCAGCGCCTTGACCCCGGGGAAGCTTTTACTGACGTTTTTGACTTCCAGTAAGCTGGGCATAAACATCGCTCCATAATGGCTCGATAAAATAGCGAGCCATACTTTAAGAAGAATCCGGCACGGCTCACCTGAATAAGCGAGAGCCGCTGTGGCGTAATAATGCGATTACCAGTGGAAATCTTTGGCGTTGGTTTTATCGATAAGCTTCACATCTACAGGGATCTCTTTAGGAATATTCGCCCCCCAATGTTTGGCCAGGGCAATACCTAAACCAATACGCAGCTGATCGCGCGGGAACTGAGCGGCGGTGGCAATAAACGGCGTATTACCTTTAGCAATTTCAGCGACCGCTTCCGGAGAACCATCAACGCTCACCAGCTTCACATCGCGCCCTGATGCCTGAATCGCCGCCAGAGCGCCGAGTGAGCCAACATCATTCACGCTAAAAATACCGTTGAGCGTCGGGTTGGACTGCAGCATATTTTCCGTCACGCTCATGGAGGTATCGCGCTCTTGTTTACCATTCAGTTTGGTAATCACTTTAATATTAGGATGCTTTTTCATCGCATCTTCAAAGCCGCGCACGCGCTCCAGAATAGGTACCACCGGAATCCCGTCGAGAATCGCTACGTTGCCTTTATCACCCAGCGCTTTGGCTAAGTGTTCCCCGGCAATAAAGCCCGCATCATAGTTTTTTGAGCCGACAAAAGAATCTATCGGGCCATTAGCCTGAGCATCTATCGCCACCACCACCACGCCGGCTTTTTTAGCGGCCAGCACGGCGGTTTCCGCACCGACGCTATCAGCCGGGTTAATCAGCAAAATATCTATTTTCTTTTGCAGCATATCCTCAACGTCGCTAATCTGCTTGGAGACATCATGCGCCGCATCCGCGGTATAGACGGTGGCGTTAATATCTTTTGCCGACTGCTCAAGCGACTCTTTCATGGTGACGAAATATTCGTTATTCAATTCCTGGAACGACATACCGATAGTCAAAGGTTTGGCATTAACGCAGGCAACCATGCTCATCGCAAGAAGTCCTGAGAGTATTGCTTTAGTCTTAAATTTTACAGGCATTCACTATCTCCTTATTGAGTAATGCGCTGAGAAATAAAATTTATTTATCAGCGTTTTCATGGTGCGGATGCTGCCTGATATACTGAGCAATAAATACGCCGCTGGCAGATAGCCAGAAGCCACCGATATTGTTCTCAGTTATCCCCATGATTGAAATCCAGTATTTAATGAACAGCCATCAGCGGTCATTTGCGTAATAATTAAAAATGGCGAACTTAACTAGTTAAAAAATTTATGGCTTAATGACGACCTTAATCGAATCGAGCGATTTAGCCATCTCAAAAGCGGCTTTCCACTCATCAATAGAATAGAAATGCGTCACCACGCCTTTGGCGGTCAGCAGACCGCGCGCAAAGAGATCGATGGCGATTTCATAGCTGTAAGGCCCCAGATGCGCGCCGCGGATATCCAGCTCTTTACGGTCGCCAATAATCGACCAGTCGGCGGTCGTTTCTTTACCAAACACGCTGAACTCAACGAAGCGTCCCAGCTTACGAATCATCTCCAGACCCTGGGTCACGCCGATAGGGGCGCCCGTCGCTTCGATATACACATCGCAGCCGTAGCCATCGGTCATGGATTTTACGATAGCGATGGCGTCCTCTTGCGCCGCATTGATGACCACGTCGGCGCCAAACGCTTTCGCCAGCGCCAGGCGGTCGTCCATCGTGTCGATGACAACCAGTTTCTTCGGCGTTTTCAGATGAGCGACCTGCACCATACACAGCCCCAGCGGCCCGGCGCCGGCGATAACAACCACATCATCCAGTTCGATATCACCGCGGCGTACCGTGTGGATTGCGCAGGCCATAGGTTCGATCAGCGCGGCATCTTCTTCACTTAATGATTCAGGAATTTTGTGAATAATTGCCCGTTCGGAAAAACGCATATATTCAGCCATACCGCCATCGGCGACATCCTTCTGGAAACCGTAAATATCATGGGTTTCGCACATCCAGTATTTGCCGGTTTTACAGAAACGGCACTCATGGCAGGGGACAATCTGTTCAGCCAGGATGCGATCGCCAATTTTTAATTGATATTTTTCAGCGGAGCCCGGGCCTAATTCGGCAACCCGACCGTAAAACTCATGGCCGGGCACCACCGGCGTTTTCACCCACGGATTATCGCCCCAGAACATCGGCGCGCCGTCCTGGGCCTTGCAGTCGCCGGCGCAGATTCCACACCCGTCAACCTTAATGACCACTTCCTTTTCTTTGGCGACCGGGCGGGGAATTTTCTCAAAGCGATAATCCTGGGGACCATGGCAGACAACCGCTTTCATATCTTCAGGTAATTGTTCCATCGTAAACCTCTTTTTCGGATAAATAATGAAGAGGGATGGTATTGCTGGCGCAATACCCCTCCATCGGGCACAAGGGCTATTCAATAATAATGCCGGTAGAATATCTGGCAGAGCGGCTATTTAGTCTCGACAATATGTACCTGGTGCTGGCGATAGGTATCAGCTGGTAATTCGTTAGTGATCAACACATCAATATCCGCCAGATCGCATATTTTATAGAGTGAATAACGTTCAAACTTACTGCTATCGACCATCAGGATTTTTTGATCGGCAACTTTCAGCATCTCCTGCTTCAGCCGGACGTTGACTTCATTGCTGTCTTTTATTTCCAGCCCGGCGTCGAGACCCTGGCAAGAAAAAAACAGCTTATTGACCTTAAAGTTGTTGATAATGAACTCGGCGACCGGACCGTGAAAATCACCGTGGCGCTCAGAATATTCACCCCCAACGCTGACTATTCTTATTTTCTTACGACAGGCTAAGGTTTGAATAATATTCAAAGAATTGGTAATCACGGTCAGCTCGATGTCAGGCAGCTGGCGCGCTAAAAACCAGCAGGAGCTGCTATTATCCATGATAATGCACTCATGCTCATGAATAAACTGCAGCGCGCCTTTAGCAATACGCATCTTACGTTCCGGCTGCTCTTTGGTGCGCTTAATAAAGGCCTCGGCTTTATCGACAAAGTTCCCGTGATTTGTCGGCGTATCGGCAGCTAAAAATGATGTATTATTTTCAGAAATCATTGCACCGCCAAAGCTACGAACTATTTTTTTATTTCTCGCCAGCGCGGTTAAATCCCGGCGAATGGTTTCTGGAGATACACCGAATATCTGTGAGAGCTCATTAACTCTGGCGCATCCTTTTTCTACGACATATTTCACAATTAATGAATGACGTTTAACTTGTAACATAGACGTTCTCAAGAAAGCATTCAGGATTTAATGACATAAATATAACAAAATCGTCCATATCAGTAAGTGACATAAATCATACAAAATCAAAACAAGTTTTTAGCTTTTTTTAGTTTGAAGTTGATCATATATATCAGGCAACTTTCATTTTGGATGGAATAAATTTGTGATTAAAATCGCAGAATTAGCCGTGATTGTTCGTTTGCTTTAGCCGTATATTCGCTAAAACGGGCAAACCCGGTCAAAGCAATAATACCCGTTTATGCCCGATTCAGTCAGCGTAATACCCGCCAGGCCTGTGCCGTCTGGATAACACATAACGTTAAACCTTGCAGCATCGCCATAATGTCACGACTTTTGCCGCCTCTGAGACCAGCAGCAGAGCAATAAAGAAGGCCGCGCTTTTCAACGCCACCGCCTGCGCCAGCCAGGCCACCAGCGAAAGCGACGGGAGCATAAAGGCCAGACGCAGCGGCGTCTGCGCATAGGCCAGCCACGGCGCATAGCGGCTCTGGCGCCAGAAGAGAATTATCGATGCGGGAATGCTGATAGTCAGAATAAAATGAAGGGTAAACAGCCAGGCGGCCGTGGAGCCCCAGGTTTGCAGCAGCGGTAAAAATGAGAGGATATCGTCGTAAAGCGGTACTCGCCGGCGATAGATGTTCCAGCCAATAAACTGCAAGAGATAAAAGAGATCCATCCCACCCCAAAACCAAAAAACGTTTTTTCGTTCCAGATTCATCGCTATCCCTGCGAAAAAAACAGGCCCTGAAAAGGGCCTGTTTATCGTGCGGTCAATTAGGCGTTTTTCAACACTTCGCTGACAATCTCTACCGCTTCTTTCTCAATCTGCTGACGATGTTCAGCGCCGAGGAAGCTTTCGCAGTAGATTTTATAGGCATCTTCGGTACCTGACGGACGCGCGGCGAACCAGCCGTTGTCGGTCATCACCTTCAGACCGCCAATCGCCGCCCCGTTGCCCGGCGCCGCGGTCAGACGCGCGGTAATCGGATCGCCTGCCAGGGTGCTGGCGCTCACCATTTCCGGAGAGAGCTTAGACAGCGCCGCTTTCTCGGCAGACGTCGCGGAAGCCTGCAGACGGTTGTAGCTTGGCGCGCCGAAGCGCTCTGCCAGCTCGTCGTAGTGCTGCTGCGGGTTTTTGCCGGTGACTGCGGTGATTTCCGCCGCCAGCAGGCACATGATGATGCCGTCTTTGTCGGTAGACCACGGCGTGCCGTCAAAGCGCAGGAACGACGCCCCCGCGCTCTCTTCGCCGCCGAAGCCGAAGCTGCCGTCGAACAGGCCGTCAACGAACCACTTAAAGCCAACCGGCACTTCCACCAGTTTGCGCCCCAGATCGTTGACTACGCGGTCAATCATCGCCGAGGAGACCAGGGTTTTACCGACAGCCACATCTTTGCCCCACTGCGGGCGATGCTGGAACAGGTAGTTAATCGCCACCGCCAGGTAGTGGTTCGGGTTCATTAACCCGGCCGGCGTGACGATACCGTGACGGTCGTAATCCGGGTCATTGGCGAAGGCCAGGTCAAACTTGTCGCGCAGCGCCAGCAGGCCCGCCATCGCGCACTCGGAGGAGCAGTCCATGCGGATTGCGCCGTCTTTATCGAGGTGCATAAAGCGGAAGGTCTGATCGACGTGGTCGTTAACGATGGTCAGGTTGAGATTGTAATGCTCAGCGATACGCTTCCAGTATTCGATACCGGAACCGCCCAGCGGATCGACGCCCAGCGTCAGTCCGGCTTTCTGGATCGCCGCCATATCGACGATATCCGCCAGCCCTTCAATAAACGGCTGCACCAGATCCTGCTCTGTGACGTGGCCGGAGGCCAGCGCCGCATCAAGAGAAATACGCTTCACCCCCTGCAGACCGGCAGCCAGCAGTTCGTTGGCGCGATTCTCTACCACCTTAGTCACGTTGGTATCCGCCGGGCCGCCGTTAGGCGGGTTGTACTTGATACCACCGTCTTCCGGCGGGTTGTGGGACGGCGTGATAACAATACCGTCAGCCAGCGGGCCGCCCTTCTTGTTGTGCACCAGAATCGCATTGGAAATCGCCGGCGTCGGGGTGAAGCCGTTGTTTTCCTGAACGATGACGTCAACGCCGTTCGCCGCCAGCACTTCCAGTACGGAAATGAAAGCCGGTTCGGAGAGTGCGTGAGTGTCCTTACCAACATAGCATGGGCCGGTGATCCCGTTCTTCGCGCGATCTTCAGCAATTGCCTGAGAAATCGCCAGAATATGCTGCTCGTTGAAGTTGTGGCGCGCCGCGCTGCCGCGGTGACCGGAGGTGCCAAACTTCACTGCATGTTCCGCGTTGCCAACTTCCGGCTTCAGCACATAGTACTGGGCAGTCAGTTGGGCGACGTTAATCAAATCACTCTGTTGCGCAGGTTGACCCGCGCGCTTATCGATTGCCATTGCCTGATCCTTCTGGTGCAAAGTTAACTAACTAGATCGTACCGCAAACCTTTTCGATCAATTCCGCAGGGAACTGCATTGACTGCATGATATGTTCGATCATGCTGCATTTGCGACCGGTATTGGTATTTGTAATGACCCACCACGGCGTCCCCGGTACCTGCTTAGGTTTCGTCTGATTACCGTTTTTCTGCAGCGTGCGTTCATCCTCAGCGAAATAAACGCGAGTGCGCCCGTGCAGGGACTCGGTCGCCTCGGCAAACGCTTTGCTGTCTATGGCGTAGAGGGTCGTCAGAACCAGCATGAAACGGTTTACCGCGCGCTTTTGTTCGGCGTACTCATCAGATAACAGCAGCTCACGCATAGCGCGAACTTTATCTTTCAGAGGATTGGCGGGTTTCACTTCAACGACAGGCGTTGGCGCAGGGGCCGGAGCGGCTTTCGCTACCGGTGCGACAGGCTGGGAAACGGCGGAAAACTTCAACATGCGCCGTAAAATGTCGGATGCGCTCTCGCCAATATGCTTGGTGTGGCTGGCAATATAGCTATAGAGTTCATCATCAACTTCAATTGTTTTCATCTTAATCCAGTGCGATATCTTTTTCTGAATACAAGTTGTCGGGATTATAGGGACAAATCCCAACCGCGGATAGCGTCAAACCAGGATGGCGGTAAAACTCGGATATCTTCCGGGTCTTGCAGCCGGATGGCAGAATGTCCAACATAATACCCTAACCCGACGGAGCGAAAAAAAGAACTTTGCCATGAAATTAAATAGCCGAGCGCAATCTGCACAGAATCCGCACAATAATCCCCCTATCGTCCTGGTCCACGGCCTTTTTGGCAGCCTGGATAATCTTGGGATCCTCGCCCGCGATCTGGTTCTCGATCGCGATATTATCCAGGTCGACATGCGAAACCACGGCCTTTCGCCGCGCTCGCCTGACATGACCTATCCCGCGATGGCCCAGGATCTGCTTGATATTCTCAATGAATCACAGATTGAGAAAGCCACCTTTATTGGTCACTCAATGGGCGGTAAAGCGGTGATGGCGCTGAGCGCGCTGGCCCCGGAGCGTATCGCGGGCCTGGTCGCCATTGATATCGCCCCGGTGGATTATCACGTCCGCCGCCATGATGAAATCTTCGCCGCCATCAATGCCGTCACCGACGCGGGGGCCGCTACGCGTCAGCAGGCGGCGACGGTCATGCGCCAGCACCTTAACGAAGAGGGCGTGATTCAGTTTCTGTTAAAATCTTTCGTGGACGGCCAGTGGCGGTTTAACGTACCGGTGCTGTGGGAGCAGTACGATAATATCGTCGGCTGGCAAACCGTTCCGCCCTGGCCGCATCCGGCGCTGTTTATCCCGGGCGGCAACTCCCCCTACGTCACCGATGCCTACCGCGAGACTTTATTAGCTCAGTTTCCCCAGGCGCGCGCGCACGTTATCGCCGGCGCCGGGCACTGGGTGCATGCAGAAAAACCGGAGGCCGTTATCCGCGCGATCCGTCGTTATTTGACCTCTATCGCCGCGTAACTGCCTAAAATATACTCGACCGCGCGGCTTAATGCCCGCGGCCGTTGGCGCAGCCCGTCGCCTGATGTATTATGGCGCGCTGTCTGCGTCGGCTATGCCCGATAGCTTGTTTCCCCCGAAGTCACTCTGAATCATGGCAAAAGAACAAACGGACCGTACGACATTAGATTTGTTCGCAACTGAGCGTCGGCCGGGTAGACCGAAAACGAATCCGCTTTCGCGCGATGAACAGCTGCGCATCAACAAACGCAATCAGCTTAAACGCGATAAGAGTCGCGGTCTGAAGCGCGTGGAGCTAAAGCTCAATGCCGATGCTGTCGATGCGCTTAATGAGCTGGCCGAAGCCCGTAACATGAACCGCAGCGATCTCATCGAAGAGATGCTGATGAACCAGCTGGCAGCCCTGCGCGGCCAGGATAAAGCCTAAAACCCTCAAAAAATAAGCTTTCGTGTAGCAGAGTGTGCAGTTGGGCGTGATTGCTGTTTCCGCGCCCTTCTCAGTTCTGCTATCATTGCCCCTATCTGCGGGCATTACGCCACTACCACATCATTAAGTTTCAAGAGGTTATTTTACTCATGGCAATCATCGGCATCTTTTTTGGCAGCGACACCGGCAACACCGAAAATATTGCAAAAATGATCCAAAAGCAGCTTGGTAAAGACGTTGCTGATGTTCACGACATTGCCAAAAGCAGCAAAGAGGATCTGGAAGCTCACGATATCCTGCTGCTCGGCATTCCCACCTGGTACTACGGCGAAGCCCAGTGCGACTGGGACGATTTCTTCCCGACGCTGGAAGAGATCGATTTCAATGGCAAACTGGTGGCTCTGTTTGGCTGTGGCGATCAGGAAGACTATGCTGAATACTTCTGTGATGCGCTGGGGACCATTCGCGATATCATCGAACCGCGCGGCGCAACTATCGTTGGTCATTGGCCGACCGCCGGCTACCATTTTGAAGCCTCTAAAGGCCTGGCCGATGACGATCACTTTGTTGGCCTGGCCATTGACGAAGACCGTCAGCCTGAGCTGACTAACGAACGCGTGGAAAAATGGGTAAAACAGATTTCTGAAGAGCTGCACCTCGAAGAAATCAAGAATGCCTGAGTCTGAACGGCGTAATCATCAGGTTTCGCCGAATTAATAGATAAAAGCAATCAAAGTTATAGCTACAAGTTTTTAACTTTTAATCACATATCTGTACAATGTCCTCTGATTTAACGGGGTCGCGTGAAGCACTTTGTAGCGAGTGCCTCGTTTTTGACAGCATACAAGGCCCGATGCTTGCAGTTTTCATTTCACCATGGCAGTTCTATAATGAGACGCATTACATCGGGTGATTCTCTGTATTACTTCCGCTGAAGGAAGTAGATCGTTTAGCAACAGGACAGATTCCGCATGACTGACAACAATACCGCATTAAAGAAAGCTGGCCTGAAAGTGACGCTTCCGAGATTAAAAATCCTGGAAGTGCTGCAAGGACCGGATAACCATCATGTCAGTGCGGAAGACTTATACAAACGCCTGATTGATATGGGTGAAGAGATTGGCCTGGCCACCGTCTACCGCGTACTGAACCAGTTCGACGACGCCGGCATCGTCACCCGTCATAATTTCGAAGGCGGTAAATCCGTTTTTGAACTGACGCAGCAGCATCATCACGATCACCTGATTTGCCTCGACTGCGGAAAAGTGATCGAATTTAGCGATGATTCCATTGAAGCGCGCCAGCGTGAAATTGCCGCAAGGCACGGTATTCGCCTGACTAACCACAGCCTGTACCTGTACGGCCACTGCGCAGAAGGCGACTGCCGCGAAGATGAACATGCCCACGACGCGGCAGAGAAATAATCACCGCATCGTATACCGCCAAAAGCCAACCTGAAGGTTGGCTTTTTTTTGCCCGGAATCTGCCGCCTCTTTCTCTCGCGCTGCAATACGTTTACTGTCAGTGCATCCTGACGTGTACGGAGAGTCGACATGGAGCTTCGCCAGCTACGCTATTTTGTGCGCATTATTGAAACCGGCAGTATGGGCCGCGCCGCGCTTGACCTGGATATCGGCGTCTCCGCGCTTAGCCAACAGATGGCGCGCCTGGAGAACGAACTCGCCATTCGCCTGCTGCAGCGGACGTCTCGCGGCGTCATGCCGACCAGCGCCGGCCTCGCCTTCTACTCCCAGGCGCAGCTCGCGCTGCGTCACGCCGATGATGCGGTTCTCGCCGCGCGCGAGGCGCGCCTTTCCGGCCACGTCAGCGTCGGTATGGCCCCCAGCACCGCCTCCGTTCTCGGGGTGCCTTTTATTCACGCGATGCGCGAAAACTATGCCGACGTCCGCCTGCATTTGGTCGAGAGCCTCTCCGGTAACCTGGAACGCATGATCAACACCCGCCAGCTTGACTTAGCTATCGTGTTCCAGAAGGAGAAGCTTGTGCGCTGGAGCGCCAGGCCCATCCTTGAAGAGCGTCTGTTTCTGATTGGCACCCATGACGTCCTGTCCCCCCTTCCCGAAGCGAGTATCTCGCCTGGCCAGCTGGCCGCTATCCCGCTGATTATGCCAAGCCTGGGGCATGGACTGCGCGGCAGGCTGGAGGCGATCTGCCAGGAGCATGCCCTGAGCGTCGATGTGGTGGCTGAAATCGACGGCCTGGCCCTGCTGATGCGCGCCGTCCGCGACGGGCTCGGCGCCACTTTGCAGCCGGGGGCGGCAATTTCCCATCTCGACAGCGAGTCCCTGAGAGTGATCGGCGTCGACAATCCGATACTTAGTCGACCTAATTTTCTCGTCAGCCTTTCCGATGATGAACTGACTCCGGCAGGCCTTGCGGCCCGCGTAATACTGGCGAAAGTCATGCGTCAGCTGGTTGAGTCAGGTCGCTGGCCCGGCGCCAGCCTTTACGCAGACTAAACCCCCCTTTAGCAATACGCCATAGCGTCCAGCCAACCGTAACGCATACATTTCCATTACAAATTTAACAATCAAGCAAAGCGTAATGGAGCCATAAATGGTGGATGTACTGGTCATTGGCGGCGGCAATGCCGCGCTATGCGCCGCCTTAACCGCCCGGGAAACTGGCGCGTCCGTGCTGCTGCTGGAGGCCGCGCCGCGGGAATGGCGAGGCGGCAACTCTCAGCACACGCGGAATCTTCGCTGTATGCACGATGCTCCGCAGGATGTTTTGGTCGACAGCTATCCGGAAGAAGAGTACTGGCAGGACCTGCTGCGCGTCACCGAGGGCAACACCAACGAAGCGCTGGCGCGCCTGGTGATCCGCACCTCATCGCAGTGCCGGGACTGGATGCGCCAGCACGGGGTTAACTTTCAGCCGCCGCTCTCCGGAGCCCTGCACGTGGCCCGCACCAACGCCTTTTTTATGGGCGGCGGCAAAGCTCTTATAAATTCCTATTACCGTAGCGCGGAGCAGATGGGCGTAAAGATCCGCTACAACACGCCGGTACAGGCGCTCGAATTAGATAACGGCGAATTCGTCGCCGCGCTGGCGGGCGAAGAGAGGATCGTCGCCAAAACCTGCGTCCTCGCCGCCGGCGGATTTGAATCTAACCGCGAGTGGCTGCGTGAAGCATGGGGACAGAACGAGCGCGGTGAATGGCCAGCCGATAATTTTCTCATTCGCGGCACTCGTTTCAATCAGGGCGTGCTGCTCAAGTTTATGATTGACGCCGGGGCTGACATCATCGGCGATCCTTCGCAATCCCACTGCGTCGCCATTGACGCCCGGGCGCCGCTCTACGATGGCGGGATCTGCACGCGCGTGGACTGCGTGTCGCTGGGGGTGGTCGTCAACCGCGACGCCGGGCGCTTTTATGATGAAGGGGAAGATTTCTGGCCCAAACGCTATGCCATCTGGGGCAGGCTGGTCGCCCACCAGCCGGGGCAAATCGGCTACTCGATCATCGACAGCAAAGCGATCGGCCACTTTATGCCGCCCGTTTTCCCCGGCGCCCAGGCCAATACCATTGAAGAGCTGGCTCGCCAGCTGGGGCTGGACGCGGAACGCCTGGCGCAAACCATCGCCCGCTACAATGCCGCCTGTACGCCGGGCCAGTTCGATCATACCCGCCTTGATAACTGCGCGACATCCGGCCTGACGCCGCCGAAAACCCACTGGGCGCGGCCCATCGATACCCCGCCCTACTACGGCTATGCCCTACGGCCGGGGATCACCTTTACCTACCTTGGGCTGTACGTTAATGAACGCGCCGCCGTCCATTTTGCGGGCAAGCCGAGCCGCAACCTGTTCGTCGCCGGCGAAATGATGGCCGGCAACGTGCTGGGCAAGGGGTATACCGCCGGCGTGGGCATGTCCATCGGTACGACGTTCGGCCGCATTGCCGGCCAGCAGGCCGCCCGCGCGGCACAGCAGGAGACACACCTTGAAATCGCTTGAAAAGCTGATCATTGACGCGCAAATCATCACCGAGTCGGAAGCGGAAGTTGAACGGGTGATGCAGGTCTGTAATGCCTGTCGCTATTGCGAAGGGTTTTGCGCCGTGTTTCCGGCCATGACCCAGCGCCTGGCTTTTGGCAAAGCGGATATAAACTACCTGGCCAACCTGTGCCATAACTGCGGCGCCTGCCTGCATGCCTGCCAGTACGCGCCTCCGCACGAGTTTGCCATTAATGTCCCGAAGGCGATGGCGGAAGTGCGCCTGGAGACCTATCAACACTATGCTCAGCCCGCGGCTTTCGGCAGCCTGTATCGTCGGGCCGGCGTAACCACGGTACTGGCGCTGGTCGGCGGGCTGATCCTCTTTCTGCTGCTGGCGATGGGGCTCAAAGGCTCCCTGCTTCATCCACCGCTGGCCGGCGATTTCTACCAGATTTTTCCCCATAACCTGCTGGCGTGGATGTTTGGCACGGTCTTCATACTGGCCATGGGGTTACTGATGGCCGGGGTGATCCGCTTCTGGCGCGAGATCTCGCCGGGTCAGCCTCAGGCCATCGACATCGCTAAAGCCTCGCATAATGCGCTCACGCTGAAGTATCTCGACGGCGGGCACGGTAAGGGCTGCAACGAGGCCGATGACGCGTTTACCCTGCTGCGCCGCCGTTTCCATCACTTTACCTTCTACGGGTTTCTGCTCTGTTTCGCCGCCACAGTGGTAGCCACGGGTTATCACTATATCGCCGGCTGGGAGGCCCCCTACCCGTTCTTCAGCGTACCGGTTGTGCTGGGCACGCTCGGCGGCATCGGCCTGCTGGTGGGCCCGGCGGGTTTGCTATGGCTGAACCTGCGCCGCTCGCCGCTGCACGGCGACCCGCGGCAAAAACCCATGGATCGCGGCTTTATTCTGCTGCTGCTGCTGACCAGCTTCACCGGCCTCGCCCTGCTGGCGGGACGAGACACCTCGTGGATGGGCATTCTGCTTGCCATTCACCTCGGCGTGGTCATGGCGCTGTTTTTGACCCTGCCATACGGAAAATTCGCCCACGGATTTTATCGCTGTGCGGCGTTACTCAAGTGGGCGATTGAGAAACGGCGCGGAAAACAGGCGGCAGTCGCAGGCGACTAGTCCGCTCATCTTACCTCTATAAAAACAAGATAAAGACAATGGAGAGCAACCCCTATGACGCAACCCTCATCGCGCGCCGGTACCTTTGGCGCCATTCTCCGCGTGACCAGCGGTAATTTTCTCGAACAATTCGACTTTTTTCTGTTTGGCTTTTACGCCACCTATATCGCCAGAACGTTCTTTCCGGCGGAGAGCGAGTTTGCGGCGTTAATGCTGACCTTCGCCGTGTTTGGTTCGGGCTTCCTGATGCGCCCCATCGGCGCGATAGTGCTGGGGGCCTATATTGACAGGATCGGACGGCGTAAAGGGCTGATGGTGACGCTGGCGATTATGGGCTGCGGGACGCTGCTGATAGCGCTGGTTCCCGGCTATCAAACCATCGGCATTCTCGCCCCCGTTCTGGTATTAGTGGGTCGCCTGCTGCAGGGATTCTCGGCGGGCGTCGAGCTCGGCGGCGTGTCGGTCTATCTGTCGGAAATCGCCACGCCGGGGAAAAAAGGGTTCTATACCAGCTGGCAATCCGCCAGCCAGCAGGTGGCTATCGTCTTCGCGGCGCTGATTGGTTACGCGCTGAATGAAACGCTCGGCCACGATGAGATTGCCGAATGGGGCTGGCGTATTCCCTTCTTTATTGGCTGTATGATTATTCCGCTGATTTTTGTGCTGCGGCGTTCGTTGCAGGAAACCGAAGCCTTTCTGCAGCGCAAGCATCGCCCTGACACGCGGGAGATCCTGAGCACGATTGCCAAAAACTGGCGCATCATCACGGCGGGGACCTTGCTGGTGGCGATGACTACCACCACCTTTTATTTTATTACCGTCTATACGCCGACCTACGGTAGAGCCGTTCTGCATCTGAGCGCCCGCGACAGTCTGCTGGTGACCATGCTGGTCGGCATCTCTAACTTTATCTGGTTACCGATTGGCGGCGCAATTTCTGACAGAATAGGCCGTCGGCCGGTGCTGATGGGCATAACCCTGCTGGCGCTGCTCACTACCTGGCCGGTCATGCACTGGCTCACCGCCGCGCCGGATTTCACCCGCATGACGCTGGTCCTGCTCTGGTTCTCGTTCTTCTTTGGTATGTATAACGGCGCGATGGTGGCCGCCCTGACGGAAGTGATGCCGGTCTACGTCCGCACCGTGGGTTTTTCACTGGCCTTTAGCCTCGCCACCGCGATCTTCGGCGGCCTGACGCCGGCCATTTCCACCGCGCTGGTCGAGATAACGGGCGATAAAAGCTCGCCGGGCTGGTGGCTGATGTGCGCCGCGCTATGCGGCCTGGCCGCTACCGCGATGCTCTTCGTACGCCTGGGCCGCGGCTACCAGCCGGCAGAAATACCCCGCTAAAATAGCAACGGGCGGAGTTGACGCTCCACCCGTTTGCTTGCCGCCGTCTGGCTTAACGCGGCGTATTGTTGCTGTGGATCTCTTTCCAGATCTGGTCGCAGCGCGCCTCTACAGCCTGATCGTTCCCGGTTTTGCGCGCCTGGATGCACTGCTGATAATCCAGCACCCGCACGCTTTCCTGGGTCGCGAACTGCTGATGCTGTTTCTCCTGCTTCAGCACGTTCAGTACGCTCTGACAGGCTTCAACTTTATCCGGATTGCCCTCTGCGGTATTAATGCAGGCGCTGTAGGCATCTTTTAACTTTGAGTCTTCCTTAGGCGCTGGCGACTGGGTACAGGCAACCAGACCTGCTGCCATAATGGCGACAAGTATTAACTTTTTCATCATGAACCTCGGGAAATTGCGGCGGGTTTCCCCCGCCGCAGTGGCATCAGAAAATGGTGAACGGAGCGATAACCATGAACTTCACGTCGCGCTCATCCTGGAAGATGTTGCCGTAACCGCCGCTCCAGCTTGGGATATCGGAGTGGTTGTCGTATTGCGTAAAGTGGAGTTTGAACAGCGTGCCCTTAGCGCGTCCTTCCTGAACGGTGTACATGGCATCCAGGCTATAGGCGGACTCTTCCAGGCGTTTATCCGGGTTGTAGTACGCATCAGGCGAGGACATTCTCCCCGGCTTCGCATCCCAGGCATAAACGTAGGAAGCGCCGAAGGCCCAGCCCGGCATGTTCCAGTTCTTCATGTCATACATCGCGCCGAAGAACACCGCTTTTTCACCGTTGGCGTTGAAGTCCGAACGGTTATCCCACCAGATATCCAGTCGCCCGTTAGACGATGCGTAAGTTGGCGTCATACGCTGCAGGAAGTAGCCCTGCTGACCATCAGCTTTAACCCAGGTTCCTTCCAGACGCAGGTCCAGAACGTCGGCAACCTTATAGCCAAAGGTCAATGCCTGCAGCCACGCGGTGCCGTCATAGATATCGTTAACCCCGCCGTTGCTGACCTTATCGCGGGTGCCGTAGAACTGATAGCTGGTGGTTAACGGCGTGCCTGCAACATCAAACTTATAGCTGGCCTTGGCAAAATACTGGTCGATGTAACCCTGTGCCTGACCAAACGCCGCTTCCAGCACAAGGTCGTTTTTAAAATCATATTTGGCGCCGAGAGAGTGAAGGTAATCCACCTTGGTTTTCTTGTCGTTCTGGTAGAACTCATCCATCTCAATGTGCCACGGCGCTTTATATTCGTTCGTCCACATATAGGAGAAACTCAGCGCGCCCGCATCGCCGTAGTCAAAGTTCGCACCGGCTTCAGCCCCCTGATAGGTACCCGGCATAAAGCTCCAGTGCGGCGCCAGCAACGTCTGGCCGGTTGGTTGAATATAGCCCGCGCGCGCCCAGGTCGGGCCAAATTTAAATTTTGCGGCTGCTTTATACAGGCTGATCCCGCTCTTATCGCCGGAATAGTCTTCATCGTAGGTTTTATTACGCGAGGAGAAAGCGATTTCGTTCGGGTGACCGCTCTCGCTGCTTTCGCCCATTTCGATGGCGGTAAAGGCAGCAACGTCAATACCGAACATGTCGGCGGCATAGCCGGACTGGAAGTCGAGGTTGGCGTTCCAGGTGGAGTGCGACAGGTTAGTTTTATATTTATCGCCGTCGGTCACATCTTTACGGTCGCGCTCACGCTGCCAGTAATAGATGCCGCCGGTTAACGTTGAATCATCAATGAACCCTTCTGCTTTTGCATCCGGCACCATTGCAAATCCTGACAGGGCTGTGACACCAGCAATAGCCAGCGCCAGCGTACTACGTTTGCCACTAAACGTACGCATATGCATATCCTCTTTGACGTTTTAAAAGTGCAGTTACCAAAGGCAACACGCAAAAAAATAAAATAAGACTGCTTAAAAAGTGGTGCGGTAAAAATTCGCATAACCACTGGGTATAGACTATTTTTCGTGACGCGAATTATCAATCTCTTTCGCCGACCAAAGATGAAGATTATGACAAAGCGCACATAATTTATGTCTTTTTGTTTCAGTCGTAGATGTCACACGTTTGGCGGGTGAAGTGCTTGCAAAAAAAGAGAAAATTAGGGGAAATGAAAGCGATTACATATTTATATGCACTGGATGGAAAGAGTTAATAAAAGCGGTTATTACAATCTGTAAACAAGATTAATTCGCATCGCGAAAATATGAGGATTTAATTCTCTGATTCTGAATAAAAAAAACGCCGCAGTAAGCGGCGTTCTCAATAACGGCGGGTAGCTACGCGCCGACTTTCGCCCATGTGTCGCGCAGACCGACGGTGCGGTTAAACACCAGATTGGTTGCGGTTGCATAGCGGCTATCCAGGCAGAAATACCCTTCGCGCTCGAACTGATACGCTTTTTCCGGCTGCGCCTGCGCCAGGCTCGGCTCGGCAAAACCCTGTTTGATCACCAGCGATTCCGGGTTCATCACCGAGAGGAAGTCCTCCGCCGCGCCCGGGTTCGGTACGCTGAACAGGCGATCGTACAGGCGGATTTCTACCGGCAGCGCGTGCGCCGCGCTCACCCAGTGAATCACGCCCTTCACCTTGCGGCCGTCGGCTGGATCTTTGCTCAGGGTATCGGCATCGTAGGTGCAGAAGATAGTGGTGATGTTGCCTTCCGCATCTTTCTCCACGCGCTCCGCTTTGATCACGTAAGCGTTACGCAGGCGAACTTCTTTGCCCAGCACCAGACGCTTGTACTGCTTGTTCGCTTCCTCGCGGAAGTCGGCGCGATCGATCCAGATTTCGCCGCTGAACGGCACCTCGCGGCTGCCCATTTCCGGTTTATTCGGATGATTCGGCATGGTCACGATTTCGCTGCCGCCCTGCGGATAGTTTTCGATAACCAGCTTAACCGGGTCGATAACGGCCATCGCGCGCGGGGCGTTTTCGTTCAGATCTTCACGGATGCAGGATTCCAGCGAAGCGATTTCGATAGTGTTGTCCTGCTTGGTCACGCCGATGCGTTTGCAGAACTCGCGGATGGATTCAGCGGTATAGCCGCGACGGCGCAGACCGGAAATAGTCGGCATACGCGGGTCATCCCAGCCCTCAACGTGCTTCTCGGTCACCAGCTGATTCAGCTTACGCTTGGACATCACGGTGTATTCGAGGTTGAGGCGCGAGAATTCATACTGGCGCGGATGCACGGGGATGCTGATGTTATCCAGCACCCAATCGTACAGGCGGCGGTTATCCTGGAACTCGAGAGTACACAGCGAGTGGGTGATCCCTTCCAGCGCATCGCTGATGCAGTGGGTAAAGTCGTACATCGGGTAGATGCACCACTTGCTTCCGGTCTGGTGATGGTCGGCAAACTTAATGCGGTACAGCACCGGATCGCGCATCACGATAAACGGAGAGGCCATGTCGATTTTCGCGCGCAGGCAGGCTTTACCTTCGGCAAATCCACCGCTGCGCATTTTTTCAAACAGCGCCAGGTTCTCTTCCACGCTGCGATCGCGGTACGGGCTATTTTTACCCGGCTCTTTCAGCGTGCCGCGGTACTCACGGATCTCTTCCGCTGACAGTTCGTCAACGTAGGCCAGACCTTTATTGATCAGTTCAACCGCATACTGGTGCAGCTGATCGAAATAATCAGACGAGTAGCAAACATCCCCGGACCAGTGGAAACCTAACCACTGCACGTCGTTTTTAATCGACTCAACGTATTCGATATCTTCCTTCACCGGGTTGGTGTCATCGAAACGCAGGTTGCATTGGCCCTGGTAATCCTGAGCGATACCAAAGTTCAGGCAAATAGACTTCGCGTGGCCAATGTGCAGATAGCCGTTCGGTTCCGGTGGAAAACGGGTATGAACGGTGGTGTGCTTACCAGTAGCCAGATCTTCATCAATGATCTGACGAATAAAGTTAGTCGGGCGGGCTTCTGCCTCACTCATCGTGGGTTCCTCAAAGCGTAAACAACGTATAACGGCACATGATCTTACAAGCAGGGCGTAGAGACAACTATTAGTTACGCAAAATAGCGATCGGAAGGAGATTATGGGGGTGTTTGCGGTAAAAAAAAGCGGCGCAGGTTTCGCTGCGCCGCTGAGGCATAAACGCCACTCAGGAGTCTTATTTGCCTTTAATTTCGTACAGCGGCGTCTGGCCAGCAACCACTTTACCGGTTGCCTGGATAACCAGCGCGCTGTAGTCGTCGCTATTGCTGCATACGACCGGGCTAATCATCGAGCGCGCGTTAGCGTTCAGGAACGCAAGATCCAGTTCCAGAATCGGCTGACCCGCTTTCACTTCCGCGCCCTCTTCCACCAGACGTTTAAAGCCCTGGCCGTTAAGCGCGACGGTATCGATACCCATATGGACAACGATTTCCGCACCGTTTTCAGTTTCCAGACAGAAAGCATGGTTGGTGTTGAAAATCTTCACCACGGTGCCAGCCGCCGGCGCAACAACAATCTTATCAGTCGGTTTCACCGCCACGCCGTCGCCGACGGCTTTGCTGGCGAACGCTTCATCCGGGACCTGCTCCAGCGCTACAATGTCGCCGGTAATCGGCGAAACCAGCGCTTCGACGGTTTTCGCGTTAGCGACAGCCTGCGGTTTAGCGGCCTGAGCGGCTACGGGGGCGCTGTGAGGCGCTCCAGCCGCCGCGGCAACCGGGCCACGGGCAACTACTTTCTTCATTTCATCGCCGACGGATTCGGCTTTCGCACCCACGATAACCTGGATGGTCTGCTTGTTCAGTTTAACCACACCGGAAGCACCGAGGCGCTTACAGGCCGCGTCGTTAACCAGCGCAGAGTCCGCCACGGTCAGACGCAGACGGGTAATACAGGCATCAATCGCTTTCAGGTTATCCGTACCGCCGACCGCCGCGATGTAGTTGGTCGCCAGCTGGGTTAAACCTTCTTCGGTATTGCTGTTGGCCTCTTCAGTGACCACGTCATCCGCTTTATCTTCACGACCCGGCGTTTTCAGATTGAACATGCGGATTACCGCGCTGAACAACAGGAAGTAGATAACAAAGAACACAACGCCCATCACAATCAGCATCCAGACGTTTTTACTGGCTGCCGGCAGGCTGTACATCAGCACATAGTCGATGGCGCCTGCGGAGAAAGAGAAGCCCGCGTGGATACCCAGCGCCGTCGCAACGAACAGGCTGATACCGGTCAGGATGGCGTGCAGGAGATACAGCAGCGGCGCCAGGAACATGAACAGGAATTCCAGCGGCTCAGTCACACCGGTCAGGAACGCGGTGATAGCAACCGACAGCAGCATACCGCCGACCATCGGACGACGCGCTTTCGGGGCCGCGAAATACATCGCCAGCGCCGCACCCGGCAGACCGAACATCATGATCGGGAAGAAGCCGGACATGAACATCCCCGCGGTGCCGTCACCCGCATAGAAGCGGTTGATATCACCGTGGAACACGGCGCCAGCGGCGTTGGTGAATTCACCAATCTGGAACCAGGCGATGGTGTTCAGCACCTGATGCAGACCCGTCGGGATCAGCAGACGGTTGATGAAACCAAAGATACCGGAGCCGAGCGCGCCCGCGCCCACAATCCATTCACCACCTGCATGGATGGCGTTCTGCACCGGCGGCCAGACGTAGCCGAAGATGGCTGCCAGCACCAGGCAGAAGAAGCCGGTTGCGATAGGTACAAAGCGTTTGCCGCCGAAGAAGCTCAGGAAGTCAGGCAGTTTGATACCCGACCAGCGGTTATAGACGGCACCGCCAACCAGACCGGTAATGATACCCGCCAGGACGCCCATATTGATGGCCGGGTTGATAGTGACCATCGCTTTCGTCAACACGAAGTAACCTACCGCCCCCGCCAGCGCTGCGGCACCGGCGCTGTCTTTCGACCAGCTGGATGCGACGCCGATAGCGAAAATCAGCGCCAGGTTGTCAAAGATTGCCCCGCCCGCCTGGGCGATAAACGAAATGTTAAGCAGATCCGGTTGACCGAATCGCAGCAGCAGCGCCGCGACCGGCAGCACTGCGATAGGGAGCTGTAACGCCCTACCGAGTCGCTGAAAAAAACCTAAAATATTCATCTTATTCCCCCTATGAGACCCCGATAAGGCTCATTAAAGCCACTTTATTATTGTGTAACCTGGTTAAATTTTTAACTTACCTGCAAAGTGTCTGAAAAATTAATTCGTCTCGCAAATTAAATGGGTATTTTTTGTGACAATAGTCACCAAATATCGTATTCACCTCCGCCTTTGACTGGCTAACAACGAAAACTTATTTTATCATTCAAAAAATCAACACGGATTGACCCCGCTCGGCGCAGTTGCTGCGATACTCTTAATAGTATGCTGGCGCCAATCCGCCAGGTTCTAATTTAACTATAGAGGTGAACAATGAGACTGATCCCCCTGGTAACAGCTGAACAAGTCGGTAAATGGGCTGCCCGGCATATCGTTAACCGCATCAATGCGTTCAAACCGACTGCGGACCGTCCGTTTGTCCTGGGCCTGCCTACCGGCGGTACGCCTCTGACCGCTTATAAAGCCCTGGTTGAGATGCACAAAGCAGGCCAGGTTAGCTTTAAGCATGTTGTCACCTTCAACATGGATGAGTACGTTGGGCTGCCGAAAGAGCATCCGGAAAGCTATCATAGCTTTATGCATCGCAACTTCTTTGATCACGTTGATATCCCGGCGGAAAATATTAACCTGCTGAATGGTAACGCGCCGGATATTGATGCAGAATGCCGTCGCTATGAAGAAAAAATTCGTTCTTACGGTAAAATCCACCTGTTTATGGGCGGCGTGGGTAACGATGGCCACATCGCTTTTAACGAACCAGCCTCTTCTTTGGCTTCACGTACACGCATCAAAACCCTGACCCATGATACTCGCGTAGCGAATTCCCGTTTCTTCGACGGTGACGTTGACCAGGTGCCTAAGTACGCGCTGACCGTTGGCGTGGGCACGCTGCTGGACGCGGAGGAAGTGATGATTCTGGTGCTGGGTCATCAGAAAGCGCTGGCGCTGCAGGCGGCGGTGGAAGGCAACGTAAACCATATGTGGACCATTACCTGTCTGCAGCTGCACCCGAAAGCGGTGGTGGTCTGCGATGAGCCGTCCACCATGGAACTGAAAGTTAAGACACTGAAATATTTCAACGAGTTAGAAGCCGAAAATATCAAAGGTCTGTAATGTAGTCTCGTCCCGCGGCTGCCCCCGCGGGACAACCATTTTTGACAACCGGGGGTCGTAATGTATGCATTAACCCAAGGCCGGATTTATACCGGTCACGAAATTCTGGATGACCATGCGATTGTTATCGCCAATGGCCTTATCGAACGTATCTGTCCTCAGACTGAACTGCTCACCGGGATCGAACAGCGCTCGGTTGATGGCGCGATCCTTGCTCCCGGTTTTATCGACGTCCAGCTTAACGGCTGCGGCGGCGTGCAGTTCAACGACACGGCGGACGCGGTCACCGTTGAAACGCTGGAGATTATGCAGAAGGCCAATGAACGCTCCGGCTGCACCAGCTATCTGCCCACGCTGATCACCTCCAGCGACGACCTGATGAAACAGGGCGTACGCGTGATGCGCGAATACCTGCAAAAACATCCTAACCAGGCGCTGGGGCTGCATCTTGAAGGCCCGTGGCTGAATATCGTTAAAAAAGGTACCCACAACCCGGACTATGTACGCAAACCGGATGCCGCGCTGGTGGATTTCCTGTGCGAAAACGCGGACGTGATAACCAAAATCACGCTTGCGCCGGAACGGGTGGAACCGGAGGTTATCCGCAAACTGGTGGCCGCCGGTATCATCGTCTCCGCCGGTCACTCCAACGCGACGCTTAAAGAAGCGAAAATCGGTTTCCGCGCCGGGATTACCTTTGCTACCCATCTGTTTAACGCCATGCCGTATATTACCGGCCGTGAGCCGGGCCTGGCTGGCGCGATTTTCGACGAGCCGGATGTCTACTGCGGCATCATCGTCGACGGTATGCACGTCGATTTCGCTAACGTGCGCCTCGCTAAACGCTTGAAAGGCGACAAGCTGTGTCTGGTTACCGACGCGACGGCGCCGGCGGGTGCCAATATTGAGCAGTTCATTTTTGCCGGTAAAACAATATACTACCGGAACGGCCTGTGCGTAGATGAGAACGGTACCCTCAGCGGCTCTTCATTGACCATGATTGAAGGGGTGCGTAACCTCGTTGAGCATTGCGGCATCGCGCTGGATGAAGTGTTGCGTATGGCGACGCTCTACCCTTCCCGCGCCATTGGCGTAGACAAACAGTTAGGCAGCATTGCCCCGGGGATGGTCGCTAACCTGACCGCATTCACCCGTGATTATAAAATCACCAAGACCATCGTTAATGGTAACGAGGTCGTCACTGAGTAAGTAAAAGTATGACAGCAGGCGGACAGGCTCAAATTGGTAACGTCGATCTCGTAAAACAGCTGAACAGCGCGGCCGTCTATCGGCTCATCGATCAGCACGGCCCCATCTCGCGTATCCAGATTGCGGAACAAAGCCAGCTTGCCCCTGCCAGCGTAACCAAAATTACGCGTCAGCTTATTGAACGCGGACTGATCAAAGAAGTCGATCAGCAGGCCTCCACCGGGGGCCGCCGCGCCATCTCCATTGTTGCCGAAACCCGCGGCTTCCACGCCATCGGCGTACGCCTTGGCCGCTACGACGCCACCCTGACCCTCTATGATTTAAGCAGCAAGACTCTTGAAGAAGAGCACTACCCGCTGCCGGAAAGAACTCAGGAAACGCTGGAACACGCCCTGCTTAACATCATCGCCGCCTTTATGGAAAGCTGTCAGCGTAAAATCCGCGAGCTGATCGCCATTTCGGTGATCCTGCCGGGGTTGGTCGATCCGGAAAGCGGCGTCATTCGCTATATGCCGCACATTCAGGTGGAAAACTGGGGGCTGGTTGAAGCGCTGGAAAAACGCTTTAAAGTTACCTGCTACGTCGGCCACGATATTCGTAGCCTCGCGCTGGCGGAGCACTACTTTGGTGCGAGCCACGACTGTGAAGACTCCATTCTGGTGCGCGTACACCGCGGGACCGGCGCAGGGATCATCTCCAACGGGCGGATTTTTATTGGCCGTAACGGTAACGTCGGGGAAATCGGCCATATCCAGGTCGACCCGTTAGGCGAGCGCTGCCACTGCGGTAACTTCGGCTGTCTGGAAACCGTCGCCGCCAATGCCGCTATTGAACATCGCGTTCGTCATCTGCTGGAACAGGGTTATCAGAGCAAAATTTCCCTCGATGACTGTTCGATCAAAACGATCTGCAAAGCCGCGAATAAAGGCGATGCGCTGGCCTGTGAGGTGATCGAGCACGTTGGCCGCCATCTGGGTAAAACCATCGCTATCGCCATTAACCTGTTTAATCCGCAAAAAGTGGTGATTGCCGGGGAGATCGTGGAAGCGGAAAAAGTCCTTCTGCCGGCAATCGAAGGCTGTATTAATACCCAGGCGCTGAAGGCGTTTCGCAAAAACCTGCCGGTAGTGCGATCCACGCTCGATCATCGCTCAGCCATTGGCGCTTTTGCCCTGGTAAAGCGTGCGATGCTCAACGGGACTCTGCTCCAGCGTTTGCTGGAAAGCTAAAGCCGCTTTATAGTTTCGCCTTTCTCCAACGATGTCGGACAGTTCATGACCATTCAAAACGTAATTTGTGATATTGACGGCGTGCTGATGCACGACAATGTGGCCGTGCCGGGCGCCGCTGAATTCATCAAACGCATACTTGAGAAAGAGATGCCGCTGGTGATGCTGACCAACTACCCTTCTCAAACCGGTCAGGATCTGGCAAACCGCTTTGCGACGGCGGGAATCGATGTTCCTGATACCGCCTTTTATACCTCAGCAATGGCCACGGCGGATTTTCTGCGTCGCCAGGAAGGCAAAAAAGCCTATGTGGTAGGGGAAGGCGCGCTGATTCACGAACTGTACAAAGCCGGCTTTACCATCACCGACGTCAATCCGGATTTTGTTATCGTCGGTGAGACGCGCTCCTTTAACTGGGAGATGATGCATAAGGCCGCTTTTTTTGTCGCCAACGGCGCGCGCTTTATCGCCACTAACCCGGATACCCACGGTCGCGGCTACTACCCGGCCTGCGGGGCGCTGTGCGCCGGTATAGAAAAAATCTCCGGTCGTAAGCCGTTCTACGTGGGGAAACCGAGCCCGTGGATTATCCGCTCCGCGCTCAATAAAATGCAGGCGCATTCGGAACAGACGGTAATCGTCGGCGATAACCTGCGAACGGATATTCTGGCAGGCTTCCAGGCCGGTCTGGAAACCATTCTGGTGCTTTCCGGGGTTGCCACGCTCGATGATATCGACAGCATGCCGTTCCGCCCTTCCTGGATTTATCCCTCCGTTGCGGAAATCGATATCTTCTAAATAAAACCACGTCCTGCGACGTGGTTTCTTATTTCTAAGCCTCTCCTGAACACTTTTATCTAAAAAAAAAGCGCCATCATTAAATATTCAGCAACAAAAGTGCTCAAAACGTACTCTTTTTTCACTATTCGACAATCACAATTGCATTATTTCCTTTTCCAGCCGTAAACCCCTTGCGCCCTCCGCGCCTTTGCGGCATTTTCTAAAGCATGCACTGAGGCTTCGCAATAAGACGAAGTCTGCACAACATCAAACAAGACAGGGTAACGGAGAAGGCTATGTGTTCGATTTTTGGCGTACTGGATATTAAAACTGACGCGGGTGAGCTGCGTAAAAAGGCACTGGAGCTTTCCCGACTGATGCGCCACCGTGGTCCGGACTGGTCCGGCGTCTATGCCTGTGATAAAGCCATCCTGGCGCATGAACGCCTGTCAATCGTCGACGTCAACGCCGGCGCGCAGCCGCTGTATAACGCCGCTAAAACTCACGCTCTCGCCGTCAACGGTGAAATCTACAACCACCAGGCGCTGCGCGCGGAATACGGCGACCGCTACGCGTTCCAGACCGGTTCCGACTGCGAAGTTATCCTCGCGCTGTATCAGGAAAAAGGCCCGGACTTCCTCGACGATCTGCAGGGGATGTTTGCTTTCGCTCTCTACGACAGCGAAAAAGACGCGTATCTGATTGGTCGCGACCACATCGGCATCATCCCGCTGTATATGGGTCACGACGAACACGGTAACTTCTACGTTGCCTCTGAAATGAAAGCGCTGGTTCCGGTTTGCCGCACGATTAAAGAGTTCCCGGCAGGCAGCTACCTGTGGAGCAAAGATGGCGAAATCCGCGAGTACTACCAGCGCGACTGGTTCGACTACGACGCGGTGAAAGACAACGTCACGGACAAAAACGAACTGCGTCAGGCGCTGGAAGAGTCGGTAAAAAGCCACCTGATGTCCGATGTTCCGTACGGCGTACTGCTCTCCGGCGGCCTGGATTCATCGGTGATTTCCGCCATCACCAAAAAATATGCCGCGCGCCGCGTCGAAGATCAGGAAAAATCAGAAGCCTGGTGGCCGCAGCTGCACTCCTTCGCCGTCGGCCTGGAGGGCGCCCCCGATCTGAAAGCCGCGCAGGAAGTGGCTAACCATCTGGGTACCGTGCACCACGAGATCCACTTTACGGTGCAGGAAGGCCTGGACGCGATTCGCGATGTTATCTATCACATTGAAACCTACGACGTGACGACGATTCGCGCGTCAACGCCAATGTATCTGATGTCGCGTAAAATCAAAGCCATGGGCATCAAAATGGTACTGTCCGGCGAAGGTTCTGACGAAGTATTTGGCGGCTACCTCTATTTCCATAAAGCGCCCAACGCCAAAGAGCTGCACGAAGAGACCGTGCGCAAACTGCAGGCGCTGCATATGTTTGACTGCGCTCGCGCCAACAAAGCGATGTCCGCGTGGGGCGTTGAAGCACGCGTCCCGTTCCTGGATAAGAAATTCCTCGACGTGGCAATGCGTATTAACCCGCAGGATAAAATGTGCGGCAACGGTAAAATGGAAAAACATGTCCTGCGTGAATGTTTTGAATCTTACCTGCCGGCGAGCGTCGCCTGGCGCCAGAAAGAACAGTTCTCTGATGGCGTTGGTTACAGCTGGATCGATACCTTAAAAGAAGTGGCTGCTGAACAGATTTCCGATCGGCAGCTGGAAACCGCCGGCTTCCGCTTCCCGTACAACACGCCTTCCTCGAAAGAAGCGTATCTGTACCGTGAGATTTTCGAAGAGCTGTTCCCGGTACCGAGCGCGGCCGAATGCGTTCCTGGCGGCCCTTCCGTCGCATGCTCTTCAGCAAAAGCGATTGAGTGGGACGAATCTTTCAAAAAAATGAACGATCCGTCGGGACGCGCGGTTGGCGTACACCAGTCGGCCTACTAACCGACGCTGCTTTCAAAACGGACTCTTCGGGGTCCGTTTTTGTTTTGTGCCTTATTTAAGCCGTTAAAAACGATAAATAACCAATAATTGCCGATTATTGCACCACGCTGTTCGCAACCTAACCAAACAGTTACGTTCAGTCCATTTTCGATGAAAAAGGGGTTGACGCTTCAAGGCTCAATACGCATAATGCGCCCCGCAACGCCGATAAGGTAACGCGCAAAAAGATGGCTACGTAGCTCAGCTGGTTAGAGCACATCACTCATAATGATGGGGTCACAGGTTCAAATCCCGTCGTAGCCACCATCTTTTTTGCGGGAGTGGCGAAATTGGTAGACGCACCAGATTTAGGTTCTGGCGCCGCAAGGTGTGCGAGTTCAAGTCTCGCCTCCCGCACCATTTACTCGTTCGCGTTGCGGTAAAAGATTTTTGTTGGGGTATCGCCAAGCGGTAAGGCACCGGTTTTTGATACCGGCATTCCCTGGTTCGAATCCA
>NZ_WCIN01000048.1:88670-176521 GCF_009025755.1 Klebsiella sp. RCJ4
TGGCTACGTAGCTCAGCTGGTTAGAGCACATCACTCATAATGATGGGGTCACAGGTTCGAATCCCGTCGTAGCCACCATACAAAGGAATTATTGATTCAGTTCGATAAATCCAAAAGAATTGTTGGGGTATCGCCAAGCGGTAAGGCTCTGGTTTCTGATACCAGCATTCCGAGGTTCGAATCCTCGTACCCCAGCCAATTTTAAAAGTCGCCCACGCTGTGCGCGCACCCGTTGGAGTATCTCCAGGCGCTAAGCCACCGGTTTGACCCCGGTACGAAATGGTCAACGTAAAATTGGGGTATCGCCAAGCGGTAAGGCACCGGATTCTGATTCCGGCATTCCGAGGTTCGAATCCTCGTACCCCAGCCAACAAAAAGCAAAAAGCTCGCTTCGGCGGGCTTTTTGCTTTATGGATTTTGGCTACGTCTATTAGCATCCCTACCCGGCCGCGCCTTCGCCAGCCGGGTCGTCCAGCGTTACAATCCCAACGCGTATTTCAACGCCTGACGCTTCAGTCCGCCGGCGCGCTCGGCCGCCATCAGCCCAATGTTTCTCAGCATACGCACCGGGGGCAGATCGTTGCTAAACCCGGCGTAAAACAGATCCATCCCAGACTGCATAATAAAGTTGTCCGCCTGACGGCGCGTCTGGTAGCGCTTAAGTACCGGCAGGCTGGCCCACTCTTCGCCGTGGGCTTTTGCTCTGCCAAGAATATCGAGCAGCGCATCGACATCGCGATAGCCGAGGTTAACCCCCTGCCCCGCCAGCGGATGAATGGTGTGCGCAGCATCGCCCACCAGCGCCAGCCCCGGCTTAACATACTGCAATGCGTGACGGCGGGTGAGCGGGAAGGCGCCCGCACTCAGCGGCGTAATCTCTCCCAGCCGCGACGGGAAGTGGCGAGTAATTTCCTGCTGTAGCTGAGCCATACTCATGCCCTGCAGCTGGCGGATCCGCGCCGGCGCGTCGTACCACACCAGCGAGGCCCAATGATCGAACAGCGGTAAAAACGCGCGCGGCCCCGCCGGAGTGAACTGCTGCCAGGTGCTGTCGCCGGGATCGTCCGCACACTGTACGCTGATCAACATACAGGATTGCTGGTACTGCCACGCGTGGATGCCGATTCCGGCCAGTTGACGCACCTGCGAACTGGCGCCGTCCGCGCCCACCACCAGCCGCGCATCAAGCCGGCTGCCGTCGGTCAGCGTTAAGGAGGCGTACGTTTCTTCCAGACGCATCTCCTGGAGCGATGTTCCCACCTGCAGCGATATGCGCTCATGGGCTTCCAGCGCCTGCCACAGGGCTCGCTGCAGGACGTTATTCTCCACCATATAGCCCAGTTCCGGCAGCTTCAGCTCCGCGGCTTTGAAGACAACATGCGCGCTTTCCCACTCCCAGGTTTCTAGCTGGCGGTACGCATGGGCGCGCATGGACCGCACGCTGTCCCAGACGCCGAGGCCTCTCAGCAGCCCTACCGATGACGCGCTGATTGCCGAAATACGCACGTCAGGCGGTGAAGACGCATCAAAAACCGGTGGCGCGTTTTTTTCAATGACCGTCACCGTAAAGCCCTGCTGCGCCAGGCCAAGCGCGAGGGCGCCGCCAACCATCCCGCCGCCGACGATAACGACATCTCTTGCATGAATTGTCATGGCTATTATCCTTAAACCCGAATCCCCTCAGTTTACCGGATTTTTATTCGGCTTGTGGTGATTACGGTCGTACTGGTCAGGGCGCGGTCAAAGCATTACAATACGCGCCCTGCAATCCTGGCTTTATATCCGTCACCCTTCACATTGCAGAGCAACATCCGGTGAAGACGCTGACTTTGGGTATACCTAATTAAGCATGAGCAAGTCGATGACAAAAAAACTCCATATTAAAACCTGGGGCTGTCAGATGAACGAATACGATTCATCAAAGATGGCCGATCTGCTGGATGCCACCCACGGGTATCAACTCACTGAAGTGGCGGAAGAAGCGGATGTGCTGCTGCTCAATACCTGCTCAATCCGTGAGAAGGCTCAGGAAAAAGTATTCCATCAGCTAGGACGCTGGAAGCTGCTGAAAGAGAAGAATCCCAACCTGATCATCGGCGTTGGCGGCTGCGTAGCCTCTCAGGAAGGCGACCATATTCGCCAGCGCGCCCACTACGTCGATATTATTTTTGGGCCGCAGACCCTGCACCGTCTGCCGGAAATGATCAACTCGGTACGAGGCAACCGCAGCCCGGTCGTCGATATCAGCTTCCCGGAAATCGAAAAATTCGACCGCCTGCCGGAACCGCGCGCCGAAGGCCCAAGCGCCTTTGTTTCCATCATGGAAGGCTGCAACAAGTACTGCACCTACTGCGTGGTGCCTTACACCCGCGGTGAGGAAGTGAGCCGCCCAAGCGACGATATCCTGTTTGAAATCGCCCAGCTTGCGGCTCAGGGCGTCCGTGAAGTCAACCTGCTCGGGCAGAACGTAAACGCCTGGCGCGGGGAAAACTATGACGGCACCACCGGTAGCTTTGCCGATCTCCTGCGTCTGGTTGCGGCGATCGACGGTATCGACCGGATCCGCTTTACCACCAGCCATCCCATCGAGTTCACCGACGATATCATTGAGGTTTACCGCGATACGCCGGAGCTGGTCAGCTTCCTGCACCTGCCGGTGCAGAGCGGTTCCGACCGCGTGCTGAACCTGATGGGCCGAACCCACACGGCGCTGGAATATAAAGCGATTATCCGCAAACTGCGCGCGGCGCGTCCGGATATTCAGATCAGCTCCGACTTCATCGTCGGCTTCCCTGGCGAAACCACCCAGGATTTCGAGCAGACCATGAAGCTGATTGCCGATGTGAATTTCGATATGAGCTACAGCTTCATCTTCTCCGCGCGTCCGGGAACGCCGGCGGCCGATATGGTTGACGACGTACCGGAAGAGGACAAGAAGCAGCGTTTGTATATTTTGCAGGAGCGCATCAACCAGCAGGCGATGGCCTGGAGCCGCCGTATGCTCGGCACCGTGCAGCGCATTCTGGTGGAAGGCACCTCACGTAAGAGCATCATGGAGCTGTCTGGCCGCACCGAAAATAACCGCGTGGTGAACTTCGAAGGCTCGCCTGAGATGATCGGCAAGTTTGTCGATGTCGAGATCACCGACGTCTGGACAAACTCCCTGCGCGGTAAAGTGGTGCGCACCGAGGACGAAATGGGTCTGCGCATCGCGGAAACCCCGGAGTCGGTAATTGCCCGCACCCGTAAAGAAAACGATCTTGGCGTCGGTATCTACCAGCCATAATCCGTTCAGGCCTGCCGGCTCCGGCAGGCCTTGTATTTCCTCTCCTGAACCCAATATCTATAGCGATGCTTGCGCCATATTCCGATGACGTGAATAATTTCCTGACCGGCTACCTTCCGGCTATCTATGTATAAGAGGAACAGCTTGAATACAGACACTCGCGAAATCACCCTTGAGCCCGCGGACAACGCCCGTCTGCTGAGCCTGTGCGGCCCGTTTGATGACAACATTAAACAGCTGGAACGCCGCCTCGGCATCGAGATTAACCGTCGTGACAACCACTTTAAACTGACCGGTCGGCCGATTTGCGTCACCGCTGCGGCGGATATCCTGCGCAGTCTGTACGTCGATACCGCGCCGATGCGCGGCGAAATTCAGGATATTGAACCGGAACAAATTCATCTGGCGATCAAAGAAGCCCGCGTGCTGGAGCAGAGCGCCGAAAGCGTGCCGGACTACGGTAAGGCCATCAATATCAAAACCAAGCGCGGCGTGATTAAGCCGCGTACGCCGAATCAGGCGCAGTACATCGCCAATATTCTTGACCACGACATTACCTTCGGCGTCGGTCCTGCCGGGACCGGGAAAACCTACCTGGCGGTCGCCGCCGCGGTAGACGCGCTGGAGCGCCAGGAGATCCGCCGTATTCTTCTGACCCGTCCGGCGGTTGAGGCCGGCGAAAAACTGGGCTTCCTGCCCGGCGATTTGAGCCAGAAAGTCGATCCGTACCTGCGGCCCCTTTACGACGCGCTGTTCGAGATGCTCGGCTTCGAGAAAGTCGAAAAGTTGATTGAGCGCAACGTGATTGAAGTCGCGCCGCTGGCCTATATGCGCGGCCGTACGCTGAACGATGCGTTTATCATTCTCGACGAAAGCCAGAACACGACCATTGAACAGATGAAAATGTTCCTGACCCGTATCGGCTTTAACTCTAAGGCGGTCATTACCGGCGACGTCACGCAGATTGACCTGCCGCGCAGCACCAAATCGGGCCTGCGCCATGCGATTGAAGTGCTGGCGGAAGTCAATGAGATCAGCTTCAACTTCTTCCATAGCGAAGACGTCGTGCGCCACCCGGTTGTCGCCCGCATCGTTAACGCCTATGAAGCCTGGGAAGAAGCAGACCAGAAACGTAAAGCAGAACTGGCCGCCGAGCGCAAACGCGAAGCCCAGGAACAGGAGCATAAATGAGTCAGGTCATTCTCGATTTACAGCTGGCTTGCGAAGATAACAGCGGAATGCCGGATGAAGCCCTGTTTCAGCGCTGGGTCGATAGCGTTATCCCGCAGTTTCAGGAAGAGTCGGAGCTGACGATTCGCCTGGTTGATGAAGCGGAAAGCCACGAGCTGAACCTGACCTATCGCGGGAAGGACAAACCGACTAACGTGCTCTCTTTCCCGTTCGAAGCCCCGCCGGGTATCGAAATGCCGCTGCTTGGCGACCTGGTCATCTGCCGTCAGGTGGTTGAACAGGAAGCGAAAGAGCAAGGTAAACCGCTGGAAGCGCACTGGGCGCATATGGTGGTCCACGGTAGCCTGCATCTTTTGGGCTATGACCACATCATTGATGAAGAAGCGGAAGAGATGGAATCCCTCGAAACAGAGATAATGCTTGCTCTGGGCTATGAGGATCCGTACATTGCCGAGAAGGAATAACCCGTTGCCGGCTTTGCCGGCGACTGGCCGCTATGCCGGGCGCTGAGTATACGCGTGACGAGCGACTATTTAACTAACATGAGAACCCATACGACGCCATGAGCGACGACAATTCACACAGTAGCGACACAGTAAACAGCAAAAAGGGATTCTTCTCCCTGTTACTCAGCCAGCTCTTTCACGGTGAACCCAAAAATCGTGACGAACTGCTGGCGCTGATCCGTGATTCCGGGCAAAACGACCTTATCGACGAAGATACGCGCGATATGCTCGAAGGGGTAATGGATATTGCCGACCAGCGCGTCCGCGACATCATGATCCCCCGCTCGCAGATGATTACCCTGAAACGCAACCAGACGCTGGACGAGTGCCTCGATGTCATCATCGAATCGGCCCACTCGCGTTTCCCGGTGATCAGCGAAGATAAAGATCACATCGAAGGGATTCTGATGGCCAAAGATCTGCTGCCGTTTATGCGCAGCGATGCCGAAGCCTTCAGCATGGAAAAAGTGTTGCGTCCGGCGGTTGTCGTGCCCGAGAGCAAGCGGGTTGACCGCATGCTGAAGGAGTTTCGCTCCCAACGTTACCATATGGCTATCGTTATCGATGAGTTTGGCGGCGTCTCAGGTCTGGTGACCATTGAAGATATCCTTGAGCTCATCGTCGGTGAAATAGAAGACGAATACGACGAAGAAGAAGATATCGATTTCCGTCAGCTGAGCCGCCACACGTGGACGGTGCGCGCGCTGGCCTCAATCGAAGATTTCAACGAAGCGTACGGCACCCACTTCAGCGATGAAGAGGTCGACACCATCGGCGGTCTGGTCATGCAGGCGTTTGGTCATCTGCCTGCCCGCGGCGAGTCTATCGACATTGATGGTTACCAATTCAAGGTCGCAATGGCTGACAGTCGACGTATTATTCAGGTACATGTAAAGCTTCCTGATGATGCCCCGCAGCCGAAGCTGGAAGACTAATCCAACGGGACGATTAACCTAAATGGTATTTGCCTCTCTTATTGAACGCCAGCGCGTACGTTTGCTGCTGGCGCTGTTATTCGGAGCCAGCGGAACGCTGGCTTTTTCACCTTATGACTTCTGGCCAGCAGCCCTTATTTCGTTAATTGGCCTGCAAGGTTTAACCCTCAATCGACGTCCCCTGCAAAGCGCCGCGATTGGCTATTTCTGGGGGTTAGGGCTGTTCGGCTCCGGTATTAACTGGGTCTACGTGAGCATCGCGCAGTTCGGCGGCATGCCCGGTCCGGTCAACGTTTTCCTGGTGGTGCTGCTGGCGGCCTATCTGTCGCTCTATACCGGATTATTTGCCGGCATTCTTTCGCGCCTGTGGCCAAAAACCAGCTGGATACGCGTGGCTATCGCCGCGCCGGTGGTGTGGCAAATCAGCGAATTTCTGCGCGGCTGGGTGCTCACCGGCTTCCCGTGGCTACAGTTCGGCTACAGTCAGATTGACGGCCCGCTCAAAGGCCTGGCTCCCGTGATGGGCGTTGAGGCGATTAACTTCCTGCTGATGCTTGTCAGCGGCCTGCTGGTATTGGCCATCGCGCAGCGTAACTGGAAGCCGCTGATCGCCGCCGTCGTGCTGTTCGCCCTGCCCTTCCCGCTTCGCTATATTCAGTGGTATCAACCGCTGCCGGCGCGCGCGACCACGGTTTCGCTGGTACAGGGCGATATCCCCCAGGCGATGAAATGGGACCAGAATCAGCTGCTCAACACCCTGAAAACCTATCTGGATCTCACCCAGCCGCATATGGGTAAATCGCAGCTGATCGTCTGGCCGGAGTCCGCGATTCCGGATCTGGAAATTAACCAGCAGCGCTTCCTCAGCATGATGGACGACCTGATGCGGTCGAAAAATAGCTCGCTGATCACCGGCATCGTCGATGCGCGTCTGAACGCGCGCAATCGCTACGATACGTACAACACCATTATTACGCTGGGCAAAGATAACCCGTACAGCTACGACTCAAAGAATCGCTACAACAAGAATCATCTGGTGCCGTTTGGTGAGTTTGTGCCGCTGGAATCGATTCTGCGTCCGCTGGCGCCGTTCTTCGACCTGCCAATGTCCTCTTTCAGCCGCGGGCCGTACGTGCAGCCGCAGCTGGTGGCGCATAATATGCGTCTGACGGCGGCTATCTGCTACGAGATCATTCTTGGCGAGCAGGTGCGGGATAACTTCCGCCCGGATACGGATTTTCTGTTAACTATTTCGAATGACGCATGGTTCGGCAAATCTATCGGCCCCTGGCAGCACTTCCAGATGGCGCGGATGCGCGCGCTGGAGCTGGCCCGTCCGCTGCTGCGCAGCACCAATAACGGCATTACCGCGGTCATCGGCCCGCGCGGTGAAATACAGGAGATGATCCCGCAGTTCACCCGCGCCGTATTAACCACCAAAGTAACCCCAACGGCAGGACTGACTCCGTACGCGCGTACGGGGAACTGGCCGCTGTGGGCGTTAACCGCCTTGTTTGGCTTTGCTGCGCTGCTGATGAGCCTGCGCCAGCGCCGTCAATAATTGCTTCTCCCGCGGCGGCATTCGTCGCCGCGGTCATCTCCCCTTCTTATCCATTCTGGCACGACCATTGCTTAATAAATTCATGTCGCAACGCGATCCTCGGGGGTACAACCCGGTTGCACCACCATCGATCGTCAGGCGGCGCTATTTTGGTGCAATGGGGGATTTTTGCCTTTAAATGGTGCGGTGCGCTTCGCAAAAATCAACAATATAAGAGCAAAATCTTTACATTAAGCCAAACTAAATGCTAACAAACACATACAAATGCTGCACGCAAAGACGGCAGCGATAAAAAAGCACACACATTCACAATGGGTATCAATAGCGTCTGACGGCGCTGAGGATAAGGAGTCGGATATGCAATTACGTAAACTGGCCGCAGCAATGCTGGTCATGGGCCTCACCGCTGGGGTGGCGCATGCAGAAGATGCGGCATCCACCGCTGGCCAGAGCACTCTGGATAAAATTGCCAAAAACGGCGTTATCGTCGTTGGTCACCGTGAATCATCCGTTCCGTTCTCTTACTATGACAACAAGCAGCAGGTCGTTGGCTACTCCCAGGACTACTCGAATGCGATCGTTGATGCCATCAAGAAGAAGCTGAACAAGCCGGATCTGCAGGTCAAACTGATCCCGGTCACCTCACAAAACCGTATTCCGCTGCTGCAAAACGGCACGTATGATTTCGAATGCGGCTCCACCACCAACAACCTTGAGCGCCAGAAACAGGCGGCCTTTTCCGACACGATTTTCGTCGTCGGTACCCGTCTGCTGGTGAAAAAAGGCGGCGCGATTAAAGATTTCCCGGACCTGAAGGATAAAGCCGTCGTCGTCACCTCCGGCACCACCTCCGAAATTCTGCTGCACAAGCTGAACGACGAGAAAAAAATGAATATGCGTATTATCAGCGCAAAAGATCACGGTGACTCTTTCCGTACTCTGGAAAGCGGTCGCGCGGTGGCCTTTATGATGGATGACGCGCTGCTGGCGGGCGAACGTGCGAAAGCGAAGAAACCGGATAACTGGGAGATTGTCGGTACCGCTCAGTCTCAGGAAGCCTACGGCTGCATGCTGCGCAAAGATGACCCGCAGTTCAAAACGCTGGTTGATGAGACGGTCGCCCAGGTTCAGACCTCCGGTGAAGCCGAAAAATGGTTCGATAAGTGGTTTAAAAATCCTATTCCGCCAAAGAACCTGAATATGAACTTTGAACTCTCTGACGAGATGAAAGCGCTGTTCAAATCACCTAACGATAAAGCTCTTAACTAATTAAAAAAACAAAGGGCGGGGAATCCTGCCCTCCCGATTGTTGCTACGGCGCGGACAGACTATACGGCGGCTGGTCGTTCCCCAGCGGCCGCGAATACCGAAACAGGCTGAGCAACAATCTTCGAGGGTAGCGCTGCTACCCTTTTTTTTCCAGGAGTCATTTATGTCAATAGACTGGAACTGGGGGATATTCCTGCAACAGGCCCCGTTCGGCAACACCACCTATTTAGGCTGGCTGTGGAGTGGTTTTCAGATCACCGTCACCCTGTCGGTAACGGCCTGGATTATCGCGTTCTTTGTAGGTTCGCTCTTCGGTATTCTCCGTACGGTCCCGAACCGTCTGCTGTCGACTATCGGCACCTGCTACGTTGAACTTTTTCGTAACGTTCCGCTTATCGTTCAATTTTTCACCTGGTATCTGGTGGTGCCTGAACTGCTGCCGGAAAACATCGGCATGTGGTTTAAGTCCGAGCTGGATCCGAATATTCAGTTTTTCGTTTCTTCGATGCTGTGTCTGGGATTGTTTACCGCCGCGCGCGTCTGCGAGCAGGTTCGTTCCGGTATTCAATCCCTGCCGCGCGGCCAGAAAAACGCCGGGCTGGCGATGGGGCTAACGCTCCCGCAAACCTACCGTTACGTTCTGCTGCCCAACGCCTATCGCGTTATCGTGCCGCCAATGACCTCTGAAATGATGAACCTGGTGAAAAACTCGGCCATCGCCTCCACCATTGGTCTTGCCGATATGGCCGCGCAGGCGGGTAAGCTGCTGGACTACTCGGCCCATGCCTGGGAATCGTTTACCGCTATCACCCTCGCCTACGTGTTTATCAACGCCGTTATTATGCTGATCATGTACGTGGTCGAACGTAAAGTCCGCCTGCCGGGCAATATGGGGGGTAAATAATGTACGATTTTGACTGGAGCTCCATTATTCCTTCCATGCCATACCTGCTGGCAGGGCTGGTGATTACCTTAAAAATTACCGTGACCGCGATTGTTGTCGGGATTGTGTGGGGGACGATCCTGGCCGTTATGCGCCTGTCGAGCTTCCTGCCGCTGGCGTGGTTCGCCAAAACCTACGTTAACGTTTTCCGCTCCATTCCGCTGGTGATGGTACTGCTGTGGTTTTATCTGATTGTTCCCGGGTTCCTGCAGAACGTGCTTGGCCTGTCGCCGAAAACCGATATCCGCCTGATTTCAGCGATGATCGCCTTCTCCATGTTTGAAGCGGCCTATTACTCGGAAATTATCCGTGCCGGCATTCAGAGCATCTCGCGCGGCCAGTCCAGCGCCGCGCTGGCGCTGGGCATGACCCACTGGCAATCCATGAAGCTGGTGATTCTGCCGCAGGCCTTCCGCGCCATGGTACCGCTGCTGCTGACTCAGGGCATCGTACTATTTCAGGATACCTCGCTGGTCTATGTCCTGAGCCTGGCCGACTTTTTCCGCACCGCCTCGACTATCGGCGAGCGTGATGGAACCCAGGTAGAGATGATCCTGTTCGCAGGCGCCGTATATTTTGTGTTTAGTCTCAGCGCATCGCTGTTGGTCAGCTGGTTGAAGAAAAGGACTGTGTAATGATTACCCTGAAAAATGTTTCAAAATGGTATGGTCACTTTCAGGTGCTGACCGATTGCTCCACGGAAGTGAAAAAAGGCGAAGTGGTGGTGGTCTGCGGGCCTTCGGGCTCGGGTAAATCAACGCTGATTAAAACCGTAAACGGCCTTGAGCCCATTCAGCAAGGTCAAATCATCGTCGACGGCACCACCGTCAACGATAAAAAGACCAACCTGGCCAAACTGCGCTCGCGCGTCGGGATGGTATTCCAGCACTTTGAGCTGTTCCCTCACTTATCGATTATCGATAACCTCACCCTGGCGCAGGTCAAGGTGCTCAATCGCGATAAAGCCGCCTCCCGGGCAAAAGGGCTTAAGCTGCTGGAACGCGTGGGGCTTTCCGCTCATGCCGAAAAATTCCCCGCCCAGCTCTCGGGTGGCCAACAGCAGCGCGTGGCCATCGCCCGCGCGCTGTGTATGGATCCTATCGCCATGCTGTTTGATGAACCCACCTCCGCGCTGGATCCGGAGATGATTAACGAAGTGCTGGACGTCATGGTTGAACTGGCGAACGAAGGGATGACTATGATGGTGGTCACCCATGAAATGGGCTTTGCGCGTAAGGTAGCCAACCGGGTTATCTTTATGGATGAAGGAAAAATTGTCGAAGACGCCGATAAAGAAGCGTTTTTTGCTAACCCGCAATCTGAACGCGCCAAAGACTTCCTCGCCAAAATTCTGCACTAACCTTCCGGCGTGTACGGTACCGTACACGCCTTTTATCTCTTCCCGCTCCTGTCTCTCTCCATAGTTATGGCAATAGTTTCGTTGCTCTCAAATACGCGTCATAAATATATCCAGCCTCACGCCAAATAATTCACGACCTGAAACGCTCAATTCAACAAAAATTCACGCTTTACATCGTGGATTACCTAATCTGCCGTAGATAACATGGCGCAGATTTGACAACAACGCTGAGCACCGGCAGCGTTTTTTTTTGATTTTAGAAAAGTAAGATTCTTAAGATTGAGTACCCGGCTTCGTTAACCATACTCAGTGAACGCTAAACATTCTTGACAAGGCTATAACGGACGAATGAAACAAATGGATATTGCTTCGTGAATAATAAAAGTCTCATAACCGCCCTTTCTCTTTATATTCTGCTAACCGCGTCGACATTGGCGAATGTATCGATTAGTAATACCAATCAGGTGGAACAGGATAAGGCACGTCAAAGCGCATTGGCACCAGCACAGCAGGAATATTCGGCATCAGGTAGAGGATCGCAAAAATATAAACTTGTCTTTCCACTGGAAGCAACCTGTCGATATATCAACCATGTTGAAATTATTTCCGCTGACCACAAGCTGACCCTCGGTCTGTTAGGTAATATCGCTCGCCAGGCTGAAAAAAAGTGTCTGGGTATTGAAGGCATACGTCTACTCACCACAACCTTGCAAAATGAACTTATTGCCCGGGGATATATCACGTCGCTTATTGATGTACCTTCACAGTCCCTGAATGATGGCATTCTGAGCATCACGTTGAGCTATGGCTATATCGGTAATATTAGCTGGGCTTCCGACAATAGCGCGACAACCAGCCTGTGGAATGCCATACCGGCTAAAACAGGAGATATCCTGAAGCTAACCGAACTGGAACAGGGAATGGCTAACTTACAGCGTTTACCCGGCTCATCGGCGCAGATGAAAATCATGCCGGGTAAGAACAATGCGGAAAGCGACATCCAAATATCCCGGCATCTGGCACGAAACTGGCAAGTAGGCGCATGGCTGGATGATGCCGGAAGCCGTAGCAGCGGGCGTTACCAGGCCGGTGGCGCGCTTTATCTTTACGACCTGACGACGCTAAATGACATACTCTATTTATCCATGGGGGGCGATGTCGAGTTTAATCAACATAACGATGGTAATCAGAATAAAAGCCTCTATTATTCTATTCCCTTTGGATTTTGGTCGCTCAATCTTTACGGTTCACAAAGTGAATATCGTCAGCAGTTCAATGGTAGATACTCTACCATTGAATATAAAAGCAAAAATGATTATGCCAGCGCAACCTTAACGCGTTTACTTTCGCATACCCGTCAGCAAAAAACGACTGTTGATGCGCGAATATCTAAAAGCACCTCACATTACTATTTTGGCGGTAGTGAATTGAGCGTTATGCGCAAACAGAATCCTGCCTGGGATATTACTGTACATCAACAACGATATTTTACTCATACAATCATAGATGCCAGCCTGGGCGTACAGCGTAGCCTTCCGTGGCTCAGTTCAGTACCAACCCCTGAGGAAAAAGCCGGTCTGTACAGTAAGCTTTCGCGCATTATTCATGCCGACCTTCAAGCCCTAATGAAGTTTGAATTGACGGGAGATAAATTCAGCTATGCCCCACATGTCAATATACAAATCAGTCCCGACATCTTATCCGTAGATAATCAATTTAATATAGGTAATCGCTGGACGGTACGAGGCTTTGACGGTGAAAGAACCCTTTCAGGAAATCAAGGCTGGTACTGGCGCAATGATTTCATCTGGGATATGCCCGCCCCGGAACAACAGCTGTACTTAGGCATAGATGTTGGGCGCATTACAGGAACAGAACAGTACGGAAATGGCAAAGTCATATCTGGCGCCAGTATGGGAGTGCGCGGGAGCGTTATTGCTACTCAATATGATTTTTTCCTGGGAACACCGTTGGTAAAGCCAAACGGTTTTCATACAGACCCTGTGAACCTGGGGTTTTCATTACAATGGAGGTATTAAAGTCAGTTTTTCAACGTATCGGTTAACTTCATTTATTTTTAAAGGACTATATTAAATGTTTAAATTCAAATTATCCTATGTTGTGCTAGCAGCAGCCTTGAGCTCAACCTTCGTTTATGCCGACCCGACAACCTATACTCATTTATCAGGCGTCAAGGTCATCGATATTGAAAAACCCAATGCCGCCGGCGTCTCACATAATATGTATCGTGAGTTTAACGTTGATAGTAAAGGTGTCGTTCTTAACAATAGCACCAGCGATCTCACACACGGGACCTTAGGAAATATTGCTAAAAATAACAATCTGACCAATGGTAGTGCTTCTGTTATTCTTAACGAAGTCACCTCAAATCGTGCCAGCTCACTGAATGGATTTATTGAAGTCGCGGGTCAACGCGCTGATGTTGTTATTGCTAACCCCAATGGCATTTCCTGCTCAGGATGTAGTTTCATTAACACCAATAAGGCGATTTTAACGACCGGAAAGGTGACTTTTTCTGATACTGGCGCGATCGCCAGCTATGACGTAACCGGTGGCAAGTTGTCCATCGACAAAAAAGGAATGGATGCGAGCAATAGCTATGCTGTACTGCTCGCCGATGCGATAGCCATTAACGGTGCGGTTAATGCAAAGAACGCAATAGTGGGTGCCGGAAACTTCACGTTTGATAACGGCTCAGGCGCGATAACCTCAGCGGGTAAATCAGCAACGGCGCTGCAGTATCTTTACCCTGAATATAGTATCGACATTAGTAATCTTGGTGGCATCAAAGCCAATAGTATTACTATGGTTGGCAATAATTTAGGTTTTGGCGTTCGAAATAAAGGCGCTATTGTTGCTAACACCAGCCTCTCTTTGACCAGCTTTGGCTCACTCACCAACGAAGGCTCTATCGCCAGCAATGGTATGATGACTCAGGTAGTCTCTGCAGGCAATTTTAAAAATACGGGAAATATATCCTCGAATAATATCACCCTACTGAACAGCCTCAGTTCGATAAGCAATAGTGGAACCATTTCCAGCACAGGAAATTTATTAGTCAACGCATCCGGAAATATCGAAAATACGGGTAAATTCAAAGCATCCACCATATTGAACGTAATGACTAACGGTAACCTGAAAACAACGTATGGTTCCAGTTTACTTTCAGATAATCAGCTGATAGTCACCGCTGCCGGTAATATTGACAACGGAGGTTCAACCAGAAGTAAAAACACAACGGTGACCTTTGGGGGGGATTCGCTTAAAGTCACTGGCAATATTTTTGGCTACGATACTCTGCTGGTTCAGGCGCAAAAAAATGAACAGATGACGTCCGGGGAGATTAGCAACTTTGGTACTACCTCCGGCGGCAACGTGACCATAAAAACCAATGGTACTCTGGCATTAAAAAAAGGGAGTTTTATGGAAGCTGCTGATACGCTGACAACAAAAAGCTACCTGCTTAATAATGAAGGCTACATCGGGGCAAATACAATAGCTATTGATAACTATGTCACCCACAACTATGGGGCTATTGTTGGTCAGTATAATGTTGGCGTTAAAACCTATCACGAGCTTTATAATGAAGGTGAAATTTCAAGCTCATCAAATATGACGCTGGATACCCAAAATTACGGTGATATCACAAACCGTTCTCTTATCAGGGCTGACGGCACTTTAACCATGACGGCAAAAAAAGTGGTTAACGGAGGGTATCGCTGCGGTTTCCTTAATCTGGCAACCTGTGGCAAAGGCACGATTTCCACTAATAATCTGGTTTTAAATTCATCACATAAATACGCCAGTGAAATGGGGGGCACTCAGCAGTTTAAGAGCGCGACCATTAACACTATCAATTAACATGACGTTATCATCGAAGATGCGCTTCTCTTTTTAATAAAGACCTTATGCTGGTGCTTCGGCACCAGCATTTTTATGCATACAGATGAAGGGTTAGCCTGCCCTTTAAAAGGAAGGCCAATATATCAACGCGCTTTATATTGGCTCTCGGGCTGGCTTAACGCCTGTGTAAAAGGCTCCGCAGATATCTACCGCGTATTTACGGCTCGAATGGCCGGCGCTGGAACTGATCGTGCCCGCATTTTGGACAACGCGGTAGCACATCCGGCGTATAAACCGGCAGATGGTAATGGCACTTCTCACACACCAGATTACCGAGCCCCACGACTTCGCCGCTGTGATAGACGCCGTGGTGGCTGAGATCCTGGAACACCTCGCGCCACTCAAGCTGAGTTTTATCGGTGATATCCGCCAGCTCCTGCCACAGGCTCTCTTTGATCACCCGCATAAAGACGCTATCAGTCAGCTCATCCTGACTCTCTTCATAACTGAGCGCGAACTCTTCCAGGTCGCGTCTGACTGCGCGGATCACATTCTCGATTTCGCTCTGCGTTAACTCGCCGGACTGGCTAATCTTGACCCTGGCCTGCTCCACCAGCGCATCAATATCGCGTTCTCCATTGCGTAACCGCTCGCTGAGCGTCGACACCAGCTCTCGGTAGAATTGAGCAACCTTGTTCATCTTTTCGCCTCCGGTGTGGTTAACTTCTTCTTATGATAGACGTTATCTGCGGATTGCTCTGCCAGCCAACCCACAGAGTCACGAAATATTCTCCACCGCTTTCATCTCTGTAAGTGTGTGAAAGGCTGTTTTGACGTTGGCGTTTGGGCTATGCTATGCCGATCTGAAATAACACATCCATTGGCTACATTTTGTAGCTGTATTGAAAACAGGACCACTGGCTGCCATGCAAGAGCAATACCGCCCGGAAGAGATAGAATCAAAAGTCCAGCAACACTGGGACGAGAAGCGTACCTTTGAAGTTACCGAAGACGAGAGCAAAGAGAAGTATTACTGCCTGTCGATGCTTCCCTATCCTTCTGGTCGACTACACATGGGCCACGTGCGCAACTATACCATCGGCGACGTGATTTCCCGTTACCAGCGTATGTTGGGCAAAAATGTCCTGCAGCCTATCGGCTGGGATGCGTTTGGTCTGCCTGCGGAAGGCGCCGCGGTGAAAAACAACACCGCTCCGGCCCCGTGGACCTACGACAATATCGCCTACATGAAAAACCAGCTGAAAAAGCTGGGCTTCGGCTATGACTGGAGCCGTGAAGTGGCAACCTGCACCCCGGAATACTACCGCTGGGAGCAGAAGTTCTTCACCGAGCTGTATAAAAAGGGGCTGGTCTATAAAAAAACCTCCGCGGTAAACTGGTGCCCGAACGATCAGACCGTTCTGGCGAATGAACAGGTTATCGACGGCTGCTGCTGGCGCTGCGACACGAAAGTTGAGCGTAAAGAGATCCCGCAGTGGTTTATCAAAATCACCGCCTACGCTGACGAGCTGCTGAACGATCTGGATAACCTGGATCACTGGCCAGATACCGTTAAAACCATGCAGCGCAACTGGATTGGCCGCTCCGAAGGCGTCGAAATCTCCTTCGACGTTAACGACTACGCCGACAAGCTGACCGTTTATACTACCCGCCCGGACACCTTTATGGGCTGTACCTACCTGGCCGTCGCTGCGGGTCACCCGCTGGCGCAGCAGGCAGCAGCCAATAACCCCGCGCTGGCGACGTTTATCGACGAATGCCGTAATACCAAAGTTGCCGAAGCCGAAATGGCAACCATGGAGAAAAAAGGCGTCGATACCGGCTATAAAGCGATTCACCCGCTGACCGGCGAAGCGATCCCGGTATGGGCGGCAAACTTTGTGCTGATGGAGTACGGCACCGGCGCGGTGATGGCCGTTCCGGGTCACGATCAGCGCGACTACGAGTTTGCCAGCAAGTACGGTCTCAACATCAAGCCGGTCATCCTGGCCGCTGATGGCTCCGAACCCGATCTCTCCGAACAGGCGCTGACCGAAAAAGGCGTGCTGTTCAACTCCGGCGAATTCGACGGTCTGGATCACGAAGCTGGCTTTAATGCCATCGCGGATAAGCTCGCGTCTCTTGGCGTCGGCGAACGTAAAGTGAACTACCGTCTGCGCGACTGGGGCGTTTCCCGTCAGCGCTACTGGGGTGCGCCGATCCCAATGGTGACCCTTGAAGACGGTACCGTGATGCCGACGCCGGAAGATCAGCTGCCGGTTATTCTGCCGGAAGACGTCGTGATGGACGGCATCACCAGCCCAATCAAAGCCGATCCTGAGTGGGCGAAAACCACCGTTAACGGCCAGCCGGCGCTGCGCGAAACCGATACGTTTGACACCTTTATGGAGTCCTCCTGGTACTACGCGCGCTACACCTGCCCACAGTACGACCAGGGTATGCTCGACCCGGAAGCGGCCAACTACTGGCTGCCGGTCGATATCTATATCGGCGGCATCGAACACGCCATTATGCACCTGCTCTATTTCCGCTTCTTCCACAAGCTGATGCGCGACGCGGGCATGGTGAACTCTGACGAACCGGCTAAACAGCTGCTTTGCCAGGGCATGGTGCTGGCAGATGCCTTCTACTATGTTGGCGAAAACGGCGAGCGTAACTGGGTCTCTCCGAAAGAGGCGACCACCGAGCGCGACGAGAAAGGGCGTATCGTTAAAGCCTTCGATCCGCAGGGTCGCGAGCTGGTCTATACCGGCATGAGCAAGATGTCCAAGTCGAAAAACAACGGCATCGACCCGCAGGAGATGGTGGAACGCTACGGCGCGGACACCGTGCGCCTGTTTATGATGTTCGCTTCTCCGGCCGACATGACGCTGGAGTGGCAGGAATCCGGCGTGGAAGGTGCGAACCGCTTCCTGAAACGCGTCTGGAAACTGGTTTACGAACACACTACCCTGGGTGAAGCCCCTGCGCTGGACGTTGCCAGCCTCAGCGAAGATCAAAAAGCGCTGCGTCGCGACGTGCACAAAACCATCGCGAAAGTGACCGATGACATCGGCCGTCGTCAGACCTTCAACACCGCGATTGCGGCGATTATGGAGCTGATGAACAAGCTGGCGAAAGCGCCGCAGGAAAACGATCAGGATCGCGCGCTGATGCGTGAGGCCCTGCTGGCCGTGGTTCGCATGCTCAACCCGTTCACCCCGCACGCCAGCTTTACCCTGTGGCAGGAGCTGGGCGGCGAAGGCGATATTGACAACACGCCGTGGCCGGTCGCTGATGAAAGCGCAATGGTTGAAGACACGACTCTGGTCGTGGTCCAGGTAAATGGTAAAGTTCGTGGTAAAATTACCGTTGCGGTGGATGCAACTGAAGAGCAGGTTCGTGAGCGCGCGGGTCAGGAGCATCTGGTCGCGAAATATCTCGACGGTGTGACCGTACGTAAAGTGATCTACGTTCCGGGTAAACTGCTCAATCTGGTCGTTGGCTAAGCGCAGGAGGAAGCGTGCGATATCTGGCAACATTGTTGTTATCTTTGGCGGTGTTAATCACCGCCGGTTGCGGCTGGCACCTGCGTAGCACTACGCAGGTTCCGACCGCAATGAAAACCATGATCTTCCAGTCGGGCGATCCCAATGGACCATTAAGTCGTGCTGTCCGTAATCAGCTGCGTCTGAACGGCGTTGAACTGGTCGATAGCAGTACCCTGCGCAAGGATATTCCTTCCCTGCGTCTGGAGACATCGTCCATTCAGAAAGATACAGCATCTATTTTCCAGGACGGCCGTACTGCGGAATATCAGATGGTGATGACGGTAAATGCCAGCGTCCTGATCCCAGGCCATGATATCTATCCCATCACGACCAAAGTCTACCGCTCGTTCTTCGATAACCCGCAGGCGGCGTTAGCGAAAGATGCCGAGCAGGACATGATCGTTCAGGAAATGTACGACAAAGCCGCGGAGCAGCTGATCCGTAAGCTGCCGAGCGTACACGTTGCGGATGTCGAAGCCACCAAAGAGGATGAGAAGCCGGTCACGACGACCCCAGCCGCTTCAACCTCCGGCAATCGCGTCTCCACCACGCTGGGTAACTGATGATTCGGTTGTACCCGGAACAGCTCCGCGCGCAGCTCACTGAAGGGCTGCGCGCGGCCTATCTGCTGCTTGGCAACGATCCGCTGCTGTTGCAGGAAAGCCAGGACGCCATCCGCGAAGCCGCGGCCGCCCAGGGCTTTATCGAACATCACACCGCCACCGTTGATGCCAGTACCGACTGGCCTGCCCTGTTCTCGTTAAGTCAGGCCATGAGCCTGTTTTCCAGCCGCCAGACGCTGCTGCTCATCCTGCCCGATAATGGCCCTAATGCGGCAATTAACGAACAGCTCGCGACGCTTGTCGGCATGCTGCATGACGATTTATTGCTCATCGTTCGCGGTAATAAGCTGACGAAAGCGCAGGAGAACGCCGCGTGGATGACGGCGCTGACCAGCCGGGCGGTGCAGGTAAGCTGCCAGACGCCGGAATATGCCCAGCTGCCGCGCTGGCTCGCCGCGCGCGCGAAGCAGAATAATCTGCAGCTTGATGACGCGGCCAGTCAGCTGCTGTGCTACTGCTATGAAGGTAATCTGCTGGCGCTGGCGCAGGCTCTGGAGCGTCTGTCGCTGCTGTGGCCGGACGGTAAACTGACGCTGCCGCGGGTTGAGCAGGCGGTGAATGATGCCGCGCATTTCACCCCCTATCACTGGGTTGATGCGCTGCTGGCCGGGAAAAGTAAGCGCGTACTCCACGTTCTGCAACAGCTGCGTCTGGAAGGCAGCGAGCCCGCCATCCTGCTGCGCACCCTACAGCGCGAGCTGCTGCTGCTGGTCAACCTGAAGCGGCAGTCGGCCCATACGCCGCTGCGTTCGCTGTTTGACAAACATCGCGTGTGGCAGAACCGCCGCCAGCTGGTTAGCGATGCGCTGGCCCGCCTCAGCGCCGACCAGCTGCGCCAGGCCGTCACGTTGCTGACCCGTGCCGAACTCACCTTCAAGCAGGATTACGGGCACTCCGTATGGCCCGAGCTGGAAAGTCTCTCTTTATTGCTCTGCCATAAAGCGCTGGCAGACGTTTTTATTGATGGTTGATATGACTCAGTTACTGGCAATGTACGGCGGCACCTTCGATCCGGTGCATTATGGTCACCTTAAACCGGTGGAAATTCTGGCCAACCAGATTGGCCTTAATCAAGTCACCATCGTGCCCAACAACGTGCCGCCGCACCGCCCGCAGCCCGAAGCCACCAGCGACCAACGCAGGCATATGCTGGAGCTGGCCATCGCGGATAAGCCGCTGTTTATTCTCGACGATCGCGAACTCAAGCGCGACACGCCGTCATACTCTGCGCAAACCCTGCGCGAGTGGCGCCAGGAGCAAGGGCCAAAACGGTCGCTGGCGTTTATTATTGGCCAGGATTCGCTGCTCACCTTTACCACCTGGCACGACTATGAAAGCATTCTTGATAACGTGCATCTGATCGTTTGCCGACGCCCGGGCTATCCGCTGACCATGGCGTGCGAGCAGGATCAGCAGTGGCTGGACAAACATCTCACTCATGACGTCGAGCGGATGCATAGCAGCCCGGCGGGCGTTATCTACCTGGCCGAAACGCCGTGGTTTGATATCTCAGCCACCCTGATTCGCCAGCGTCTTGAATCCGGCGAATCCTGCGCGGACATGCTGCCGGAAAGCGTACTCGACTATATCCATGAGCAGAAGCTCTACTGCTAGCCTTGCCACAAGGAGAGTCTCATAGACTCCTTTCGAGAGGGTCATCATGAAGTTATGGTTAGTTCGTCATGGCGAAACCGAGGCCAACGTCGCGGGCCTCTATAGCGGGCACGCGCCCACTGCGTTAACCGAGCGCGGAATCAAACAAGCGCAAACGCTGGGAAAGCGGCTGCGGGCCGTCCCGTTTCAGCGCGCGTTTTGCAGTGAGCTTGAGCGCACCCAGCGCACGGCCAGCCTCCTGCTGGGCGACCGTAACGTCCCCCGCCAGTCCTTCGCCGCGCTCAATGAAATGTTCTTCGGCGACTGGGAAATGCGCCACCACCGCGATTTACAGCAGGAAGATGCCGAAAACTACGCCGCATGGTGCGCCGACTGGCAGCACGCGGCGCCCACCAACGGGGAGGGCTTCCAGGCGTTTGCCGAACGCGTCCGCGGCTTTACCGTCACCCTCTCTCAGTTTCGGGAACTTGACCATCTGCTTATCGTCGGCCATCAGGGCGTGCTTAGTCTCTTAGTCGCGCAACTTCTGAACATGCCGGATTCGGCGATGTGGCACTTCCCCATCGAGCATGGCGCGTGGAGCCTTGTCGATCTCCAGCCTGATTTCACCACGCTGCGCGTACTAAATAGCCGGGCCGTTTGGCTGGCGGAAGAAGAATTGCGCGCAGACCATTGACAGTGCAAAGCAGGCTGTTATTCTCCGCAGCCAGGCTGCATCCGCCATTTGAACTTTGCAGAAATTGTTTTACAAAAATGGCGATGCAATCATCGGCGATGGATGGGATGATAGCCGCCTTCACCGCCCGTTTATCGACATTTATCCCGACTTTGCCAACAGTTCGGGTATACTGTCAGGCTGTTTATTGTTATCACTCTTCACACACCCAGGGGGAACTCTTGCAGGGTAAAGCACTCCAGGATTTTGTTATCGACAAAATTGATGACCTGAAAGGTCAGGACATCGTAGCCATTGACGTTCATGGCAAATCCAGCATTACAGATTGCATGGTTATCTGCACAGGCACTTCCACGCGCCATGTTATGTCCATTGCCGACCACGTTGTGCAGGAGTCTCGCGCCGCCGGGATGCTGCCGCTGGGCGTTGAAGGCGAAGCCGCCGCGGACTGGATCGTGGTCGATCTCGGCGACGTTATGGTTCACGTTATGCAGGAAGAGAGCCGTCGTCTGTACGAGCTGGAAAAACTCTGGAGTTAGCGCGTGAAGCTGCACCTGGTAGCCGTTGGCACCAAAATGCCGGACTGGGTTCAGACCGGCTTTAGCGAATATCTGCGCCGTTTTCCAAAGGATATGCCGTTCGAACTGGTGGAAATTCCCGCCGGTAAACGCGGCAAAAACGCCGACATCAAGCGCATTCTCGAAAAAGAAGGTGAAATGATGCTGGCGGCTGCAGGCAAAAACCGCATCGTCACCCTGGATATTCCGGGGAAACCTTGGGATACGCCGCAGCTGGCGCGCGAACTGGAACGCTGGAAACAGGATGGCCGCGACGTTAGCCTGCTTATCGGCGGCCCGGAAGGCCTTTCACCCGCCTGCAAAGCGGCGGCGGAACAAAGTTGGTCGCTCTCAACGCTCACCCTACCTCACCCGCTGGTTCGCGTACTGGTGGCCGAGAGTCTGTATCGGGCGTGGAGCATTACCACCAACCACCCTTACCACCGTGAGTAATGATGACCAGGGTAGACTAAGCAGCGAATGAAATTACAGAATTCTTTCCGCGACTATACGGCTGAATCCTCGCTGTTCGTGCGCCGGGCGCTGGTCGCTTTTTTGGGGATTTTGCTGCTTACCGGCGTACTGATCGCCAACCTTTATAACGTGCAAATTGTGCGTTACACCGACTATCAAACGCGTTCAAACGAAAACCGCATCAAGCTGGTCCCGATTCCGCCGAGCCGCGGCATTATCTACGATCGCAACGGCACGCCGCTGGCGCTCAACCGTACGATTTACCAGCTGGAGATGATGCCGGAGAAGGTCGACAACGTTCAGCAAACGCTGGATGCGCTGCGCGATGTTATCGACCTCACCGATGACGATGTGGCGAACTTTAAAAAAGAGCGCGCCCGCTCGCACCGCTTTACCTCTATTCCGGTGAAAGTTAACCTCAGCGAAGTGCAGGTCGCCCGTTTCGCGGTGAACCAGTACCGTTTTCCCGGCGTGGAAGTCAAAGGCTATAAGCGCCGCTACTATCCCTATAACTCCGCCCTGACCCACGTTATCGGCTACGTCTCTAAAATTAACGATAAAGACGTCGATCGCCTGGATAAAGAAGGGAAGCTGGCTAACTACGCCTCCACGCACGATATCGGCAAGCTGGGCATCGAGCGCTATTACGAAGATGTCCTGCACGGGCAAACCGGCTATGAAGAGGTTGAAGTGAACAACCGCGGCCGCGTGATTCGCCAGCTGAAAGAGGTCCCGCCGCAGGCCGGGCGCGATATCTATTTAACGCTCGACCTGAAGCTACAGCAGTATATTGAAACGCTGCTGGCCGGCAGCCGCGCGGCGGTCGTGGTCACCGACCCGCGTACCGGCGCAATCCTCGCGCTGGTCTCGACGCCAAGCTACGATCCCAACCTGTTCGTTGACGGTATTTCCAGCAAAGACTACTCCGGACTCCTCAACGATCCCAATACGCCGCTGGTTAACCGCGCGACTCAGGGCGTTTACCCACCGGCGTCGACGGTTAAGCCATACGTGGCCGTCTCGGCGCTCAGCGCCGGGGTTATTACCCGCAACACCAGCCTGTTTGACCCCGGCTGGTGGCAGCTTCCCGGCTCGGATAAACGCTACCGCGACTGGAAAAAGTGGGGCCACGGCCATCTGAACGTCACCAAAGCGCTGGAGGAGTCGGCCGACACCTACTTCTACCAGGTCGCCTACGACATGGGCATCGATCGCCTGTCGGAGTGGATGGGCAAATTTGGCTATGGCCACTATACCGGCGTTGACCTGGCGGAAGAGCGCTCTGGCAATATGCCGACCCGCGAATGGAAGCTCAAGCGCTTCAAGAAACCGTGGTACCAGGGCGATACTATCCCGGTCGGCATCGGACAGGGCTACTGGACGGCGACGCCTATCCAGATGAACAAGGCGCTAATGATCCTGATTAACGACGGCGTGGTTAAAGTACCGCACCTGCTGCAGAGCACGGTGGAGGACGGCAAACCGGTGCCGTGGGTTCAGCCGCATGAACCGCCGGTCGGCGATATTCACTCCGGTTTTTGGGAAATCGCCAAAGACGGGATGTTTGGCGTAGCCAACCGCGGCAACGGTACCGCGCATAAATACTTCGCCAGCGCGCCGTATAAAATTGCGGCCAAATCGGGTACCGCTCAGGTCTTCGGCCTGAAAGCCAATGAAACCTATAACGCGCACAGAATCGCTGAACGCCTGCGTGACCATAAACTGATGACGGCGTTTGCCCCTTACAACAACCCCCAGGTTGCCGTGGCGATTATTCTTGAGAACGGCGGCGCAGGTCCGGCAGTCGGTACCATTATGCGTCAGATTCTCGATCATATAATGCTGGGTGATAACAACACCAATCTGCCGAGTGAAAACCCGGCGGTAACGGCTGGGGAGGATCAATAATGACTGATAATCCAAATAAAAAATCGCTATGGGATAAAATCCACCTCGACCCCACCATGCTGCTTATCCTGCTGGCGCTGCTGACCTACAGCGCGCTGGTGATCTGGAGCGCCAGCGGTCAGGACATGGGCATGATGGAGCGCAAAATCGGCCAGATCGCCATGGGGATTGTTATCATGATCGTCATGGCGCAAATCCCGCCGCGGGTCTATGAAGGCTGGGCGCCCTATCTCTATATCTTCTGTATTATCCTGCTGGTGGCGGTTGACGCCTTCGGCGCCATCTCCAAAGGGGCGCAGCGCTGGCTGGATCTCGGCATCGTCCGTTTCCAGCCGTCGGAAATCGCCAAAATAGCCGTACCGCTGATGGTGGCGCGCTTTATCAACCGCGACGTTTGCCCGCCATCGCTGAAAAATACCGCTATCGCGCTGGTGCTGATTTTCCTGCCTACGCTGCTGGTCGCCGCGCAGCCTGACCTCGGGACCTCGATTCTGGTCGCCCTGTCCGGTCTGTTTGTCCTCTTTCTGTCTGGCCTGAGCTGGCGTCTGATTGGTATTGCCGTGGTGCTGGTCGCCGCCTTTATTCCCATCCTCTGGTTCTTCCTGATGCATGATTATCAGCGCCAGCGCGTAATGATGCTGCTCGACCCGGAAACCGATCCGCTCGGCGCGGGTTACCACATTATTCAGTCAAAAATCGCCATCGGCTCCGGCGGACTGCGCGGAAAAGGCTGGCTACACGGAACCCAGTCGCAGCTGGAGTTTCTGCCTGAGCGCCATACCGACTTTATCTTTGCCGTCCTGGCGGAAGAGCTGGGGCTGATCGGCGTACTGATTCTGCTGGCGCTCTATATTCTGCTGATTATGCGCGGGTTGTGGATTGCCGCCCAGGCGCAAACCACCTTTGGCCGGGTGATGGCCGGTGGTTTAATGTTGATTTTATTCGTTTATGTCTTCGTAAATATTGGTATGGTAAGTGGTATTTTACCGGTGGTGGGGGTACCTTTGCCGCTGGTCAGCTACGGGGGCTCTGCCCTAATCGTATTGATGGCCGGGTTTGGTATCGTCATGTCGATCCATACTCACAGAAAAATGTTGTCGAAAAGCGTGTAAGGGGTTCGCGATGCGTAAGCAATGGCTGGGGATCTGCATAGCAGCAGGGCTGCTGGCGGCATGTTCGAGTGAAGACGTTCAACAGAAAACGGTCAGCACTCCACAGCCGGCCGTTTGCAATGGCCCAACGGTGGAGATTAGCGGCGCCGATCCGCAGTACGAAACGCCTAATGCCACGGCGAATCAGGATTATGAACGCGACGGCAAAAGCTACAAAATCGTCCAGGATCCGTCTAACTTCACCCAGGCAGGCTTCGCAGCCATCTACGATGCCGAGCCTAACAGCAATCTGACCGCATCGGGAGAAGCGTTCGATCCCACGCAGCTTACCGCGGCCCATCCTACGCTGCCGATCCCAAGCTACGCTCGGATCACCAACCTGGCGAACGGTCGCATGATCGTCGTGCGCATCAACGATCGCGGGCCTTACGGTAACGATCGCGTGATTTCACTGTCCCGCGCCTCAGCCGATCGTCTGAATACCTCGAACAATACCAAAGTGCGCATCGACCCGATCGTCGTCGCACCGGACGGCTCGCTTTCCGGTCCGGGTATGGCCTGTACCACCGTGGCCAAACAGACCTACGCGCTGCCCGCCCGCCCGAATCTTGACGGCGACAGCAGCGCGGCAATGAGTCAACCCGCGCAAACTGACGTGCACGCCATCAGTAATTCAACGCTGAAGCCGGAAGACACCACCGGCGCGCCGGTCAACAGCGGCGGTTTCCTCGGCGCCCCGACGCCGCTGAATAACGGCGTGCTGGAAGGCAGCGAGCCTGTCGTTCAAAGCGCGCCGGTTACCGCTCCGGGTTCAGTACAAGGCAGCGTTGCGCCCGCCGTGGCCGCCACCGCTGCCGTAGCGCCTGCCGCAGCGGCCAGCGCCAGCGGCGATTTCGTCGTACAGGTCGGCGCCGTCAGCGACCAGGCCCGCGCGCAGCAGTACCAGCAGCGTCTGAGTCAGCAATTTTCCGTCCCGGGCCGCGTCACGCAAAACGGCGCGGTATGGCGTATTCAGCTCGGCCCATTCAGCAGCAAAGCGCAGGCCAGCACGATTCAACAGCGTCTGCAAAGCGAAGCTCAGCTGCAGTCATTTATTACTCGCGCCAACTAAAGGCATCGCACCCGCCTCCCCTGCTTGTTGCGCATGACAAAGTCATTAACAAAGTCGTGCGCAATGTCGGATGCTGGTTCGTAGTGCGTTTGTTATAGTAAGGCACTTTTTTTAACTCCATCACGGATGCCGTTGTTCAGACCATGAAGACCTCTTTTACCGCTCGCTTACTCGTTACGGCGCTCTCCGTGGCAGCGCTGTCCTCCGCTGCCCGCGCCGATGACCTGAATATCAAAACGATGATCCCAGGCGCCCCGCAGATTGACGCCGAATCCTGGATTCTTATCGATTACAACTCAGGCAAAGTCCTGGCAGAAAACAACGCCGACTCCCGCCGCGATCCGGCGAGCCTGACCAAAATGATGACCAGCTATGTGATTGGTCAGGCCATGAAAGCGGGCAAGTTTAAAGAGTCCGATCTGGTCACCGTGGGTAACGACGCGTGGGCGACCGGCAACCCGGTCTTTAAAGGCTCCTCGCTGATGTTCCTTAAACCGGGTATGCAGGTGCCGGTTTCGCAGCTGATCCGCGGCATCAACCTGCAGTCCGGCAACGACGCCTGCGTGGCGATGGCCGACTACGTCGCCGGCAGCCAGGATGCCTTCGTCAGCCTGATGAACAACTACGTTAACGCCCTTGGTCTGAAAAACACCCACTTCCAGACCGTACACGGCCTGGATGCCGATGGTCAGTTCAGCTCCGCGCGCGACATGGCGCTTATCGGCCAGGCGCTGATCCGCGATGTCCCGAATGAATACACCATCTATAAAGAAAAAGAGTTTACCTTCAACGGTATTCGTCAGCTCAACCGCAACGGGCTGCTGTGGGATAACAGCCTGAACGTCGACGGGATTAAAACCGGCCATACTGACAAAGCGGGCTATAACCTCGTGGCCTCGGCAACCGAAGGCCAGATGCGCCTGATCTCCGCCGTGATGGGCGGCCGCACCTACAAAGGCCGCGAGTCTGAAAGCAAAAAGCTGCTGACCTGGGGCTTCCGCTTCTTTGAAACCGTTAATCCGATTAAAGCCGGTAAAGAGTTCGCTTCTGAGCCTGCCTGGTTTGGCGATACCGATCGCGCCTCGCTCGGCGTGGATAAAGACGTTTATCTGACTATCCCGCGCGGTCGCATGAAAGATCTGAAAGCCAGCTACGTGCTGAATAACGCTGAGCTGCACGCGCCGCTGCAGAAAAATCAGGTGGTAGGCACCATTAACTTCCAGCTGGATGGCAAAACGATCGATCAGCGCCCGCTGGTCGTACTGCAGGAAATCCCGGAAGGCAATTTCTTCGGTAAAATCATTGATTACATTAAATTAATGTTCCATCACTGGTTTGGTTAAAAATCGACCACTTGAAAGTGTGATTTAGATCCCCATATACTAGTTATCCTGATAACTCCCACACGTCGTGGGAGTTATTATTTTTTGTTGTAACACCGGAGCTGACATGAAAACCAAACTTAACGAACTGCTTGAATTCCCTACTCCATTTACTTACAAAGTAATGGGACAGGCGTTGCCGGAGCTGGTTGACCAGGTGGTTGAAGTGGTACAGCGCCATGCACCAGGTGATTACTCTCCGACGGTAAAACCCAGCAGCAAAGGCAACTACCACTCAGTCTCTATCACCATCAATGCAACCCACATTGAGCAGGTAGAAACCCTCTACGAAGAGCTGGGCAATATTGAAATCGTACGAATGGTGCTGTAAATCTCTTCCCCTGACCCGGCATCCACGCCGGGTCATTCTCGCTTTCTCGCTGTGATATACTTCCCCACTCAAATCATTCTCTCTCTGCGGAGACGTTGTTTTGCAGCACAATAAAATCCTCATCCGCCAGCTCGGCCTGCAACCTTACGAACCTGTCTCGCAGGCAATGCATGAATTTACCGACACCCGCGACGATGCCACGCTGGATGAAATCTGGCTGGTAGAGCATTACCCGGTGTTCACACAGGGTCAGGCCGGAAAGGCCGAACATGTTCTGGTTCCCGGCGAGATCCCGGTGATTCAGAGCGATCGCGGCGGACAGGTCACCTATCATGGTCCCGGACAGCAGGTGATGTACGTTCTGCTGAACCTGAAACGGCGCAAGCTGGGCGTACGCGAGCTGGTCACGCTGTTAGAGCAAACCGTCGTGAACACCCTGGCGGAGTACGGTATTGAATCGCACCCGCGAGCAGACGCCCCCGGCGTCTACGTGGGCGATCGAAAAATTTGCTCCCTGGGTTTGCGCATCCGCAAAGGTTGCTCATTCCACGGCCTGGCGCTGAATATCAACATGGATCTGTCACCATTCCTGAGGATTAACCCCTGCGGTTATGCCGGAATGGAGATGACCCAAATGCGCCAGTGGTTGCCCGATGCCCGTACGGAGACCGTGTCTCCACGCCTGGCCGCCAATCTGCTGGCGTTGCTCAACGATCCACCTGCGGAATATCTTCAAGGCCGCTAGCCATCGCGTCCCGCTACCGCGGGACGTCACATTTATCCCTCAGGCGCGATTAAGCCTTTATTTTTGCAATCAATTATCACTAATAAAATAATTGTGACCGCTATAATGGTGCTAATCATCACTAGCGGAAATACAGAGTGGAAGAAAATAACGCTCAGAGCGTACCAACCGAACGAGTTGACGATCGCTACGATCGACAGATGTTTCGCATTTTGCGCAACATAGACCTCAATTTACTCACTATTTTTGAAGCGGTTTACGTCCATAAAGGCATCGTCAACGCGGCAAAAATACTGAATATCACGCCGTCGGCGATTAGTCAGTCCCTGAACAAACTGCGCGCCCTCTTCCCTGACCCGCTCTTTATTCGCAAGGGCCAGGGCGTGACGCCAACGGCCTACGCCACGCATCTGCATAAGCATATCAGTGAGGGGATGGAGGCGTTTCTCAACGCCCTGGATTTAACTGGCAATACGCAGCGGGAACGGGTGATAACCGTTGCCACCTCTCCGGCTATCGGCGCGTTGATCATGCCGGTTATCACCAAAAAGCTGCGGAGCGTCTTTCCCCAGATTTTGCTGCACAACGTCGCCATTACCGACGCGGCCAGCCAGTTAAACCAGCGTCAGGTTGACCTGCTGGTCGACAGCTTCCCCCACAGCGGGCAGGCGATTACGCACCATGTGCTATTTCAGGATAGCGTACATATCTTCTGCCGGGCAGGGCATCCGGCCCTCGCGCTCCCCGCAAACTCAGCAAACCTGGGCCAATATGAATTCGCTCTCCTGCAGCCCGAAGGACAGCGCTATACGACCATCCTGCGTCACCTGCAGGAGCATCTCGGCGAACGCCGCTATGGTTTCAGTAGCTATAATCTGTTAACTCAAGCAGCCCTGGTCAACGACAGCGATATGCTGGGGCTAATCACTTCCGGAATGTTTTCCCTGGTCGAGAAGATTTGGCCCTTAAAAATGCTCGATTTCCCGCCGCTGCGGGAAGAAAAAATTGATATTGCGCTGCACTATAACAAGCTCAGCGCGCAGGAGCCCTTGCTGAAAGAGATCGTAGAGACGATTCGTCAGGCTTTTTAGCCGATAAGGCACGAGAGGGAAAAGCATAAAACAACAACTATTTTACAATTTGCCCGGCCAGCAGGCTGCTTTATGCCCCGTATCAATGATATACTGCCTGCGTTTAATTCAAAAATAGTTGATAAATGCAACATTTACTTGAATTGATTCGCTTTCCTTCGTCACTCGCAACTGGAACACGCACGCTATGAGTAAACCCATTGTGATGGAACGCGGTGTAAAATACCGCGATGCCGATAAAATGGCCCTTATCCCGGTGAAAAACGTGGCAACTGAGCGTGAAGCTCTGCTCAGAAAACCGGAATGGATGAAAATCAAACTTCCGGCTGACTCGTCCCGTATCCAGGGGATCAAGGCAGCGATGCGTAAGAACGGCCTGCACTCCGTGTGCGAAGAAGCCTCTTGCCCTAACCTCGCGGAATGTTTTAACCACGGAACGGCAACCTTTATGATCCTGGGCGCCATCTGTACCCGTCGTTGCCCGTTCTGCGATGTTGCCCACGGTCGCCCGGTGACACCGGACGCCAACGAACCGCAAAAGCTGGCGCAAACCATCGCCGATATGGCGCTGCGCTATGTGGTGGTGACTTCCGTGGATCGCGACGATCTGCGCGATGGCGGCGCTCAGCACTTTGCCGACTGCATCAGCGCGATTCGCGAAAAAAGCCCGACGATTAAAATTGAAACCCTGGTGCCGGACTTCCGCGGCCGTATGGATCGTGCGCTGGAAATCCTTCAGGCGACGCCGCCGGACGTGTTTAACCATAACCTGGAAAACGTGCCGCGCCTGTATCGCCAGGTCCGCCCGGGAGCCGACTACAACTGGTCCCTGAAGCTGCTGGAACGCTTTAAAGAAGCACACCCGGAGATCCCGACGAAATCGGGCCTGATGGTGGGGTTAGGCGAAACCAATGCTGAAATCGTAGAAGTGATGCGCGATCTGCGCCGCCACGGCGTCACCATGCTGACGTTAGGCCAGTATTTACAGCCGAGCCGCCACCACCTGCCGGTACAGCGCTACGTCAGCCCGGATGAGTTCGAAGAGATGAAAGCCGAAGCGATGGCCATGGGCTTTACCCATGCTGCCTGCGGGCCGTTCGTTCGTTCCTCCTATCATGCCGATCTACAGGCCAAAGGCATGGAAGTGAAGTAATCTCTGCCTCGACCGCGGCGTGATATTTTTAGCGCAGCGGTCCGTTCTGCCGATGCGTTTCGTTACCCGCTAAAAATCCCACCCCGGTAACAGTTGGTTGCATCTTTTTCGTCAAAACTCAGTGCAAATAACAAAAGAGGCCGCAGCGCTATCGCTGCAGCCTCTTTGCCGACGCGGTTTATCCCCGTCGGTAGCGAGCCCCCTCGTTCAGGAAACTCGTCGCGAATTACTCTTTATGAGAGAGCTTCTGCGCCGGCGCTTCTTCAGCACTGGTCTTTTTCGCACTGTCATCGTCATCGTTCATGGCTTTTTTAAAGCCTTTGATAGCCGAGCCCAGGTCTCCACCCAGCGTGCGTAACTTTTTGGTACCAAACACCAGGATAATCAGCGCTGCGACTACCAGCAGTTTGGTAATACTAATCTCACCCATAGCTAACCTTCTTCTCTAATACAAGCTGCGAATACGCCATCATACACGCATACAATTAACGGCTATTTGACGCGCGGACACAATAGCAATCTGTAACAAGGTGAATCAAGCCTTGTTTAAAAAAACGTCATAATAATTGCGGTGGCGCAAAGCGGCGATTCTGCAACACCGGCAGACGCTCGCGTACCTGCTGAATATAATCAGCTGAAAGTTCGGCAAAAATCAACTGCGGCCGCTCTCCTGCCCCGGCAAGCGTTGTCCCTAAGGGATCGACAATACGACTCTGGCCGATATTACGCGTCCCGCACTCCCCGGCGGCGACAAGATAACAGGTGGTATCCAGGGCCCGCGCCGCTAATAGCGTCGCCCAATGATGCTCCTTCAGCGGCCCTTTTACCCACGCGGCGGGCAACACGATGAGCTGCGCACCGCTGAGCGCTAACGACAGCGCCAGCTCAGGGAAACGTAAATCGTAGCAGGTCATCAGCCCGACGCGCATCCCATCCACCTCGATAAGCGGCGGAATCTGCCGCCCGGCATCGACCAGCCGGGACTCCTGAATATTGAAAGCATCATACAGATGCAGTTTCTGATATTGCGCAATAATCTTGCCCTGACGTAGCGCCACCAGCGTATTCGCTGCCCGTCCTTCGCCGGAAGGAATATGCAGGGTCAGCGCCGTCGTCAAGGCATTGTTTTCGCTCTCTGCCAGCAAGAGCCGTAGAAAGCCGCCATCAAGGCGCTGGGCGGATTTAACCGATAAGTCCGCATCGTTATCGTCTCGCGCCAGCAGCGCTTCCGGGAGAACCAGAAGCGCGGCCCCCCGCTCCGCGGCCTGACGCATCATGCTCACGCAGGTCTGCGCGTTTTCCGTCCAGTCCGGCGTTACGGCAAATTGTCCGGCAGCAACAAGCATCTTTTCTCTCCCGTCAGGTTAGTCATAGCCAGTGAGGCCTTTCGCGCGCTACACTCGAAGTTTAGTCTCGATCAATAAACAGGGAATGACCGTGTTGCAACTCCTTTTGGCTGTGTTTCTTGGCGGCGGCACCGGCAGCGTTTTGCGCTGGTGGCTGGGTATGAAGTTTAACCCCATGCATCATGCTATCCCCATTGGTACGCTCACCGCTAACCTGCTGGGCGCTTTTATTATCGGCGCAGGGCTGGCATGGTTTAACCGCATGACGGATATCGATCCGATGTGGAAGCTGCTTATCACCACCGGCTTTTGCGGCGGGCTGACCACCTTCTCCACGTTTTCCGCCGAAGTGGTGTTTCTACTCCAGCAGGGGCGCTTTAGCTGGGCGTTACTCAACGTACTGGTCAACTTGTCAGGCTCATTTGCCATGACGGCCACCGCGTTCTGGCTGTTTTCACATGCGGCCAGCCGCTAGCCCCTGACCGCAGGCAAAAAAAAACCCGCCATGAGCGGGTTTTTATATTCTACTGACGCGTTGCTTAGATAGGCATTACGTTTGCAGCAGAAGGGCCTTTGGCACCGTTAGTGATTTCGAACTCTACGCGCTGACCTTCAGCCAGAGTTTTGAAACCGTTGGACTGGATTGCAGAGAAATGTACGAATACATCTTTGCTGCCATCTTCCGGAGTAATGAAACCGAATCCTTTGGACTCATTAAACCACTTAACGTTACCTTTAATCTTAGACATCAAAATTACCTTTATATGAAAAAATCGACACTAATACTGTGTCGGGTATCAGTACACCAATTGTGGTACCTTTTGTCCAGCGCAACTTTGCTAAAAAGTGATAAAAGTCTCTATCTTTTTGCACCGGGCTCACGTTAGTCTTTGTTTTTCAACAAGACAGTCCGCTTATCTCTTTTATTGCTATAAAAAATCGCATCAAAACTGAATGCGCGCCCAGGCAAAGTAAACGTTTCCGTTGTTATAGGTGCCCGGGATATAGGTCATCTGGAACGTGGCCGGGCCGTACCCGATAGAAGCCAGAGGCAGCACGACCGGAATCGGGATGTAGTTCCAGTTATCGCGCGCCGTCACGCCAAGCGTATAGCCTAAACCCAGATGGAAATTATCGTCTGCTAAGGGACGCCAGGTTTTCTCCCAGCCATAGCCGCCGATAGGCTCCCACTTATTATAAGAGTCTTTAAAGGCCATCAAATAGATGCCATGCCAGTTCCCTTTATCATCCCAGCGCGAGACGCCGAAGCCGGCGCCCCAGGGACGTTCGTTGTAGCGGTCCGTTTTCTCTTTGTCGTAGGCGAAACGGGCGTGCCAGGTCACCGCGGGGATATAAAGATCATAGTGCTCAGGCTCATTCCAGGTCTGCGCGACGTTATCGCTCAGCGTATTGTAGCCGTCACGAAGCGTCGAACTAAACGATGCATTAGCGGAGGTGGATGATAGCAGCAGGCCCAGGCATCCCAGAAACAACCCTATAAATCGACGTCGCATTACACTTTTCTCTTACCAGTATCATTTTTAAAGCGGAGTAAGATAGCAAAGATAATCTTAATACTACCTTAACGGTATTAGGCAAACTCTTGATTTACCCGGTGCAAAAAATCTGAAAATCTCTCGCGTCCTGGCTTTGACCAGGCGGGCATGGTACCGCCTGACAGGAATTCTCATCGATTTATTGATTTGCGTCAGCGAGTTTCGCCCGTTTTTTAGGCACATTCCCTCACTAAATTTTTTCTTCGCTTCATTTATTAGTAGATTCTTTGGGTTAATGGTTTAGAGGTAAAAGAATGCTTACGCTAGTAGAGATCCTGATTGGGATTGTGGTCATTGTGGGCGTCGCCCGCTATATCATTAAAGGCTATTCCGCCACCGGCGTGCTGTTCGTCGGTGGCTTAGTATTACTCATCGCCAGCGCGCTGATGGGGCATAAGGTTTTACCAGGCGACGCAAAGAGCACCGGTTATTCTGCAACCGATATCGTTGAATATATTAAGATACTGCTGATGAGCCGCGGCGGCGATCTCGGCATGATGATCATGATGCTCTGCGGTTTCGCGACTTATATGACGCACATCGGCGCCAATGACATGGTGGTGAAGCTGGCGTCAAAACCGCTGCGCTTCATTAACTCCCCCTATCTACTGATGATCGCCGCTTATTTCGTTGCCTGCCTGATGTCGCTGGCCGTCTCCTCCGCTACCGGTCTGGGAGTACTGCTGATGGCGACACTGTTCCCGGTGATGGTCAACGTTGGCATCAGCCGCGGCGCTGCCGCCGCTATCTGCGCTTCTCCGGCGGCGATTATTCTCTCCCCCACTTCCGGGGATGTCGTGCTGGCCGCCAAAGCCGCCGAAATGCCGCTGATTGACTTTGCCTTTAAAACCACGCTGCCCATTTCTATTGTGGCCATTATCAGCATGGCGATCGCTCACTTTTTCTGGCAGCGATACCTGGATAAAAAAGAAAACGTCGCCCATGAAATGCTCGATGTAAACGAGATAACCACGACCGCCCCCGCTTTCTACGCCATTCTGCCGTTTACGCCGATAATCGGCGTACTGATTTTCGACGGCAAATGGGGCCCGGAGCTGCACATCATCACCATTCTTGTGCTCTGCATGCTGCTGGCGGCGGTTCTGGAATTCTGCCGCGGCTTTAACACCAAAAATGTGTTCAATGGCCTGGAAGCGGCGTATCGCGGCATGGCTGACGCGTTTGCCGGTGTGGTGATGCTGCTGGTAGCCGCCGGCGTCTTTGCTCAGGGTCTGAGTACCATTGGCTTTATTAACGGTCTGATCTCTATCGCCACGTCGTTCGGCTCCGCCAGTATCATTCTGATGCTGGTGCTGGTCATTCTGACCATGCTGGCGGCGATGACCACCGGTTCCGGTAACGCCCCCTTCTATGCTTTCGTTGAGATGATCCCGAAGCTGGCGCACTCTTCCGGCATCAATCCAGCTTATCTCTCGATCCCGATGCTGCAGGCATCTAACCTTGGCCGAACCATTTCTCCGGTCTCCGGCGTGGTGGTCGCCGTCGCCGGTATGGCAAAAATTTCGCCGTTTGAAGTGGTGAAACGGACCTCTGTCCCGGTGCTGGTTGGTTTGTTAGTGGTGATTATCGCCACCGAAGTTCTGGTTCCCGGCAGCGCAATCCGCTAAAGCTGAAACCGTGTGAAAAGGCGCCTGTTGGCGCCTTTTTTATGCTTTAATAACTCAATGTTATCAATGACCATTTGTCATCAGGAATAAAAATGTTCAGGAAGGATTTCGTTGCCATTGCCCTTTTGCTCAGCGCCGCCCAGGTCAGCGCAGATCCGCTGATCGCCACGCAATACGGTGATTTTGACCGCTACGTGCTGGCTCTCTCCTGGCAAACGGGGTTCTGCCAAAGTATGCAAGACCGCAACCGCAGCGAACCGGAAGAGTGCCGCCTGCAGCAGGAACTCAGCAATAAAGCCGATTTTCTCACCGTTCACGGCCTGTGGCCGAGCCTGCCAAAATCTATTGCCGCACGGGGGGTGGACGAGCGGCGCTGGATGCGCTTTGGCTGTGCGACCCGCCCTGTTCCCAATATGCCGGAAGCAAAAGCCGGGCAAAAATGTCGGGCGGCTGAAACCGGGCTCTCGCTGGAAATGGCGAATAAGCTTAACGGCGTGATGCCGGGTTCGGGCGGTAACTCATGTCTCGAACGTTATGAATACGCCAAGCATGGCGTTTGCTTTGGTTTCGATCCTGACAACTATTTCGGCACCATGGTGCGCCTGAACGGCGAGATAAAACAGAGCCATCTGGGCGCTTTCCTGGCCAAACACTATGGGCAAACCGTTAGCCGGGATGGCTTCAACGCCGCGGTTGCTGAGGCCTATGGAAAACAGAACGTCAGGGCTTTCAAGTTAACCTGCAACGGCAACCCCGCCTATCTGACTGAGATGCAAATCTCCATCAAAGCAGCGGCCATTAATGCCCCTCTCTCCGCTGATTCATTCTTACCCCAACCCCATCCGGGGAACTGCGGTAAGCAATTTCTGCTGGATAAAGCCGGCTAGATTTCATACAACTCCGCTATGGTTCGTTGATGAATGTGCGTTTAATCACTTCAAACCACCAGCAAGTCTCAGTATGATGAGAGGACATTAACCCTTGCCATTTTCGGTGAGGGTTTTCTTTTACGGACAGGTTCCTGGATAACATGGAGTATGAGATGACCAGACCCGCAATTATCATTAATGAACTGGATGCAGAACGCATCGACAGACTGCTGGAACAACCGTCTTTCGCCAACTCACCGGTAGCGGACGCGCTGAATGACGAGCTTGACCGCGCGCAGATGCTGGCCCCGGAAGCCATGCCGCATGATGTTGTCAGCATGAATAGCAAGGTCAGATTTCGCGATTTAACCACCGGTGAAGAGCGCATCCGCACGCTGGTTTTCCCGGCGCAGGTCACGGATAGCGCCACCCAGCTTTCGGTGATGGCGCCGGTTGGCGCAGCCCTGCTGGGCCTCAAAGTCGGCAGCACGATTCACTGGGAATTACCGGGCGGCACCTCAACGCACCTTGAAGTGCTGGAACTGCTGTATCAGCCGGAGGCCGCTGGCGATTTTCACCGTTAATCTCCCCGCTGCCTGAAGCGTTTCGCGCTTTATCCAGAGGATGTTACTGCATCCTCTTTCTGCATCTTTCGCTCTTCTCCTCTCTTTTGACAAACTTTTACGCCGCCCTCGTACCGTTCTGACAATTTTGCGACCTGAATGGCACAATACTTTCCTATAATGTGTTGATATAAAAGCAGACGAACAAGGAGGAATGCATATGTATAAAACCATCATTATGCCCGTTGATGTCTTTGAAATGGAGTTAAGCGATAAAGCCGTTCGCCATGCGGAGTTTTTAGCCCAGCAGGACGGGGTTATCCATCTTCTCCACGTACTACCCGGTTCATCAAGCTTCACGATGAGTCGTTTTACCGCCGATCTGCGCCGCTTTGAAGAGCATTTGCAGCATGAAGCAGAAACGCGCCTGAAAACGATGGCCGGCCATTTCAGCATTGACCCGTCGCGAATCAAAATGCACGTCCGCTTTGGCAACGTGCGCGATATGGTCAATGAACTGGCCAATGAAATTAAAGCCGATGTGGTGGTGATAGGCTCCCGTAACCCTTCGATCAGCACCCATCTGCTAGGTTCCAACGCCTCAAGCGTGATTCGCCATGCGCATATTCCGGTGATGGTGGTCAGGTAGCGGCGGTAAGGTAAAAAAAGAGGCTACCCCAGGGTAGCCTCTTTGCTGTGCAGGTTTGGTCTTACTTTATTATGAATTATGCGGTCTTAGTGCGAATCAGGTAATCGAACGAGCTCAAAGACGCCTTCGCACCTTCGCCGGTGGCGATAATAATCTGTTTGTACGGAACGGTCGTGCAGTCGCCGGCAGCGAAAACGCCCTTCACGTTGGTTTCACATTTCGCATCAATGATGATTTCACCCATGCGGTTGCGCTCAATCGCGCCTTCCAGCCAGTTGGTATTCGGCAGCAGACCGATCTGCACGAAGATCCCCGACAGCGCCACGTGATGCTCATCGCCGCTCACGCGGTCGCGGTACTGCAGGCCAGTGACTTTGCTACCGTCGCCCACCACTTCCGTGGTCTGCGCGTTGAGAATGATATCGACGTTTTTCAGGCTGCGGACTTTATCCTGCAGAACCTGGTCGGCCTTCATTTCCGGCGCGAACTCCAGCAGAGTAACGTGTTCAACAACGCCTGCCAGATCGATTGCCGCTTCCACACCGGAGTTACCGCCGCCGATAACCGCCACGCGTTTACCTTTAAACAGCGGGCCGTCGCAGTGCGGGCAGTAGGTCACGCCCTTGGTACGATACTGATCCTCACCCGGCACGTTCATGTTACGCCATTTCGCGCCGGTGGCAATGATAACGCTACGCGCTTTCAGCACCGCGCCGGAGGCGGTCTCAACCTGATGCAGGCCGCCTTCAACCGTCGCCGGGATCAGTCTGGAGGCGCTCTGAGAATCGATCACATCAACATCGTATTCGCTGACGTGCGCTTTTAATGCGCCAGCCAGTTTCTGGCCTTCCGTTTTGGGTACTGAAATATAGTTTTCAATATCAACGGTATCCAGCACCTGGCCGCCAAAGCGTTCACCCATCAGGCCGGTACGAATACCTTTACGCGCGGAGTAAACGGCTGCCGCTGCGCCGGACGGACCGGAGCCAACGATTAAGACATCATAGGCTTCACGTTTATTCAGCTCTTCCGCCGCGCGTTTTTCCGCGCCGGTATCCACTTTGGCAACGATTTCCGTCAGCGTCATGCGACCCTGACCAAATTCCTTACCGTTCATAAATACCGCCGGTACGCCCATCACGTTGCGTTCGGTGATTTCATTCTGATACGTTCCGCCGTCAATCGCCGTGTGCTTGATGCGCGGGTTCAGTACCGCCATCAGGTTCAGCGCCTGAACCACGTCCGGGCAGTTATGGCATGAAAGCGAATAGTAGGTTTCGAATTCAAAATCACCGTCGATATTGCGGATCTGCTCCAGCAGAGTCTGCGCTTCTTTTGACGGATGACCGCCGGTCCACAGCAGAGCCAGAACTAAAGAGGTGAATTCATGTCCCAGCGGAGAGCCGGCAAAGCGCGGCCCCTGGCTGGAGCCGGGGTTGGTAATCAGGAATGACGGCTTACGCACCGCCAGGCCGTTATCTTCTTTGAAGGTGACTTTATCTGACAGTTCAGCAATTTCAGCCAGCAGTTCCCTGATTTCTGCCGATTTAGCGCCGTCATCCAGCGTGGCAATCAGCTCAACAGGTTTGGTCAGCTTCTCAAGATAAGCCTTGAGCTGGGTTTTCATGTTGGTGTCGAGCATTTTTATCTCCTGGGCTTAAAACATCATCATGCAAGCGGCCTCGTTCAGGCAGCCTGAATACGCTTGCATCATGGTGTTGGAATAAAATGGGCGCCGGTGCGCCCATGACTGAAATAATTTCCCAAGTATTTCACGCCATAGCTGCGTTGGCGTGAAAGACGATGGAAATTTAGATTTTGCCGACCAGGTCCAGAGATGGAGCCAGAGTCGCTTCACCTTCTTTCCATTTAGCCGGGCACACTTCGCCTGGGTGAGAAGCTACGTACTGAGCTGCTTTGATTTTACGCAGCAGGTCAGACGCGTCGCGGCCGATACCTTCAGCGGTAACTTCGATAGCCTGGATGATACCCTGCGGGTCAACAACGAAGGTGGCACGATCTGCCAGGCCTTCATCTTCACGCATGTTGTCGAAGTTACGGGTCAGGGCGCCAGTCGGGTCGCCGATCATCGCGTATTTGATTTTCGCGATGGTTTCAGAGCTGCTGTGCCACGCTTTGTGGGTGAAGTGAGTGTCGGTAGAGACGGAGTAAACGTCTACGCCCAGCTTCTGCAGTTCTTCGTAGTGGTCTGCCACATCGCCCAGTTCGGTCGGGCAAACGAAGGTGAAGTCAGCCGGGTAGAAGAAGAAGACGCTCCAGCGGCCTTCAGTATCTTTCTCGGTAACTTCGATGAATTCACCGTTTTTGAACGCCTGGTTTTTGAAAGGTTTGATTTTGGTATTAATTAAGGACATCTATACTTCCTCCGTGTTTTCGTTGAGGTCTAAGTTAACGAATTTTTCCTGACTCGACCAATGCGTTTGCATTATCGAATCAATAAGCGTTATCTAACAACCGGAACAAGACAACTTTGTGAACCTGTCAACGCGATGACAATCTTCTACCGCGTTTCGCATTATATGCGCTGAAAAGTAAAAAGGCCGCCCTCGCAGGCGGCCCCGTTACCTGAAACACCCGCAGGTAGGTTCAGCGCCAGTAGCTGGCAATGTGTTGCGCTCTACACCTTAATGTAACAGCTAAGGGATTACATCACCCGCTGAACGAAAGGGCAATCCACGCGGCGGCAGGTCTTATCTATGACTGTAATAGGTTTTACCGCTACCCCTACTTTTCCGGTGATTTCACAGAGCATTACCATGTCAAAATGCCCGTTCTTTGTGACATGTTTCCCGCGTTAGCGCGATGCAGACGCCCCCACTGCCGCTCTTCCACTTGCCATACTTGCCCGCAGGACCAGCGAAAGCCGGAGAATAAAGAATTTAATTACCGCCCGCGGTTGATGAACATCCTCAGTGCCGCTCACGTATCAGTAATTTATAATATGAATAACCAAATAAACTTCAACAAGCGTTCAGGCTTCCCGTTAAAGAAAAACTACAGATGCTAAGCGGGGCAAGGTAAGTATTTATAAATAACCCACTCCCCTGACTTTAGCGGTACACAAAAGGATCTGGTAGAATACGCAACGGTAGTATATATTTAGATAAACTTAATGACGGCGCCTGCATTAAATAACAAGAAACAAATATTCATACAATGAATATAATACAGATATATATTCACCAGTTTCCCTTACCGCCAGCTTAACAGGACGTTGATAATGGCTAATCTTTACGATCTTAAGAAATTTGATCTGAACCTACTCGTTATTTTCGAATGTATTTACCAGCATTTAAGCATCAGTAAAGCGGCGGAAACGCTATTTATTACGCCCTCCGCCGTCAGTCAGTCGCTTCAGCGGCTACGCACCCAGCTGAATGATCCGCTATTCGTTCGTTCAGGTAAAGGAATTACGCCGACCACCGTAGGGGTTAATCTCCACCATCATCTTGAAAAAAATCTTAATCAATTAGAACAAACTATTTATCTCACCAATCGTTCTGAGTTAAAGAAACGCCTGGTTGTCTATGCGCCGCAGCTTTTTATTACCCCAAAAACAACCAGCCTGATCCATATGTTATTAGATGATTCAAACTTACACGTAGAACATCACGATCTGCTGGCGTCCGGAGAGTCGGTAGAAAGCCTGTTGGCCTACCGTAAAGCCGACCTGATATTTAGCACCACGCCCCTGTCATCGCGGGCTACCGTGTGTAAACGTATTCAGGAGCTGGGCATTTCTCTGGTCTGTAGTGAAAATCATCCTCGGCTGGCATCGCTAACAACGACGAAAGCCATACTGCAGGAGCGCTTTACGTATTATATTTGCAACGATCAGGGAACGAAGTCGTTTCAAAGCCAGGCGGCCGGCATACTGTCTGACAGGAAAATTTCGTTCCGTAGCGATTCATACATAGCGATCCTTAATGTTATTCAGCAAACTGATATTATTGGGTTTGTACCCACCTGTATTTTAGAACACATCAGTTTCCATAATAAATTTAAGGTTATAGAGGCGCCATTTAAGATCCCTTCCATCACTATTTATATGATTTACAATCGGGTAAACCTTGACGACCCGAACTTTGCAAACTTTATCGACGAATGTGAAAAGAATAAAATTATTGAATAGTTAATGCCATTTAATTTGATTAACGAATAATAAGTAATCTCTTGATTAAGAAATAAATGTGATATAAGTACACAGTATCTTTTAGCATTAAAGGAATAATGGCTGTGTCTTTTATAAAACTTCCATTACCCGAGTCCGTTCTGCAGGCCAGTCAGCAGCGAATAGAATGGGTAATGGAAAACTTCTCCCGTGTTTGCGTCTCTTTTTCTGGCGGTAAAGATTCTACAATCATGCTGCATCTCACGGCGCAGCACGCCCGCCGTACAGGCAAAAAGATTTGCGTCCTGTTTGTGGATTGGGAAGCGCAGTTCTCTTGCACCATTGCGCATTGTAAAAAGATGCGCGCAGAGTATCGCGACGTTATTGAGCAATTTTTCTGGGTCGCGTTGCCTCTCACTACCCAGAATTCTCTGACCCAATATCATCCCGAATGGCAGTGCTGGGAACCCGGCGCGCCCTGGGTGCGACAACCGCCAAAGGACGCGATTACCGATCCCGGCTTTTTCCCGTTTTATCAATCGGGCATGAGTTTTGAAACGTTCGTTCGCGAATTTGCCGATTGGTTTTCGCAAAACCGCCCCGCGGCGGTGATGATCGGCATCCGCGCCGATGAATCGTTAAATCGGTTTATCACCATCTCCTCGCAGCGCAAGCTTCGCTTCGCCGACGATAAACCCTGGACCACCTCCGCGCCGGGCGGACACGCGTGGTACATCTATCCTATCTACGACTGGAAAACCGCCGATATCTGGACCTGGTTCGGCAAAAGCGGCCTGTCCTACAACCCGCTCTATAACCTGATGTATCAGGCGGGCGTTCCGCTGCGCTATATGCGTATCTGCGAACCCTTTGGCCCGGAGCAGCGCCAGGGGCTGTGGCTCTACCATGTGCTGGAGCCTGAACGCTGGGCCGCCATGTGCCATCGCGTCAGCGGCGTCCACTGCGGCGGAGTTTATGCCGGTCACGATAATCAGTTCTACGGCCATCGAAAGCTGGATAAACCTGCGCAGCATACCTGGAAAAGCTACGCCCTGTTTTTACTCGACAGCATGCCGGAGAAAACGGCGGAACATTACCGCAATAAAATCGCCGTCTATCTTCACTGGTACCAAAAAAAGGGAATGATAGATATTCCGGACACGCAGCCGGCGGATATTGGCTCGAAAGACGTCCCGTCCTGGCGGCGCATCTGTAAAGTTCTGTTGAACAATGATTACTGGTGCCGCCAGCTCTCTTTCAGCCCGACCAAAGCGAATCAATATAAACGCTATCGCGAACGGATGAATAAAAAGCGCCAGCAATGGGGGATACTATGCAACGACAATTAATCCAGGATCTCGAACGCTATCTGCAATCGCTGGAAGATGAAGAGGAAAAGATTACTGCGCTTAACGCCTTTCGCCAGATTCTGCATGAATATAGCCCCTTCAAATCCCAACCGGTTGACTGCGTATTGTGGGTAAAACAGGGCGCCGTTTTGCCTAATGATTACAACCCAAATAATCTTGCGCCACCGGAAAAACGCCTGCTGTTTACCTCGCTGGAAACGGACGGCTTCACGCAGCCCGTTGTGGTAGTGAAACAGGATCAGGAGCGCTATTCCATTATCGACGGTTTTCACCGTCATGAGCTGGCGAGCGGCAGAGCGGCGCTGAAGAAACGACTGAAAGGCTACCTTCCCGTCACCTGCCTGGAAAAGAGCAGCCCCAGGCGTGATTCGCTGATGGCCGCCACCATCCGCCACAACCGGGCGCGCGGACGTCATCAGATTCATGCGATGTCGGAAATCGTCCAGGAGCTGGCGCATCTCGGCTGGTGTGACGAGAAAATCGGCAAAGAGTTAGGGATGGACTCAGACGAAGTATTGCGCCTGAAGCAAATCAACGGTCTGGTGGAGATGTTCAGCGACCGTCAATTTTCTCAGGCGTGGACCGTTAAATAACTACAGACGACACAGTCGTTCCGCCGCAGCCAGCAGCGTGGCTGGCTGTTTGGCGAAGCACAGGCGTATCAGCTTATGCGGGAACGGATCGGCGCAGAACACCGATAGCGGAATCGCCGCGACGCCGATTTCGGTGGTTAACCAGCGGCAGAAGCTGACATCATCCAGATCCGAGACCGCGCTGTAGTCCGCCAGCAGGAAGTAGGTCCCTTCGCAGGGCAAAATGTCCAGCCGACTGGCGCGCAGCGCATCAATAAACAGGTCCCGCCGCTCGCGGTAAAACGCCGGCAGCTGGCGATAGTGCTCCGGCTCGCTGCGCAGCATATCGGCAATCGCCAGCTGAGCGGGCGTATTGACGGCAAAAGTCAGATACTGATGCACTTTACGCAGCTCGGCGCTAATGGCGGCAGGCGCCACGCAGTAGCCCACCTTCCAGCCGGTCATATGGAAGGTCTTGCCAAACGAAGAGACCGCCACCGCCCGCTCGCGCAGCTGCGGATGCGCCAGCACGCTGGCATGCCCTTCGGCGGCAAAGCAGATATGTTCGTAAACCTCATCGCTCAGCACATAGATTTCACGATCGGCAATCGCCTGCCACAGCGCGGCAAAATCTTCCCGCTGCCATACCGTCGCTGACGGGTTGTGCGGCGTATTGAGGATAACCAGTCGGGTTTTGTCGCTGAGGCTCGCGGCGAACTGCTGCCAGTCAACGCGAAAATGCGGCGGCTGGAGAGCAATGCGCTTCAGCACGCCGCCCGAAAGCTCAATCGCCGGGGCGTAGCTATCATAGCTAGGGTCAAAGCAAATGACTTCGTCGCCGGAACGTACCAGCGCGGTAATCGCCGCATACAGCGCTTCCGTCGCGCCAGCGGTAACGGTCACGTCGCTGTTGGCATCGGGACGATAGCCGTACAGCTCTTCCGTTTTATCGACGATGGCGTCGCGTAGCGCGGCCACGCCTGTCATCGGCGCGTACTGATTCGCCCCCTGCGCCACGTGATACGCCAGACGCTCCTGCAGATAGCGCGGACCATCGAAATCCGGGAACCCCTGCGACAGGTTAATCGCCTGATGCTGCTGGGCCAGAGCGCTCATTTGGGTAAAGATCGTGGTGCCAAGTGAAGGGAGTTTACTCTCAGGAATCAGTGGCTTATTGCTCATTCTTTTTGTACCGTCTGTCATGCTGTTGTTGAAGCCACTATAACACGATGTTAATATTTGGCAATCAAGACGCTTAGACGTCTAAATGATAATGTTATTTCGCTTATGCTTATGAGTGGAAAACAGCGAGCAGCACAACGCCACCGTCAGCACGACCTACCGCTCACTCTGGAGAACTCATGATCCGCGCTATCGTGACCGATATTGAAGGCACCACCAGCGACATTCGCTTCGTCCACAACGTCCTGTTCCCGTACGCTCGCGAACGCCTGGCCGGCTTCGTGACCGCCCAGCAGTTTGTCGATCCGGTAAAGACCATTCTCGATAACCTGCGCGAAGAGATCGCCCAACCGGCGGCCAGCGTCGAGCAGCTTATTGCTACCCTGTTCGCCTTTATGGATGAAGACCGCAAATCCACCGCCCTCAAGGCGCTCCAGGGGATTATCTGGCGCGAAGGCTACGTCAATGGCGACTTCACCGGCCACCTGTATCCTGACGTCCTGCCGTCGCTGGAAAAATGGAAGTCACAGGGTATTGATTTATATGTATATTCCTCAGGCTCCGTCGCCGCGCAGAAATTGTTATTTGGCTACAGCGACGAAGGTGATATTACTCATCTGTTCAACGGCTATTTCGATACCCTGGTAGGCGCCAAGCGCGAAGCGCAGTCCTACCGCAATATTGCTGAGCAGCTGGGACAGCCTCCTGCCGCCATCCTGTTCCTGTCCGATATCCATCAGGAGCTGGATGCCGCCGAAGAGGCCGGCTTCCGCACCCTACAGCTGGTGCGCGGCGACCGTGACCCGGCCAGCCACCATCCGCAGGTTCAGCGTTTTGACGATATTCATCCGGAGCAGATCCCAGCATGAGCGCATTAACCATTTTTTCCGTGAAAGACCCGCAAAATACTCTCTGGCACAGCACGAACGCCGAAGAGATCCAGCAGCAGCTCAACGCCAAAGGCGTCCGCTTCGAGCGCTGGCAGGCCGACCGCGATTTAGGCCCGGCGCCAGCCTCAGAAACGGTGATTGCCGCCTATCAGCATGCGATTGATAAGCTGGTGGCTGAGAAGGGTTACCAGAGCTGGGACGTGATCAGCCTGCGTGCGGATAATCCGCAGAAAGAGGCGCTGCGGGAAAAATTCCTCAACGAGCATACCCACGGGGAAGACGAAGTGCGCTTCTTCGTCGAGGGAGCCGGCCTGTTTTGCCTGCATATTGGCGACGAGGTATTCCAGGTGCTCTGTGAAAAGAACGACCTGATTTCCGTTCCGGCGCACACGCCGCACTGGTTTGATATGGGCTCGGAGCCCAACTTCACCGCTATCCGCATCTTCGACAACCCGGAAGGCTGGATTGCCCAGTTTACCGGCGACGATATCGCCAGCGCCTACCCGCGGCTGGCGTAACGCGCCTTATCCGGGCTACCGATCTACAGACAACTGTGAACATGTAGCCCGGGCAGGCGCCCTGCGCCGCCCCCGGGAGCAGAACGCAGCGTGGCTGAATTTCCCGGAGGCGATGCTGCGCATCTGTTCGGGCTATCCGCCCCAGGAGGGTTTTGATTCCGTAAGCCGGGAATTACCGGGCGCCTAACCCTGAATAAAGATCGGCGGGTCGAAAGCGGTCACCGGCGGCAGCGCGTCCCGCCACGGCGCAATCTCCACCCAGCAGCTTTGGGCGCTGCAGCCCTGCCCCAGCCGCGAGCTGCCGCGATCCTCGGTCAACACGTTGGGATTGCCGTGCTTATCCAGAGACCCCTTTTCAGCCGGATCCAGCGGATCGTACCAGGCGCCGGTCGACATCTGCACCACTCCGGGCAAAATCTGCTCGCTGAGGTGCACCCCGGCAAGAATGGCTCCCCGGGCGTTATAGACCTTGACCACGCTGCCTTCGCTGATATCCCGCGCCTGCGCATCCTGCGGATGCATCCACAGCGGCTCGCGCCCCTGGATTTTCGTCGCCCGGCTCACGCTGCCGTGATCGTACTGACTGTGCAGGCGGGTGCGCGGCTGGCTGGAGAGCAGATGCAGCGGCCAGCGCGCCGCCTCCTGCCGCTGCCAGGCCGCCTCCTGCTCATCCCACCACGGGTGGCCGGGACACTCGCGATAGCCAAACCCGGCGATGGTTTCGGAAAAAAGCTCAATCTTGCCGGAAGGCGTAGAGAGCGGATAGCGCTGCGGGTCGGCGCGAAAATCCGCCAGGAAAACCTGCGGTTTCTCCGGCGCACTGTATTCCAGCACCCCCTGCCGCCAGAATTCATCAAACGACGGCAGCGCGATCCCCTCTTCCCGCGCGCGCGGCCGCGACGCTTCGTAGATCTCCCGCAGCCACTGCCCGGCGTCGCGCCCCTCGCTAAAGCGCTCGCCGCAGCCCAGCCGCTCGGCAAGGTCGCAGAAGATGGCGTAATCATCGCGCGCTTCGCCTACCGGCGGGATCTGCGCGCTCATGGCGATCATAAAACCGTCGTGACCGCCGCTGCCGATATCTTCCCGCTCCAGCGAAGTGGTGACCGGCAGAACGATATCGGAAAATTTGGCCTGCGCGGTCCAGAACTGTTCATGAACGACCACCGTTTCCGGCCGCCGCCAGGCTTCACACAGGCGGTTAATATCCTGATGATGATGAAACGCGTTGCCGCCGGCCCAGTAGACGAGGCGGATGTCGGGATAGCGCAGATGCTGGCCGTCAAACTCGTATGCCTCGCCCGGATGCAGCAGCATATCGGAAAGGCGCGCCACCGGAATCACCTGGTTTACCGCGTTCTCTCCGGCGGGAAGGCGCGGGCCGGAAAAGGCCTTACGCGCCGCCCCCGCCAGATTGGTGCAGGCGTAGCCAAACCCCAGGCCGCCGCCTGGCGTACCGATTTGCCCCAGCAGCGCAGTGAGCGCCACCGTCGCCCAGTAGGCCTGCTCGCCCTGGCGCGCCCGCTGAATCGACCAGGAGATATTGACCATCGTGCGCTGGCTGGCCATCTCGCGCGCCAGCGCGGCAATCCGCTGCGCCTCAATACCGGTTATCGCCGCCGCCCACTCCGGCGTTTTTGCGACGCCATCGCTCTCCCCCATCAGGTAGGCGCGATAGGGCGCGAAACCCACGGTATGGCTGGCGATAAAACCGCTGTCGTAGAGGGATTCATTAATCAGCACATAACAGAGCGCCAGCAGCAGCGCGGTATCGGTTCCCGGACGAACCGCAAGCCACTCGGCGCTCTCCACGGCGCTCAGGTCATTGCGCACCGGGCTGATATTGATAAAGCGCGTCCCCTGCGCCTGCATCTTTTCCAGCCAGTATTTCAGCATATGGTCGTTGGCGCCGCCGCCGTTGACCTGCGCATTACGCAGCGGCAGGCCGCCGAATGCGACAAACAGCTGGCATTCGCGCGCCAGCTCGGAAAAGTGGGTGTGCTGGCGGTGCAGCGGGCTCAGCGGCCCGAGAATATGCGGCAGGATGCGCTCGCCCGCCGCGCTGCTGTAGGTGTTGGTGCTGGCGGTATAGCCGCCGAAGCACTTGAGGAAGCGGTGCAGCTGACTTTGCGCGTGGTGAAAACGGCCGGCGCTGGCCCAGCCGTAGGAGCCGCCGAAAATCGCCTCATTGCCGCAGCGCGCTTTGACCGAATTCAGTTCGCGGGCCAGTAAATCGAGCGCCACCTCCCAGCTCACCTCAACAAACGGCTCTTTACCGCGCCCCTCGCGCGAAGCCGGGCCATTTTGCAGGTAGCCCGCGCGCACCGCCGGACGGCGAATGCGCGTCTTGCTGGTGACTGCATCGGGGAGCGACTGACCAATACGTGAGGGATTTTTATCCCAGGGCACCGGCGTCACCGCCTCAATGTTGCCGTCACGGGCCTGGACCTGCCAGGTTCCCCAGTGCATTACGGTCAGATTATGTTGTTTTTTCATCTTGCCTGTTTTCTTCTCACCCGATAAAGGCCGCCATAATAAAGCGTGCGAATCCTGGGAATAAAATACGTATCACCATACAATCTGCTGCTGAGAAAGGATTTTCCACGCAGAATAGCTCTACGCCATTCCAGGATGCGATATATTACAGCGACAGAATAATTTTAATTAAGCAGCAATCTTTATTTGAATAAATAAGAGTTGCAAGCAAATTAAGCCCACAAAATAAAAAGGGATTAAGCTGCATCATGAAATATTTTCAGGTTACAGATAACAAATTTACGTTTTCCTCAGGCAAATCTGCGATATAACATCGTTAATATGCCCTAAATAATTCAAGTTTCAGGAAGGCGGCAAGTAAGAGAGTCCCGATGAGCTTACTCAAGTAAGTGATTCGGGTGAACGCACGTAGCCAACGCACATGCAACTTGAAGTATAACGGGTATAACTTAGACATATTTTGTATTTGAGATTGTGTGGCTGTTGTTGTCATGCTACTGCTCCGCACAGCCACCTCCATCACAGGACCATAATAAGAATGTCGCAGAAAATGAAATTATTGCCCATCGCGCTGGGCCTGCTCTCGCTCGCCTCCGTCAACGCTCTGGCGGCGGAGGCCTTATCACTTCAGGGAAAAACTATCGGCGTCGCCGTGGTCGGGACGCAGCACTTCTGGGATCGTGAAGCCTATAAGGGTGCGACCGAAGAGGTAGAGAAACTGGGGGGTAAAGTAATCGGCGTCGATGGCGGCCGCGATAACCAGGTTCATGCGAATAACCACGATATTTTACTGTCGCGCAAGGTCGATGCGGTAATTAGCATTCTGGGCGACAGCGCCGTTGAGCCTAAATTCAAAGCGCTACGCGATGCCGGCATTCCGGTATTTACCGTAGACCACGTTTCAAAATATTCGGTCAATAACACCACCTCCGATAACTACACCCTGGGATCGACCATTGGTCGCTATATGGCCGATGAACTGGGCGGCAAAGGCAACGTTGCGGTATTTAACGCATTCTCCAGCTCCCTGCGTATTTGCGGCATTCGTTATGACCAGTGGAAATATGTCCTCAAGGATTATCCGGATATTCACATTATTCAGCCGGAGCTGGCCGAGCAGTTTGCCAACTCGCCGGAAGATGCGCGTAAGAAAACCCTCGAACTGCTGAGCCAGTATCCAAAAGGCAAACTCGACGCCATCCATGTCGCCTGCTGGGATCAGCCGGCTATCGGTATTGTCCAGGCGCTGGAAGAGACCGGCCGCGATAAAGACGTCAAGGTCACCGCGATCGACGCCGGCCCGGAAACCCTGGAGATCATGGCCGAGCCGGGCAGCCCGTTCGTCGCCAACGTCGCCCAGCAGCCGCACCTGATCGGCCAGACCTCCGCCGATAACGTCGCGCGCTACTTCGACAAACAGAAGCTGCCGCTGCAGACCTTTATTCCGGTGGTGCCGGTGAAAGGCCCGCAGGAGGCAAAAACGGTCTACAAACAGCTGGGATATGGCGAACTGCAGTGATCACTCCATCCTCCGGCGGGGTTAACCCCGCCGCTGGTCTGGCGATGAACCAGATCGGCAAAAGCTTTGCCAACGTGACTGCATTAAATGCGGTCACGCTGCTTCTGAATCCCGGTGAAATTCACGGCCTGATCGGCGAGAACGGCGCGGGAAAATCGACGCTAATAAAAATCCTCGCGGGCGTCTACCGGGCCGACAGCGGCAGCGCCACCCTTGACGGCGCGCCGCTGCCGCTCGGCAATCCCGCGGCGATTGAAGCGCTGGGTATCCGCGTTATTCACCAGGAACTCAACCTAATCCCGCACTTTACGGTGGCGGAATCGGTGTTTCTCGGCCAGGAGTACCGCACCCGCTGGGGCGCGCTGGACCGGCGGCGAATGAACGCGGCCACCCGGGCGTTTTTCCGCGACAGCTGGCAGCTGGATATTCATCCCCGCCGCCTGATCCGCGACCTCAGCCTCGCCGAACGCAAGCTGGTGCAAATCGCCAGAGCGCTGATCGACGGCGCGGCAAAGCTGGTGGTATTCGATGAGCCCACCGCGCCGCTGGAAGCGCAGGAAGCCGGCCTGGTCACCTCCGCGATTCTGCGCCTGCGGGAACAGGGGATCGCGATTCTCTACATTTCCCACTATCTCAACGAAATCGCCGCCCTTTGCGATCGCGGCACGGTGCTACGTAACGGCGAGGTGGTCGGCTACCCCGACCGGGCGCTTCTGCAGAATACCGACGCGCTGATCAAAATGATGGTCGGCCGCGATATCGAACAGCTCTATACCCCGCGCCAGAGCAGCGCGCATCAGGTCGATGCCGCTGCCCCGGTACTGTCGGTTCGCCATCTCAGCGACGGGCAGCAGTTACGCGATATTACCTTTGATATTCAGCCGGGCGAGATCGTCGGCGTCGCCGGACTGCTGGGCGCCGGGCGCGACGTGCTGATCGATCTGCTTTACGGGCTACGCCGCGCCCGCAGCGGTACGATAAGCGTTGACGGCCAGCCGAAGCGGCTGCGGACGCCGTATCAGGCTACCCGGGCCGGACTGGCCCTGGTGCCGCGCGACCGCCGCCATCAGGGGCTGATTCTCCCCTTCACCACCGCCGACAATATCAATCTGGCCTCGCTACCGGAGACCGCCACTTTCGGCTGGGAGCACCGCGGCCGGGCGCTGGAAAAAGCGCGCAGCTGGATCGACCAGCTCTCTATCCGCCCCGGCCGTCCGGAGCTTCCGGTGCGCTTCATGAGCGGCGGCAACCAGCAAAAGGCGATTCTCGCCCGCTGGCTGGGCACCGATGCGCGGCTTTTTATTCTTGATGAACCCACTCTCGGGGTGGATATCGGCGCGCGCCGCGATATTTATCAGCGCACCCGCGAGCTGGCGGATCGCGGTCGCGGCGTACTGGTCTCATCCAGCGACGCGCCGGAGCTGCTGGGCCTTTGCGACCGCATCCTGGTGATGTGGCGCGGCGAGCTGGTGGCCAATCTCCCGACCCGGGGGCTGACGCTGGACGCGCTGCTGGTGACGATTAACGGTGGACAGGAACAACAGGTATGAGTGCAGGTATCCAACGCCGCCCCCTTCCGGGCATCACGACGCTTATCGAAAAATTTCCCCTGATTCTCTTTTTTGCGCTGCTGGTCTGGCTCAGCCTGCAGTCGCCTTTCTTTTTAAGCTGGCAAAATATCAGCATGATGCTGGTGCAAAGCGTACCGCTGGCGATCCTCTGCTTCGGCCTGGTCTGCGTGATTGCCGTCGGCGGCGATGATGTGGTCTCCGGCGGCATCGACCTGTCGCTGCCCGCCATCGCGGTGCTCGGCGTCGCGCTGCTCAGCCTCGGCATGGCGGAGTGGAACACCCCTTACCTGGCGCTGTTGTTACTGCTGATCGCCGTTAGCCTGGCCTGCGGCGCCGTCAACGCCACGCTGGTGCTGGCGGCGGGCCTGCCGCCGCTGCTGGCGACCCTGTCAACTTCGGTGGCCTTCACCGGCCTGACCGACCTGCTGACCGGCCAGCGGCGCATCGCGGTGAGCGACCCGCTGATGGTGGCCTTTCGCGATAACGATTTATTTGGCATTCCCTGGCCGCTGATCTATCTGCTGGCGGTCTTCGCGCTGTTTCAGTTTTTGCTCCACCACTCCCGCTTCGGCCAGCATTTACAGGCGGTGGGCGGTAACCGCGATATGGCGCAGATGAGCGGACTCAACGTTCGCCGTTTGACCATTATCGTCTGGCTGCTGGCGGGCATCGCCGCCGGCCTGGCGATTTTGCCGCTGCTCAGCCAGGGTTCAGGCAGCTCCAGCGGCACGGCGACGCCGCTGCTGCTGGAAACCGTCCTCGCGACCTTTATCGGCGCGGCGTTCTCGCGGCGGCGCGTGGTCACCATCTGGGGGGCGCTGCTCGGCGCGGTGCTGGTCAACGCGCTCTCTAACGGGCTCGGCCTGCTGGGAGTGAATATTTTCTGGATGGGCGCGATCAAAGGCGGCCTGATCCTCTTGGTGCTGGCGGCTTCAGCGGTCAGACATAAAGGAGGCCATTAATGAGCCAACTGACGCTCAAGCCCCCCTCAACGGGGCAAACCGGCAGCGGTCCGCTGGCGTGGCTATCGCGGGCAGGATTCGGCGTCATTACCCTGCTGGCGATTGCCCTGTTCGGCTGGGCGAACCCGGTATTTCTGACCTTCGATAACTGGGCCAATTTGCTGCAGGGCAGCGCGATTCTGCTGATCGTGGCGATGGCGATGACCCTTATCGTTAGCGCCGGGGCGATTGACCTCTCCGTCGGCGTGGCGCTGGATTTCGGCGCCGCTTTTGCGCTGGTGGCGCTGAAGACCTGGCACCTGCCGTGGCAGGCGGCGGTGGGCTGCGCGCTGCTCGGCGGGGTGATTATCGGCCTGCTGAACGCCTTTCTGATCCTTGTCTGCCAGATTCGTCCGTTCCTCGCCACCCTCGGCACCTGGTTTATCGCCAGCAGCGCCGAGCGTATCTATACCGACGGCGGCGGCTCTATCTCCTACCGCCGGATGGCGCCGGAGTATCACGATCTGGCGGTCGGCAATATCGCCGGTATTCCGACGCCGGTGGTGATTGTGCTGGCGCTGTGGCTGGTAGCCTGGCTGCTGACCGAACGCACGCTGTTTGGCAAGTACGTGCGCGCTATCGGCCAGAACGGCGAAGCGGCGCGTATCGCCGGGATCCGCGACCGCCGGACCATGCTGTGGGTGCTGGTGGCGGCCTCCGCGCTGTGCGCCGTCGGCGGCGTCATTCTCTCCGCCAACCTGCGCCAGTTTACGCCGCTGGCCGGCCAGGCCTACCTGATGGACGCCATCGCCGCGGTCTTTATCGGCACCGCCTTTAACCGGCTCGGCCGGGTCAGCATCGCCGGCACCCTCGGCGGGGTGCTGTTTCTCGCGATTATTGATAATGGCCTGAACCTGATGGGGCTGAACTACCTGGTGAAGGATGCGCTGGTGGGCGTGATTCTGGTGATCGCGCTGGCCCTCTCCTTCTGGCAGGCTCGTCTGCGCCAGACCCATCGTTAAGCGGAGCACCTATGGCAGCTTTTGACGCCGTCTTTGTCGGCCTGACTATTCTTGATATCGCCGGTCGCCCGGTGATCGACATCCCGCCGCGCGGCGGGGTAGCCTTTATCGAACAAATTCGTCTTAACCCCGCCGGAACCGCCGCCGGGGCCAATATTAACGCCGCGAAGCTAGGCATTCGCACCGCCGCGGTGGCCTGCCTCGGTGAAGATGAAAAAGCCGATTTTATCCTCGCCAGCTACGCGCGGCTGGGGATCGACTGCTCGCTGGTCCAGCGTACGGCGCAGCAGGAAACGTCGGCGACGATCCTGCCCATCCGCCCTAACGGCGAGCGCCCGGCGCTGCACTGTCGGGGCGCTTCCGATGCGCTTTTTATCCGCGAAGAAGAGTTTGACGCGATCCTCGACTGCCGGTTCCTGCACCACGGCGGCACCGGCCTGCTGGCGGCGATGGATAGCGGGCAAAGCGCGCTGCTGCTGCGGGCGGCGAAAGCCCGCGGCGTCACCACCAGCTTTGATTTAATCGCCCCCGACGCGGGCACCCTGGATCTGCTGCGCCCGCTGCTGCCGTCGGTGGACTACTTTATGCCTTCCCTTGAAGAAGCGGCGTATCTCTCCGGGGAGACCCAGCCGGAAGCGATTGCCCGCGTCTTCTTTGCGCTTGGCGTCGGAACCTGCATTCTGAAGGACGGCGAAAACGGCTCCTGGCTGCTGACCCGCGACGGCGCCGTCGAGCATATCGCGCCGTTCCGGGTCGATGCCGTAGATACTACCGGCTGCGGCGACAGCTACTGCGGCGGCTTTATTGCCGCGCTGGCCCGGGGGTTAAGCGTCAAAGCGGCGTGCGAGGTGGCTTCCGCCGTCGCCGCGCTGGTGGCGACCGGCATGGGATCGGATGCCGGCGTGGTGGACTGGCAGCATACGCAGGAGTTTATGGCGACCCACCGTCGCGGATAACAAGCTTCGCCGCCGCATTGCGCGGCGGCAAGCGCGGCTTAACGCCACTGATAAAGCAGCGGCTCTCCGGCGACATAGCGCTGGAGGTCGGCGGCAATCATCGCCGTATGCTTAGCAATGCTCTCCCGCGTCGCCCCGGCGATATGCGGCGTAATAATCACGTTATCAAACTCGGTGACAAACGGATGGTCGCGCCACAGCGGCTCGCGATGGTAAACATCCAGCGCCGCGCCGCCCAGCGGGCCGTGGCGCAGCGCGTGAATCAGCGCTTCTTCGTCCACGACCGCCGCGCGCGAGGTATTGATCAGCAGCGCGCCCGGCTTCATGCTGTTCAACAATGGCGCGTTCACCAGCCCATCGCTGTGCGGGCCGCTGCTCAGATGCAGGCTCACGATATCCGCCTCGCGGAACAGCCCCTCAAGGGTCGTCTTTTGCAACCCCGGTTCGTTGATATCCTCAGCGGCGACAAACGGGTCCACCACCAGTACCGCCATGCCAAAGGCGCGGGCGATACGCGCCACCCGGCGGCCAATATTACCGTAGCCAATCAGCCCCAGGGTTTTGTTGCGCAGCTCGCTGCCTTTAAAGACTTCATAAGGGCTTTGCGGACTAACGTCCCACACAACATCGCGGCGCAGTCCGCTCTGGGTGGCCTGCGCGGCGTTTTCGGCGTGGGTGAATTCGCCGCGCTTCAGCGCCGCGTGGGATTGCGGAATATGCCGCGCCAGGCTCAGCATCAGCCCCAGCGTCAGCTCGGCGGCGGCGTCCGCGTTGCGCCCCGGCGTATAGAGCACGCGGATACCGCGCGCCTGGGCGGCTTTGGTATCGATGTTCACCGGATTGGCGCGGGTGCAGGCGATCACCTGTAAACGCGGGCAGGCGGCGATCACCGCTTCCGTCACCTCATCGTAGCTGGTCACCAGCACCTCGGCGTCGTGGGCCAGTTCGATCAGCTGGCCTGCGCTCAGCTTCGGCTTGCCCAGCGCCCAGCCTTCTACCCGCAGTTCGCCCAGTTGCTGAAAAGCGCTGAGGTCGCCGGCGTGTTCGGCGGTAAAAACAATTTTCATATGCGTTGTTCCTGAGAAATACGTTGAAGCGCCTCGCGGCGGGCCTGCCACACCGGGAGCATCTGCTCGCGCAGCAGGCGATACACCGGATAGAGCGCGGCGTAGCGGCTGTGCGCCTGCGGATGGGGTCGATAGCGGGTCTGCTCCAGCGCCGGATAGCGGCTCAGGGCATCGACGCTGCGCGCCGCCAGAATCGCCGCGCCGCGCGCGCTAAGCTCGTTGAAAGGACTGGAAACCACCGTTCTGCCGGTGCAGTCGGCAATGATTTGCAGCCAGGTCGCCGAAGCCGCGCCGCCGCCGGTCAGGTACAGTTCGCCGCCCTGCGGGTAGCCCTGAAGCGAGTCGACGATAGCGTAAGCCAGCCCTTCAAACACCGCCCGCAGCAGCTCCGCGCGGGTGGTGTGCTGGCTAATGCCGAAATAACCGGCCCGCGCCTCGGGGCTAAAGAACGGGGCGCGTTCGCCGTTGAGGTAGGGCTGCCAGAAGACGCCGCCGCTGCCGGGCTCAACGCTGGCGATATGCTGTTCCAGCTGCTGTAAATCCGGCTCCAGCGCAATCTGCTGCTGGAGCCAGTCGATGTTCGGCGTCCCGGCCTGCATCGGAAAAAGGTTAATAAAGCTGCCCGCTTCGGTATGGGTGACGTAGCGCGTCCCCTCGTTGACCGTCTGGCGACCGTGGCAGACGATACCGGTGCAGCAGGTGGTGCCAAGAATGGTATAAATATCGCCATCGTTGACCGCGCCGCAGCCCAGCGCCGCGCTGCACACATCCAGCGCCCCCGCCGCGACTGGCGTGGCGGCGGGAAGCCCGGTCAGCGCCGCGACCTCTTCACGCAGCGTTCCAGCCTGAGCGTCCGGCGCCAGCAGCGGTGGGAACAGAGATTGTAAATCTGCCAGGCCCATCTCATTGAGCACCACCGTGGATAGCTTCCCGCTCTGCTGATTCAGCAAAGAGGTACTGGCATCGGTAAGATCCAGCGCCGCGACACCGGTGAGGCGAAAGCGGATCCAGTCCTTGGCGAAAAACAGATAGCGGGCCGCCGCCAGCCGCTCCGGCTGGTGATGCTTAAGCCAGCACAGCTGCATACTGGTGTTGCAGGGCTGCAGATGGGTACCGGTATCGTCAAAGAAGCGACGGTCAAAACCGGGGCGACTGAGCAGTTCGCTCATCAGGTCGCGGCTGCGGGTGTCGCTCCACAGGATACCCGGCCCGACCGGTTCGCCTTCGGCGTCGCTGAGCCAGACCCCTTCGCCCTGCCCGGCAAGGCCGATGGCGCGTAAATGCCCGCTTTGCAGCGCCGGATACCGGGCAATATCGCGTAAAATCGCCACCACCGACTGCCACAGCTGGGCCATATCCTGCTCGGCGTGGCCGTTGGCCGACAGCCGCGGGCCGGTGTTCTGCGCCGCGCTGGCGCACGCCTGAAAGCGTTCATCAAACAGCACCGCTTTCACGCGCGAGGTGCCGATATCGATTCCGAGATAAAAATCCATGCCTGACCCGTTGGTGAAGAGAAATTAGTCGCGCTCGTAGCGGCGGCGCATCAGCTCACATTCGAACAAAAATTCCAGTCCTTCGAGCTGGCGACGGGCTTCGTGAATGTCTTTGCCCCAGCAGGTCAGGCCGTGGCCGCGCAGCAGGAAGCCGTAGCGCAGCGGGTGGGTCTGCGCATAATCTTCAATGCGCGCCGCCAGGGCATCGATATTCTGGTCGTTATCAAAAATGGCGACCGGCACGGTATCGAGATGGCTGTGCTGGCCGGTCAGGGTTTTCTGCATCTCATAGCCCTGCAGCGCCAGGGTGGCGCTTTTTTCAATCCGCGACAGCACGGTCGCGTTGACGGTATGCACGTGCAGCACGACATTCGCTTCCGGGAACAGGCGATACACCAGGGTATGCAGGCCGGTTTCAGCAGAGGGTTTACGTCCGGAAGGCGCTTTATTGCTGGCGATCTCCACCTGCAGGAAATCCTCCGTCGTCAGGCTGCCTTTATCACGCCCCGACTCGCTCAGCCAGCACCAGGTCTCATCCTGACGCACCGACATATTGCCGCCGGTGGCCGGTGCCCAGCCTTTCGCGCCGATCCAATGACAGGTGGTGACCAGTTGCGCGAGTCTTTCTTGCCACATAGCAGTTCCTTAGTTTAGCGATGTTGTATTTAGCCGTCTAAATGGCTATTTACCCGATACTAACACCGCCAGCGTAAGCGAACAATATTTCAGGAAAGACTTACATTGATAATGGTTATATCAGAAAAGCATATGAAATTACTGTTTTTAACAACAATACAACTGAGCATTTTCATGACGCCAAAATTACCGCCTGCGGGCGGTTAAAAAGATGGGGGATCGTGCCGCCGGGAAACGGCGTAAAATTGGCATCATTTGTCGATTCTGACCTGCCCCCCCAGGTCGGGTAAGACGCCAGCCGTCGTCCGCCAAAAATGCGGGGGCAGGAGTCACATCCCACTGCCCCACGGCGGTGCAAAACATGGCACTGTGCACACATTTATGGCAAACAGCGGCCGTTTAACGTCGTTTTATGTGCATACTGCCCACCACATTGTGTTACCTCTGCCCCGCTTTTTCTGGCACACCTCTTGCTACCCCTCTGCCATCGCTATTCGGATAGCCACTCAGAGGTTCCATCATGTCAAACAGCAATGATTTTCCGCTCGTCGAAGCGCCCGCCGCCGGGCGTAAGGGCGTTTTTTCCATCTCGATGGTTCTGTTCAGCTTTACTTTTTTCACCGGCACCATGTTCGCGGGCGGCAAGCTTGGCGTCTCTTTCTCCATCGTTAACCTGCTGTGGATTGCGGTTATCGGTAACTTTCTGCTGGCCCTGTACGCCGCCTCGCTCGGCTGGATTGCCGCGCGCAGCGGGCTAAATACCGTACTGATGGGCCGTTTTTGCTTCGGTGAAATCGGCAGCAAGCTCGCCGATTTTATTCTCGGCTTCGCCGAGCTGGGATGGTACGCCTGGGGAACCGCGACGGTCGCCATCTCGCTGGTCAAAATCCTCGCCCTGCCTGCGGCGATGACGATTCCGCTGATGATCCTGTTCGGCATCCTATTCTGCGTCACCGCGCTGGTGGGCTATAAGGGGCTGGATGCGCTGTCGCGCGTATCGGTACCGCTGATGTTTATTCTGCTGGTGGTGTCGATGTACCTTGCCACCCATCACGCCGGCGGCTGGCAGGCGATGACCCAAATCGAACCGGGTGAAACCATGACCTGGTCGGCGGCCATTACCATGGTATTCGGCACCTTTGCCAGCGGCGCGACCCAGGCGACGAACTGGACGCGGCTGGCCAACTCCAGCCGCACCGCCATCGTCGCCAGCATGAGCAGCTTCCTGATCGGCAACGGGCTGATGATTATCGCCGGCGCCTGGTGCGCCATCGTCTATCAGCAGGCCGATATCGTGGAAGTGCTAATTTTGCAGGGGCTGTCGGTCGCCGCGGTGATAATGCTGTGCCTCAACCTGCTGACGATTCAGGGGCCAACGATCTACAACGTCTCGGCGGCGGCCTGCCATCTGCTGCGCAGCGAGCGTCGCCGCACCCTGACCGTGGTTGCCGCCGGGGTCGGCATTCTGCTTGCCATTGGCGGTATGTATGAAATGCTGATCCCTTTCCTCGTGCTGCTGGGCAGCATCATTCCGCCCATCGGCGGCGTGATCCTCGCCGACTACTGGTTTTATCGCGGCGGCCGCTATCCGCTGCTGCACACCGCCCGTTTGCCGCGCTTTAACTGGCTGGGTCTTAGCGCCTACGCGGTGGGCGCGGCGGTGGCTTACCTGTCACCGTGGATCGCCCCGCTGGTTGGCATTACCGTTTCCGCGCTGGTCTATATCGCGCTGACGCGTCTGAGCAAACGTCAGCCCGCCGCTGATTCGGTCGCGGAGCAGTAGCCGTGAGCCTGACGGTCAGCGAAATCCTCGCCCTGGAGGGGCTCTCCGCCATGCGCCTGCGCGCCGGTAAGCAGGGGCTGCAGCTGGCGGTTCGCTGGTACTACGTGGCGGAAAATGAAAATATCGCCGAATGGATCATGGGCGGGGAGCTGGTGTTTATCACCGGGATCAACCATCCCCGCGATGAAGAAAACCTGATCCATTTGCTGATGGAGGGCAAGCAGCGCGGGATCGCCGGGATGGTGATCCTCACCGGCGACGCGTACATTCAGGCGATCTCGCCGCGCCTGATTGCGCTGGCCGACGAGCTGGGCATTCCGCTGATCGAACAGCCCTATCTGCTGAAAATGGTGATCGTGACCGAACGCATCGGTACCGCGCTGGTGCGCAGCGAAAACGCCCTGCAATCGCAGCGCGATATTCTGCTGCAGCTGTTAACCGGCGACTATCCCGACCTGCAAATCCTGCATCAGCGGGCGCTCCACCAGCAGCTGGATTTTACCCGCCCGCTGCGGGTGGCGGCGCTGCGCCTTGAGGGGATACCGCGCCTGTTTCGCCAGTTTCCGCCGGAGCAGGCCGAAGCCTGGCTGCAGCAGGCCCGCCGCACCGTACGCCAGCGGCTGCAGCAGCAGCTCAATCAGCAGGGTAATCCCTTTCCGCTGGTCGAGCGCAGCAATATGTTTCTCTTTCTGCTTCCGGATGAGGAAGGCGAGTTTTATCAGCAAAAAACGTGGCTCCAGGCGTGGCTGATCGCGCTGGCGGAGGGCGACGACGGGCTATCGCTGCTGTGTGGCCTTTCGGCGCCGGTGCAGCAGCTGCAGGGATATCAGCGCGCGCTGTCGCAGGCGCGTCAGGCGCTGGACCTCAGCGATAACCTGCGTCCGGCCCAGCGCATCAGCGACTACCAGCAGCTGGGGTTTATCAAGCTGCTCTCCGCCGTTAGCGACCCCGCCCTGCTGAGCGACTTTATGCACGACACCCTCGGCTGTCTGATTGAGCCGGATCGCAAAAGCCCCTGGCTGCTGATGGAGACCCTGGAAACGCTGCTTCAGGAGAGCGGCAACGTGGTCAGAGCCGCCGAGCGGCTGGGCATTCACCGCAACACGTTGCATCAACGCATTCAGCGTATTGAGAAGCTGACCGGCTATCCGGTCAGCCACCCGCAGTTTCATCTCAACGCCTCGGTCGCCTTAGCGATCTGGCGTATGTCGCAAAACCATTTACGGGAACAACCATGAAAATTATCAACGCTCGCCTGCGCCATCAAGAAGCGCTCTATACCCTCGACTTACAGGACGGCGTGATTAAAAGCATCACCGCGCAGGCCGCGGCGCAGGCGGCTGACGCCGACGATATCGATGCTGAGCAAAAGCTGGTCATCCCGCCGTTCGTCGAACCGCATATCCATCTTGACGCCACCCTGACGGCGGGCGAGCCGGAGTGGAATATGAGCGGTACCCTGTTTGAGGGCATCGCCCGCTGGAGCCAGCGCAAAGCGAGCGTCACCGTCGAAGATACATGCCAGCGGGCGCTGAAAACCATCGGCATGCTGCGCGACAACGGCGTGCAGCACGTGCGCACCCACATTGATGTCACCGACCCTTCCCTGACGGCGCTTGAGGCGATGCTGAGAGTGAAAAAAGAAGCGGCCCATCTTATCGATCTGCAGATCGTCGCCTTCCCGCAGGAGGGCATTGAGTCCTTCCCCGGCGGACGCGAACTGATGACCCGCGCCATCGAAATGGGCGCCGACGTGGTGGGCGGCATTCCGCACTACGAAAACACCCGCGATAAGGGCGTCAGCTCGCTGGTTTTTCTGATGGACCTGGCCCAGCGCCACGGCTGCCTGGTGGACGTGCACTGCGATGAAACCGACGACCCGCAGTCGCGCTTTCTGGAGGTGCTGGCGGAAGAGGCCCGGGTGCGCGGCATGGGCTCGCAGGTCACCGCCAGCCATACCTGCGCCATGGGCTCCTACGACAATGCCTACTGCTCGAAGCTGTTCCGTCTGCTCAAAGCGTCTGGCATCAATTTTATCTCCTGCCCGACCGAAAGCATTCACCTGCAGGGGCGCTTCGACAGCTGGCCTAAACGCCGCGGCGTGACGCGGGTGGCGGAGCTGGACCGCGCCGGGATCAACGTCTGCTTTGCCCAGGACTCCATTCAGGATCCGTGGTACCCGCTGGGCAACGGCAACATCATGCGCATCCTCGACGCCGGGCTGCATATCTGCCATATTCTGGGATACGAAGATTTGCAGCGCTGCCTCGATCTGATCACCGATAACAGCGCCCGCACCCTGTGCCTCGGCGACAACTACGGCATTGCCGAAGGACGCCCGGCGAACCTGCTGATCCTCGATGCGGAAAACGACTACGACGCGCTGCGCCGCCAGGCCAAAGTGCTGACCTCCATTCGTCACGGCAAAGTTATTTTGCAGCGCCAGGCGGAGCAGATTCGCTATCCGGCATAAGCCTGACGTTGACGCGGCCGCGATGCCGCGTCAACCCACTGCTCGCCCGGGGATTTATGTGGTACCTTTTAACGACTTTTTCCGTGCCGGCCATAGGTTCCTGCGTCGGCGCGGGCTCACTGAGGATAACCCGTACCCTGATACTATGAGCGAAAAAAAATGGATTAAGGCAGAGGACGTTGCCCGACTCGCTGGCGTCTCACGTTCCGCGGTTTCCCGCACCTTTACGCCCGGCGCATCGGTGGCGGAAAAAACCCGCCAGAAAGTCCTCGCCGCGGCGGAAACGCTGGGCTATCAGGTCAACATTATCGCCCGCACGATGAACACCGGCAGCAGCAATTTTATCGGCATCGTCACCGCCGGCTTTGATAACCCCTTCCGCAGCAAGCTGCTGTCGCCGCTGGTCCACCAGCTGGCGCTCAACGGTTTTATGCCGCTGCTGATGAACGCCGACGATCCGCAGCAGCTCGCCCCGTCTCTCAGGCAGCTGCTGAGCTATCACGTCGCGGGGGTTATTATCACCTCCGGGGCGCCGCCGCTGTCGCTGGCGGAGGAGTATCTGGAGCGAAAAATCCCGGTGACCCTTATCAACCGCCACGCCGAGCTGGCCGGCTGCGATCGCGTGTGCAGCGACAACGCGCAGGGCGCGAAGCTGGTGGCCGACCTGTTTGCCCAGCGCCAGTGGCGCCAGGCCGGGTTTATCGGCGAAAGCCTGGATAACTTCAGCACCCGCCAGCGCTACGAAACGTTTGTTGCCCATACTCAGGGCATGGAGGTCGCCGCGCACTTCTGCGACAGCAGCGGCTATCAGGCAGGCTTTGCCGCCGCCAGGCAGCTGCTTGCCGCGCATCCGCAGCTGCAGGCGCTGTTCTGCGCCACCGATATGCTGGCGCTCGGCGCGCTGGACGGCCTGCGGGCGGACAACCCCGCCGCTTCGCTACCGGCGATTATCGGCTTCGATGATATTCCCCAGGCGGACTGGCAGCCCTATCAGCTGACTACCGTGCAGCAGAATACCGCCCTGCTCGCCCACCACGCGGTGGATCTGCTGGTCACGCGGATCGCCAAATTCAGCCTGCCGTCACGCCATCGCGAAGTGCCGGTGAAACTGATCGTTCGTCAAAGTGCGAAATGAAAAATTCATTTTATGCCGGAGCGATCACAGAATAATATTTTTAATCCATCCACACTCATTTTGCCCTTCGGGGCCGTTTTTTTCAGGCAATTTGCACACGTGTGCAAAATAGGGAGTTATGATGAAATCACTGGAATCAAATGAACTGCAGGCCCGCTACCGTTTAGCCTGCGAGCTGGCGAAGGCCGGCGCTGAACTGGCGTTCGAATACTATCAACAGCGCGACCGGCTGACGGTGGATCATAAAGGCGACGATCTGCAGGACGTGGTCAGCGTCGCCGATAAGCGGGTCGAAGCGTTTGTTAAGCAGCGCATTACCGACGCCTTCCCGCAGGACGGTTTTCTCGGCGAGGAGAGCGGGACGCTGATGCCGGACGCCCGCGTGCTGTGGGTTGTCGATCCCATCGACGGCACCAGCTGTTTTCTTAACGGCCTGCACACCTGGTGCCTGTCGCTGGCCATCATAGCCGACGGCGAACCGGTTATCGGCGTGGTGTACGACCCCAACCATCGCGAGCTGTTCCACGCCCTGAAAGGCCAGGGCGCATGGCTTAACGATGCGCCTATCGCGCCGCATCCGGCAGCGACGGTCAAAGAGGGCGTGATGGGCGTCGGCACCTCGCACCGCGTGACGCCTGCGGTTTTTCTGCCCTTCCTCGATGCGCTGCTGAGCGACGGCGGGATGTTTATCCGCAACGGCTCCGGGGCGCTGATGAGCGCCTGGGCGGCGGCGGGCAGGCTTATCGGCTACTACGAACCGCATATGAACCCGTGGGACGGGCTGCCGGGGCTGGTGCTGATGCGCGAAGCGGGCGGCCTCAGCAACGACTATCTGGCAAACGACGGGATTCGTCACGGTAATCCGCTGCTGCTGGCCAGCAAGACGCTCTATCCACAATTAAAAAACATGCTTTGTCACCCATTACCTTAACCGCATCGGGTCAGGCTTTATCTGATTATGTACTCTACACAACGACAATCAACCCTAAATAATTCGAGTTGCAGAAAGGCGGCAAGTGAGCGACAAATTCGTCGGGAACGAATTTGACCAGCCGAAGGCTGGCCTCCGGTGAGAGGCAGGAGCCTCTCATTAATCCCCAGGAGCTTACTCTGGTAAGTGACTGGGGTGAACGAACGCAGCCAACGCATATGCAACTTGAAGTATGACGGGTTAAACCTCATGGACGAACCACACTAATCAGTCAGGCCTCCGACCTTCGGAGATACCATTATGTCTGGAAGAATTATCGCATTTTTTCGCGCTTCGCCGCCCAAAGCGGGCGGCGAGTTCGATGAGCGGCGCTTTCGCAGCGTGCGCTGGCAAACCTTTATTACCATGACTCTGGCGTACGTCACGTTCTACGTTTGCCGGCTGTCGTTCACCGTCGCCAAAAGCGCGCTGGTGGAGCTCGGCATTACCCCGACGGAGCTGGGCATGATCGGCTCAACGCTGTTTTTCAGCTACGCCATCGGCAAGCTGGTCAACGGCTTTATCGCCGATCATGCCAACGTGGTGCGCTATATGAGCCTTGGGCTGCTGCTGAGCGCCGGGATGAACCTGATGATGGGGATGACCAGCAACGCCATGCTGCTGGCTATCTTCTGGGGGATTAACGGCTGGGCGCAGTCGATGGGCGTCGGCCCGTGCGTGGTATCGCTGGCGCGCTGGTACGGCTGTAAAGAGCGAGGCACCTTTTACGCCATCTGGTCGACGGCGCATAACATCGGCGAAGCGATGACCTATATGGTGATCGCGGCGGTAATTGCCGGATTCGGCTGGCAGATGGGCTATCTGTCGACCGCCGCGCTCGGCGCCGCCGGGGTGGTGCTGATGCTGTTGTTTATGCGCGACTCGCCGCAAAGCTGCGGCTTCCCGTCAATCAACGTGATTCGCGACGAACCGCTGGAGGAGACGGAAGCCCGCGGCTCGGTGTTTAAAAACCAGCTGCTGGCGCTGCGCAACCCGGCCCTGTGGGCGCTGGCGCTGGCCTCGGCGTTTATGTATATCGACCGCTACGCGGTGAACTCATGGGGGATCTTCTTCCTGGAGCAGGATAAAGCCTACTCTACCCTCGAAGCGTCCGGGATTATCGGGGTCAACGCTATCGCGGGTATTGCCGGAACGATTATCGCCGGGATGCTCTCCGACCGCTTCTTCCCGCGCAACCGCAGCGTGATGGCGGGTTTTATCAGCCTGCTCAACACCGCCGGCTTCGCGCTGATGCTCTGGTCGCCGCACGGCTACTACACCGATATTCTGGCGATGATTATCTTCGGCGCTACCATCGGGGCGTTGACCTGCTTCCTTGGCGGACTAATCGCCGTCGATATTTCGTCCCGTAAAGCCGCGGGCGCCGCGCTCGGCACCATCGGTATCGCCAGCTACGCGGGGGCGGGACTCGGCGAGTTTCTGACCGGCATCATCATCGATAAAACATCGATAATCGAAAATGGCAAAACGCTGTATGACTTCAGTACGCTATCGCTGTTTTGGGTAGGCACCGGCCTGATGTCCGCGCTATTCTGTTTTACCACCGCCGCGATTGTCGCCAGGCGACACGCGATAGAGCGTCAGAACTCATTCTCGTCATAACCTTTTAACTTATAAGGAATATTTTATGATGCCTGTACGACATCAGGTTTTGCTACGCCTGCTGCTCGCCTGCGCCCTGCCGCTGCTGACCGCGCCGGGCCACGCCGCCGCGCAGTTTACGCTGGAAAAAGTGGTTGAACTCAGCCGCCACGGCATTCGTCCGCCGACGGAGGGCAACCGGGAGGCCATCGAAGCCGCGACCCAGCGTCCGTGGACGCAGTGGACCACCCACGACGGGGAGCTGACCGGCCACGGCTACGCCGCCGTCGTCAATAAAGGTCGCGATGAAGGCGCACGCTATCGTCAGCTCGGACTGCTGGCGGCGGGCTGTCCGGCGAGCGGAGAAATTTACGTGCGCGCCAGCCCCCTGCAGCGCACGCGGGCCACCGCCCAGGCGCTGGTGGACGGCGCCTTTCCCGGCTGCGGCGTGATGATTCATCACGTCAGCGGCGACGCCGACCCGCTGTTTCAGACCGATAAATTTGCCGCCACGCAAACCGATCCCGCCCGCCAGCTGACGGAAGTGAAGAAGACGGCCGGCGATCTGGCGCAGCGTCGGCAGGCGCTGGCTCCGGTGATTCAACTGCTGAAAAACGCCGTCTGCGCGCCCGATAAGCCCTGCCCGGTATTTGACCTGCCGTGGCAGGTGGAGCAGAGCAAAAGCGGCAAAACGTCGATTAGCGGGCTGAGCGTGATGGCCAATATGGTTGAGACGCTGCGTCTGGGCTGGAGCGAGAACCTGCCTCTCAGCCAGCTGGCGTGGGGCAATATTACCCGCGCCAGCCAGGTCACCGCCCTGCTGCCGCTGCTGACGGAGAACTACGATCTGAGCAACGATGTGTTTTATACCGCGCAAAAACGCGGCTCGATTCTGCTCAACGCCATGCTCGAAGGGGTAAAAGAGGGCGCCGCGCCGAACGTGCGCTGGCTGCTGCTGGTGGCGCACGATACTAATATCGCCATGGTGCGGACGTTAATGGACTTTAGCTGGCAGCTGCCGGGGTACAGCCGCGGCAATATCCCGCCGGGCAGCAGCCTGGTACTGGAACGCTGGCGCGACACCCATAGCGGAAAACGCTACCTGCGCGTCTACTTCCAGGCGCAAAGTCTGGACGATTTACGCCGCCTGCAAACGCCGGATAGCCAGCATCCGCTGCTGCGCCAGGAGTGGCATCAGGCGGGCTGCCGGACCACCGCCGTCGGGACTCTGTGCCCGTACCAGGCGGCGCTGACGGCGCTTGGCCGTAATATCGACCCGCAGTCCGCTCCGGCGGTAGAGGTGGTGCTGCCATAAGTTGAAAGCGAAGCGAGGGAGGTCGCTTCGCCTTTTTCGCTCAGGTTCAGGCCTTTTCTGGCGCAAACGCCCCGGCGGCGACCTGCTCCGGGGTCACCACGCCGCTGTCCAGCACCCAGCCGCTCACTAACGCCGCGGGCGTGACGTCAAACGCCGGATTATAAACGGCGGCCTCTTTCGGCGCCCACTGCACCGCGCCAAAGCTGCCGGCGACGCCGGTGACTTCGGCGGCCGCCCGCTGCTCAATCGGGATTGCCGCGCCGTTCGGGCAATGGCGGTCCAGGGTGGTCTGCGGCGCGGCCACGTAAAAGGGAATCTGATGATACTTCGCCAGCACCGCCAGCGAATAGGTGCCGATTTTATTTGCCACATCGCCGTTGGCGGCAATACGGTCAGCGCCCACCCAAACCGCGTCGACCTGGCCCTGCGCCATCAGGCTGGCGGCCATCGAATCGGTAATCAGCCGATACGGCACGCCCAGTTCACCCAGCTCCCAGGCGGTCAAACGTCCGCCCTGTAACAGCGGGCGCGTTTCATCCACCCAGACGTTCGCCACCTTTCCCTGCTGATGCGCCAGCGCAATCACCCCCAGCGCGGTGCCGACGCCCGCCGTCGCCAGGCCGCCGGTATTGCAGTGGGTCAACAGGCGGCTGCCCGGCGTCACCAGCGCGCTGCCCGCCTCGGCGATGCTGGCGCAAAGCTGTTTATCCTCTTCGATCAGGCGCAGTGCTTCCGCTTCCAGCGCCTGCGGAAAGCGCTCCTCCGCCAGCGCCAGCTTCATGCGATCCAGATTATTCATCAGGTTTACCGCCGTCGGACGCGCGGCTCGCAGCGTCTCCAGCGCCTCAGATAGCGCCTCGCGGGTCAGGCCGCGCTGCGCCAGCAGCGCCAGCAGCAGGCTGGCCGACAGGCCAATCAGCGGCGCGCCGCGTACCCGCAGGGCGTGAATATGGTCCACCAGCAGCGCCACGTTATCCGCCGCCAGCCAGCGTTTTTCCTGCGGTAAAGCCTGCTGGTCAAGAATAAAGAGCTGATTTTCGCTTACCCGCAGGCTGGTGGTCTGTAGTGTCTGCATTTAGTTAAATCCCTGTTGCGTTGTTGTATCACATTGTGTCAGGATGGAATCCGGAAGTATAGACGTCTGAACGGCTTAATCAGAATTTTGAGGATCGAGGCAATGTCGCAATACCATACTTTCACGGCCAGCGATGCGGTGGCTTACGCCCAACAATTTGGCGGTATCGATAATCCGTCAGAACTGGTGTCCGCGCAGGAAGTGGGCGACGGCAACCTCAACCTGGTGTTTAAAATTTTCGATATCAGGGGCGTGAGCCGGATTATCGTTAAGCAGGCGCTGCCCTACGTGCGCTGCGTGGGAGAATCCTGGCCGCTGACCCTTGACCGCGCGCGCCTTGAAGCGCAAACCCTGGTGGCTCACTATCAGCACTGCCCGCAGCACACGGTGCGGATTGTGCATTTCGATCCCGAGCTGGCGGTGATGGTGATGGAAGATCTCTCCGATCACCGCATCTGGCGCGGGGAGCTGATCAACAACGTTTACTACCCCCAGGCCGCCAGCCAGCTGGGGGAATACCTGGCCCAGACGCTGTTTCACACCAGCGACTTTTATCTGCATCCTCATGAGAAAAAGGCCCAGGTGGCGCAATTTATTAATCCCGAGATGTGCGAAATCACCGAGGATCTGTTCTTTAACGACCCGTATCAGGTTCACGAGCGCAACAGCTATCCAGCCGCGCTGGAAGCCGATGTCGCCGCCCTGCGCGACGATGCCCAGCTGAAGCTGGCGGTGGCCGCGCTCAAGCATCGCTTCTTTTCCCATGCCGAAGCGCTGCTGCACGGCGATATCCACAGCGGCTCGATTTTCGTCGCCGAAGGCAGCTTTAAGGCCATCGACGCCGAATTCGGCTTTTTCGGCCCTATTGGCTTCGATATCGGCACCGCCATCGGCAACCTGCTGCTCAACTACTGCGGTCTGCCGGGGCATCTGGGCATTCGCGATGCCGCCGCCGCTCGCGAACAGCGCCTCAGCGATATCCAGCAGTTCTGGACCACCTTTGCCGAGCGTTTTCAGGCGCTGGCGGCGGAGAGATCCCGCGACGCCGCGCTGGCCTGGCCCGGCTATGCCTCCGCGTTCCTGAAGAAAGTGTGGGCCGACGCGGTGGGCTTCTGCGGCACCGAACTGATTCGCCGCAGCGTCGGGCTGTCGCACGTGGCGGATATCGATACTATCCAGGACGAAGCCATGCGCCATGAATGCCTGCGCCACGCCATCACCCTGGGTAAAGCGCTGATTGTGATTGCCGATCGCATCGACAGCGTGGATGAGCTGATTGCGCGAATTCGCCAGTACGGTTGAATCTCCGTCCAGCCTTTCCCGGCTCGCGCTGCGCTTAGCCGGGCTACGGGTTCACCACCGTCTGGGATCAGGTAGCCCGGACAGGCGCGTCAAGCGCCGCCTCCGGGTATGTGCCTCTTTCCCCGGAGGCGATGCTTCGCATCTGTCCGGGCTACGGGTTCGCCACCGTCTGCGATCCGGTAGCCCGGGTAAGGCGCGTCAAGCGCCGCCTCCGGGTATTTGCCTCTTTCCCCGGAGGCGATGCTTCGCATCTGTCCGGGCTACGGGTTCGCCACCATCTGCGATCCGATAGCCCGGGTAAGGCGTTTACGCCGCGACCCGGGAAGGCAACAACCCACAATCCCCTACCCCAGATACTCAATCACCGACAGCCCGCCGTTATAATCGGTGCTGTAAATAATTCCCTGCGCGTCGACGAACACGTCGCAGGACTGGATCACCCGCGGGCGACCGGGGCGGGTATCCATCATTTTCGCCGGCGCGGCGGGCACCAGCGCCCCGGTTTCCACCGGTCGATAAGGGTTGGAAATATCGTAAGCGCGAACGCCCGCGTTCTGATAAGTGGCGAAAATCAGCGTTGAGCTGACAAAGCTGCCGGGACGATTCTCATGCAGGTTATGCGGGCCAAAGTGCGCCCCTTTCGCCACGTAGTCAGCTTCGTCCGGCTGCGGGAAAGTGGCGATACTCACCGGATTCGTCGGGTCGCGAATGTCGAACAGCCAGATCAGCTTCTCGCCATCCTGCTGGTTATCCAGCACCGCCTCATCAAGCACCACCAGCAGATCCCGATCCGGGAGCGGCAGCGCGGTGTGGGTGCCGCCGCCAAACGGCGGGCTCCAGTTACGGTGGCTAATCAGCTTCGGCTGAGTGCGGTCCTGCACATCGAGCAGGGTCAGGCCGCCGTCGCGCCAGCTGCCGTAGGCGGTGTCGCCGGCGATAATCGCGTGATGCAGGGCATAGCGCTTACCTTCCGGCCACTGCGCGGTCTCCCCCGCCGCCTGGTTCATCCCCGGCAGCCACCAGCGCCCGGCGACCTCCGGCTTGCGCGGGTCGGCCAGGTCGATAGTCAGGAAAATGTAGTCGCTAAAGCCGTCAATCAGCGCGGAAACGTAGGCCCAGCGTCCGCCGACGTACCAGATTCGGTGGATACCGATGCCGTTAAGCGACAGAAAGGCGATCTCTCGCGGTTTATCCGGAGTGGAAATATCAAAAATCCGCAGCCCGGCGCTCCAGCCCCTATCCCGTACGTCGCTGACCGTCTCGCCCACCGAACGGGTGTAGTACACCTTCTCGTCGGCGAAGCGGGCATCGGCGAACAGATCCCGGGCGTTGATCACCAGCAGCAGATCGTCGTGCGCCTGTAAATGGACGTTCCAGGTACCGGGCGGCGCGGCGATGTAGTTGACCGTTTGCGGATGTTTAGGGTCGCGCACGTCCACCACGGAAAAACCCTGCGAGACCATATGGCCGATATAGGCAAAACCACGATGGACCATCAGCTGAACGCCGTCCGGGCGTCCTCCCTGATCGCTATGCCCGATCAGCCGCATATTGCGGCTGTATTCTGGTGTTGGCAAAACACTCATTTGTTTTTCGCTTCCAGGGTAGCGAACCACGGAGCGATAAAGTCTTCGGTCTGGCCCCAGCCCGGGATAATTTTACCCAGCGAAGCGACGTTAACCGCCCCCGGCTGCGCCGCCAGCAGCGCCTGCGGGATCGCCGCCGCCTTAAAGTCGTAGGTCGCAGGCGTCGGTTCCCCGGCAATCTTATTGGCGATCAGCCGCACGTTGGTAGCGCCGATAAGCTTCGGATCCACCGCTACGCTCACCTTCCACGGGCTGCCGGATTCGCGCATCAGCTGCAGATCCTGATTGGAAATATCGATGCTGTAGAGTTTGATCTCGGTGCGGCCGTTCTCTTTCAGCGCTTTATAGGCGCCCTGGCTGAACGCGTCCCAGGTTCCCCAGATAGCATCAATTTTACCTTTCGGGTATTTCGCCAGGATCGCGCCGACCTTGTTGGCGGTATCGCCCTGCACGTCGGAAGAGACCGCGCCGATGGATTCCAGCTCTTTGATGCCGGGGTTTTGTTTAAGCAGCGTCTGGTAGGCCGCCTGGCGGCGCTCCATCGGCGGGAAACCCGCGACCCACAGTTTGACGATATTGGCTTTGCCGTTGAAATCTTTCACCAGCTGGCCAAAGGAGAGCTCGGTCAGCGAAGCATCATCCTGCTGGGTGACGGTGACGCCCGGGATCTGGCCGTTTACCGCGGTATCGAAAACCGAGACTTTGATCCCGGCGTCCACCGCTTTTTTCACCAGCGCGGTGGCGTAGGGATCGCGCCCCTGAGAAAGGATAATGCCGTCGTATTTCTGGCTAATCGCCTGGTTAACGAAGTCCTGGAATTTGGCGTCATCACCGTTGCTGAGGAAGGTACTGATTTTAAAGCCGAGCTTTTTCCCCTCCTGGATCGCTCCGGAGACAAACTGAGTGGTGTTATCGTCGGAGCCCAGGTTGCGGATCACCGCGATGCGAATCGGCCCGCTGTGTTCAGCAATGGCAGCCGGAAGCGGCGTCGGGGTTTCAGCAAAGGCCGCCGCAGCGTTGAACAACCCCAGCGCGATGAGTGAAAATGTTATCTTTTTCATAGTGTTTCCTTTTTGTTACCCTAAATAATTCGAATTGCAGGACGGCGGCAAGTAAACGAATCCCGATGAGCTTACATAAGTAAGTGATTCGGGTGAGTGAACGCAGCCAACACACCTGCAATTTGAAGAATGACGGGTAAAATTTTAGGTACGGCGCTGAAAATAAGTCAGTGCGAGCGCGCCAGCCAGCACCAGCCCTTTAATAATGTCCATCGCGTAATAGGGCACCGAGAGCATCACCAGGCCGTTGGAGAGCACGCCTAAAATGACCGCCCCCACCAGCGTACCGAGCGCGTTCGGCTTACCGGAACCGGCCAGCGAGAAGCCAATCCACGCCGCCGCCACCGCATCCATCAGGTAGCCGCCGCCGGCGTTCACCTGCGATGAGCCGATGCGCGACGCCAGCAGAATGCCGCCGAGGCCCGCCAGCAGAGAGGCGATGACGTACGCCGCCACTTTGTAACGGGTGATGCGCAGGCCGGAGAGGCGCGCCGCTTCCGGGTTGCCGCCGATGGCGTACATCCGCCGTCCGTGGGTGGTAAAAGAGAGCGCCAGCTGAGCGATAACGGTCACCACCAGCATAATGATCACTATCGTTGGCACCTGCCCCAGCGAACCGAACGCCGCCGGAATCGCGCCTTCCGCCATATCGCCGCTCGGCAGCACCATGTTTTCGGTGATCGACCCGCCGTAGCTGTAGGTCATCGCCACGCCCTGAATCACGAACAGGCTGGCAAGCGTCGCCAGCATGTCGGGAATACGCAGGATCACGATCAGAAACGCGTTAAACAGCCCCACTAAGGTGCAGAGCGCGAGGGTGATAAGGATCGCCTCGGTGGTGCCGAAGCCGTGCCAGACAAACAGCGAAATCACCAGCGCATTGGCCAGCGAGGCGGTGGAGCCCACGGATAAATCGAAACCGCCGATGGTCAGCGATATCGATACGCCGATGGCGATCACCGTCACGATGGCGATGGAACGCAGGATGTTGATGATGTTAAACGGGTCGAGGAAGTTGTCCGACGCCAGGCCAAAAACGGCGATCAGCAGGACGACGGTCAGCAACATGCCCCATTTGTAGAGAAAATCGAAAAATCGCTGACGGCCCGATACCGTCGCGTTAACTGCCAGGGCCTTACTCACGCTGCTGCTCCTCCGGTGGAGTAATAAAGAATGTTCTCTTCCCGGGCCTCTGCGCCCGGAATTTCCGCCACGATGCGCCCGTCCCACAGCACGCAGATGCGATCGCACAGGCCGACCAGTTCGGCGAACTCGCCCGAGGCGTAAATCACCCCTTTGCCTTCCCGCGCCAGGCCGTCGATCGCGTTGAATAAATCCGTTTTGGCTTTGACGTCGACCCCTTTGGTCGGCTCATCGAAAATCAGTACGTTGGCGTTGCCGCGCAGCCATTTGCCTATCGCCACTTTTTGCTGATTGCCGCCGGAGAGACGGCGCAGGGTTTGCGCCGGACCCGATGTCCGAATGCCCACCCGGGCGATCACCTCTTCCGCCCAGCGCCAGGCCTGACGATGGCCAAACAGGCTCCAGCGGGAGAAGCTGCTATCGGCGCTGACCGCCAGGTTCATCGCCACCGGCTCTTCGATAAAAATGCCCTCTTTGCGCCGCTCTTCCGGCACCAGCGCCAGACCGCGCGCCACCGAGTCCGCCGGGTCACGCGGTCGCCACGGCTGGCTGTTCAGTTCGCCGCGGGTCAAACGGCTTTTGCTGGCGCCAAACAGCGCCTTACACAGCTCGGTTTTCCCGGCGCCCGCCAGTCCGGCGATCCCCAGAATCTCCCCCTTGCGCAGACGCAACGAGATATCCTGCAGCAGCCCTTCGTCGTGCAGCCCTTCAACCTGTAGCAGCACCTCATCGCTATGCGGCGGCCGCTTCGGCGGAAAGATATCGCTCAGCTCATGCCCGAGCATCTTCTCGACGATCTGCTCGCCGCTCAGGTCGGCCATCGGCCCGCTCTCAATCAGCCGGCCGTCGCGCAGCACCGTCAGGGTGTCGCAGACCGCTTTTAATTCATGAATGCGGTGCGAGATAAACACGATACCAATGCCCTGCCGCTGCAGGCGGCGAACCACCGCAAACAGGCGCTCGCTTTCGTTTTGGTCCAGCGGCGCGGTCGGTTCATCGAGGATAAGAAAGCGGCAGTGATGCGACAGCGCGCGGGCCAGCAGGATTTGCTGTTTTTCCGCCAGCGTACAGCTGTCGATGGAGCGGCGTACGTCGAGGCTGACGTCAAGCTGAGCCAGCGCCTCGCGCGCCAGCTGGCGCAGCCGCCCCCAGCGGAAGGCGATCCCCGGCTCCGCCAGCCTGTCGAGCATGATGTTTTCCGCGATGCTCAGGCCCGGGACCAGCGCCACGTCAACCTCCTGCTGCACCAGATGGATCCCCAGCTGTTTGGCATCGCGCGGCGAGCGAATGCTTACCGACTGGTTGTTAATCACCACCTCGCCTTCGTAATGGGCGTGCGTGCCGCACAGCACCGCCATGAGCGTGGACTTACCCGCGCCGTTGGCGCCGGTCAGCGCATGCACCGATCCCCCCGTCAGGGTGAAAGCCACGTTGCTGAGCGCCCGAAAGCCGGAAAAGGCCAGGCTAATATTTTGCATCTCAAGGCGATTGCCGGTCATCCCCTGCACCCTGTCGATTAATGTTCTGATTTAACGAATTTTTCATAGCTGTCCTTGACTGACAAATGCATAAAAGGCATAAGATAAAGCGAAATAATATTAGCCATCCGGATGTCCAGACATAACATCGGGTTAGCGAAACAGCACAAGGACAGCATTGATGAGTCACAGCGATATCCGCGTGGTCCCCGGCCCCGCCAACTACTATTCCCATCCCGGCAGCCTTGCCCGGCTGCAGGATTTTTACAGCGAAGAACAGCTTTCACGCGCGGTGTGGGTTTACGGCGAGCGGGCTATCGCGGGCGCGCAGGCTTTCCTGCCGGCAGCGTTTAACGCGCCTGGCGCCAAAAAAATATTATTTAAAGGCCACTGCAGCGAAAGCGACGTCAGCGAGCTGGCCCGCGCATCCGGCGACGATCGGTCGGTGGTGATTGGCGTGGGCGGCGGCGCGCTGCTCGATACCGCGAAGGCGCTGGCCCGTCGCCTCGGCCTGCCGGTGGTGGCCATCCCCACCATCGCCGCCACCTGCGCGGCGTGGACGCCGCTGTCGGTGTGGTATAACGATGCCGGTCAGGCGCTGCAGTTTGAAATCTTCGACGACGCCAACTTTCTGGTGCTGGTGGAGCCGCACATTATTCTTAACGCGCCGGCGGAATATCTGCTGGCGGGCATCGGCGATACGCTGGCGAAATGGTATGAAGCGGTGGTGCTGGCTCCGCAGCCGGAGACGCTGCCGCTCACCGTGCGCCTGGGTATCAACGGCGCGCTGGCGATCCGCGATGTGCTGCTGGAAAGCAGCGAAACCGCGCTGGCCGACCAGCAGCGCGGCGAGCTGACCCAGACGTTTCGCGACGTGGTGGATGCGGTTATCGCCGGCGGCGGTATGGTCGGCGGGCTGGGCGAGCGCTATACCCGCGTCGCCGCCGCCCACGCGGTGCACAACGGGCTGACGGTACTGCCGCAGACCGAGAAGTATCTTCACGGGACCAAAGTCGCCTACGGCATTCTGGTCCAGAGCGCCCTGCTCGGCCAGGACGACGTGCTGGCGCAGCTGGCGCAGGCGTATCGGCGCTTTAATCTGCCGACTACGCTGGCGGCGCTGGAGGTGGACATCAACAACCGCGAACAGCTGGATAAGGTGATTGCCCATACCCTGCGCCCGGTGGAGTCCATCCATTTTCTGCCGGTTGAACTGAACGCCGAAACCCTGCGCGCGGCGTTTGAGAAGGTCGAACGTTTCGCCGGTTAATCCCCCGTTTTATTCGCCTCTGCCGCCCGGCGGAGGCGCTTTCGAGCCGCCTCGCAAAGCCGATGTTTCTGCCTTCGCCAGAAGACGATTCTGCGTTAGGGTACCCTCATAAGAAAATAACAAACTTATCTTATAAACTTATTATTTTCTTATGTTCAACTGAGGTGTACAGTGGAGGTACATAGCATGCTCATCTGGTCAAAAGTGGCAAAAAAGGAACTGGCAAATACCGATTATCGCTATCAGCAGCGAATCAAAAGCAGGCTAGCTGATTTAGGTGACCGTACGGCTCCTCGGCCCGATGTCAGAAAGTTATCTAAACCAGAGAATCATTACCGTCTTCGGGTAGGGGATTATCGGGTCATTTTCACACGTCAGGGGCTGACGCTGAGCGACCTGTTTATCGTGTCCGTTAAGCGCAGAACCTCAACAACCTATTTGCATGAGGAGAATATGCCATATGGCTGTTCAGATAATTAAGGATGATGAAGGGAAAGCGCAGTACGCGGTGATCCCCTACGACGAATACTTCCAGATGTGTTTGCAGCTAGCCGAGCTGGATGATGAAACGGAAGCCGATCTTGAAGATATTGCGGTAGAACACGATATCTACGACAACGTGATGCTGCCGGGTGACGTCTGCGACATCATGGATAAAGAGAAAGTCAGCCTGCAGGCGGCCTGGCGCATTTTGCGCGGCCTGTCGCAGCAGGAGGTGGCCAATAAGCTCGGGATTAGCCAGTCGGCGGTATCCCAGCTAGAAGCTATCGATTCCCGCCCGCAAAAGCGCACCCGCGAAAAGCTGGCGGCAATATACGGCTGCACCCAGGAGCAGATCAGCCTGTATCTGCCGAAAGAGGGTTAACAGCACTTCGCGCCGCCTTTACCGCCGTAGCGCGCGTCCTGACGCTCGCGGAAAAACTCTTCATAGGTCATCGGCGTTTGTTCCGGATGGGTCGCGCGGATGTGCTCCACGTAGTTGTCGTAATCCGGGACGCCGATCATCATTTTCGCCGCCTGACCTAAATATTTTCCGGCTTTCGAAAGGGTATCAAACATTTTCAACTCCCATCATCGCCCCCCTTCTCGCAAAGGAGGGCGATAACGTCATGGCTTAGTGGGCGCGTTTCGCCTGGGTCACCAGGCTATCAGCATCAGCAGGCATCGCCTGGTAAGGGGTCTCTTTCGCCGTCGGTTTGTCCTCTTTCAGCGCCGCCAGCGCGGTCTTAATCGAGAACAGCGCCAGCACGACCACCACCACCATAAAGAAGATGGTCAGCCCGGCATCCAGACGGTTGTTAAATACCAGCTGCGCCAGCTGCGACTCGGTGTACTGCGGCGGAATATTGCCGCTGTCAATCATCGCCTGGAACTTGTTGGCAATCGCCAGGAAGCCCACTTTGGTATCGGTGCTGAACGACTTCTGCCAGCCCGCGGTCAGGGTACAGATCAGCAGCCAGGAGGTCGGCAGCAGCGCAACCCAGGCATAGCGCTGGCGCTTCATCTTAAACAGTACCACCGCGCAGAGCATCAGCGCCATCCCCGCCAGCATCTGGTTGGCAATACCAAACAGCGGCCACAGCGTGTTGATGCCGCCAAGCGGGTCAACCACGCCCTGATGCAGGAAGTAGCCCCACGCCAGCACGCACAGCGCCGTGGCGAGAAGGTTCGCCGGCAGCGAGCTGGTTTGCTTCAGGCCCGGGCTAATCACCCCGAGCAGATCCTGCAGCATAAAGCGCGCCGCGCGCGTGCCGGCATCCACCGCGGTCAGGATAAACAGCGCCTCGAACAGAATCGCGAAGTGATACCAGAAGGAGACGTCCATCAGGCCGCCCAGCGAACCGTGCAGAATATAGGCCATGCCCACCGCCAGCGTCGGCGCGCCGCCCGCACGGGAGATAATCGACTGTTCCCCCACTTCGTTCGCAATCTGATTAAGCGTATCCGGGGTTACGGTAAAGCCCCAGCTGCTCACCACCTGCGCCGCCGACGCCACCACATCGGTCACGCCCGCCGGGGCCAGCACCGCCATTGGGCTGTTCATCGCGAAGTAGACGCCCGGGTCGATAATACAGGCCGCCACCAGCGCCATAATCGCCACGAAGGACTCCATCAGCATGCCGCCGTAGCCGATAAAGCAGGCCTGGCCTTCATTAGCCAGCATCTTCGGCGTCGTGCCGGAGGCAATCAGGGCATGGAAGCCGGAAACCGCGCCGCAGGCGATGGTGATAAACAAGAACGGGAACAGGCTGCCGCTCCATACTGGCCCGGTGCCATCGATAAATTTGGTCAGCGCCGGCATCGTCAGCGTCGGGCGCATAATCAGAATACCAATCGCCAGACCGACAATGGTGCCGATTTTCAGGAAGGTGGAGAGGTAGTCGCGAGGCGCCAGCAGCAGCCAGACCGGCAGCACCGCGGCGATAAACCCGTAGCCCACCAGAATCCAGGTGAGCTGTACGCCGGTGTAGTCAAACCACGGCGCCCAGGTCGGGCTTTCCGCCACCCAGCCGCCGGAAATGATAGCGAACACCAGCATCACCAGGCCAATCACCGACACCTCGCCAATGCGCCCGGGGCGCAGATAGCGAATATAGATCCCCATGAAAATCGCCAGCGGGATGGTAAAGGCCACGGTGTAAGTGCCCCACGGGCTGTGGGTCAGCGCTTTCACCACGATCATCGCCAGTACCGCGAGGATAATCACCATGATCATAAAGCAGGCCACCAGCGCCAGTACCCCGGCGGTCGGGCCCATCTCCTCTTTCACCAGCTCGCCGAGCGAACGTCCGTCGCGACGGGTGGAGACGAACAGCACCATAAAGTCCTGTACCGCTCCGGCCAGCACCACGCCCGCGAGGATCCAGATCATTCCCGGCAGATAGCCCATCTGCGCCGCCAGCACCGGACCAACCAGCGGCCCCGCGCCGGCAATGGCCGCAAAATGGTGACCGAACAGCACTTTCTTGTCGGTTGGAACGTAGTCGAGGCCGTCGTTGTGACGCACCGCCGGAGTCATGCGCGTCGGGTCGACAGCCAGCACGTTTTTAGCGATATACAGGCCGTAAAAGCGATAGGCGATCAGATAGACGCAGACTGCCGCGACGACAATCCACAGCGCGTTAATCTGTTCACCCCGGTTTAGCGCGATATAGCCCAGGGCAAAGGCTCCGATAACGGAGAGCAGTGTCCAGATGAGGTATTTCCCTGAATTATTCATCATTGTGTTCCACAGGTAGGGTAATCAGGATGTTACAAGTTGTTTCTAGAACACAATGGAAGTTTTAACAACTTTGAAACGTTGCAGATGTCGCCTGACGGCAAGGATTTATCTCACATTGCAAGCGAGATCACTTCTGGCAGGAAAATGGATGAAAACGGGGAGGGATAATCTCTCACTGCATCGCATCCTGCTTCCCCGGAGGCGGCGCTTGACGCGCCTGTCCGGGCTACCGGTCCGCAGACGATGATGAACCCGTAGCCCGGGTAAGCGCAGCGCGATCCGGGAAGAAGCCGCACCGATGCATTCATCCCGGCGTATCCCCGGGTTGCGGCGTAAACGCCTTACCCGGGCTACCGGCCCGCAGACGACGGTGAACCCGTAGCCCGGTCAGCGCAGCGCCACCGGGGAAGCACACCGCAGACGACGGTGAGTTGGCCGGAACCACAGACGGCGCGTTACCCGTAGCCCGGGTAAGCGCAGCGCGACCCGGGAACAGGCTATGCCTCAGCCGAGGACCGCCGTGCCCAGACGGCAGGTACAGCAGCGTCGTCCCCGCTCGTCGAACACCGCAATTTCCCAGCTCTGGCCCTGACGCCCCAGGTGCAGCGCCCGGCATTCGCCGCGGACTTTGCCGCTGGAGACCGCCCGGTGATGGGTGGCGTTGAGCTCGGTCCCCACTACGCACTGCCCCTCTTCGGTCATCAGCCACCCGGCCATCGAGCCCAGGGTTTCCGCCAGCGCCGCGGAGGCGCCGCCGTGCAGCAGCCCGAACGGCTGATGGGTTCGCGCGTCGACCGGCATTTCCGCTTCCAGCACGCCCTCCTCAAGCCGGGTATAAACGATGCCCAGATGCGCCACCATCGTATTGACGCTGGTCGCGTTGAGTTCATCCAGCGTCAGCTGACGTTTCCAGGCCATTTATGCCCCCAGCGTCGAGCCGCCGTCCACCACGATATCCTGCAGCGTGATATGGCTGGCGTGGTCGGAGGCGAGGAACAGAATGGTATTGGCAATCTCCTGCGGGCGGGCGATTTTGCCCAGCGGAATGCCCAACTTAAACTGCTCGCCGAAGCCGCGAATGCGCTGCTGCTCAGCGTCATCGCTCACCCACAGCGTCCGCTGCATATCGGTATCGGTAGAGCCAGGAGAAACCAGATTACAGCGTACGCCGCTGCCCGCCAGCTCCAGCCCGACGGTCAGCGCCAGGCTCTTCAGCGCCGCCTTTGACGCGCCGTAGGCGCTCATGCCAATGCGCGGCGTATGCGCAGCGTCGGACGCCACGGTCACAATCGCCCCGCCTTTTTGGCGGCGGAACTGCGCCATCGTCTGCTGGAACAGGTTAAACGCCCCGCCAACGTTAACGGCAAAGGTCTGCTGCCAGTCTTCCTGGCTCAGCGCATCGGTCGCCCCCATCCGCAAAATACCGGCGGCATTGACCAGCACATCCAGCCGCGCGATCCCTGCCAGCAGGCGGCCGCACGTCTGCGCCACCTGCTGCGCGTCGGCAACGTCCAGCGTCTCGGTGGCGAACGGGTAGCTTTCGCCGTCGAACGCCAAATCAAACCCGGTTACCTGCGCGCCGGCCTCAACGAACGCCAGGGCGGTGGCGTAGCCGATCCCCTTGCCCGCGCCGGTGATCCACACGGTCCGGCCGTGAAAATCGAGCCCGTTCATTATTTCACCTCGCGGGAAAGCAGCGCCCACCAGGCATCAATGGTCGGATTTTTCGCCAGCACCACGAAGTCGATATCGCCGTGCACTTTACGCCAGCGGGCGGCGAGCGCCATCATGCGTACCGAATCCAGGCCGTAGTCGATCAGGTTTTCGTCATCCATCGGTTCGTCGGATTCATCCAGCAGCGGCAGCACCAGCGCCCGCAGCGCCGCTTTCGATGCCGGCAGCGGCAGCAGCTCTTCGGTCATCACCACTCGACCGGAGCGACCCGCCACGTAGTTGAGCGCCATCAGGTGCTCCTCGCGGCTGAAATCGGCCAGCGCGTCGGCAACGAAGAACGGCTTAATATCGCGCATAAACGCATCGGTCGCAGTGGTCATGCAGCCGATATGGGCATATACGCCGGTGATGATTAGCTGATCGCGCCCCGCGTCTTTCAGCATCTCCTCCAGCGGCGAGCGATGAAACGCGCTGTAGCGCCACTTCACCAGCACGGTATCGTTGTCGTCCGGCGCAAGCGCGGCAATCACCTGCTGCTGCTCCGGCGAACGGGTCAGGCCAGGCCCCCACATGTCGTTCAGCAGCGCGCGGTCTTCATCGCTCTGCTCTTTCGGCTGGGCGGTGTAAAAAACCGGAATATGGTTCTGTTTGCAGAACTCGCGCAGGGCGGCGATGTTGGCCACCACTTTCTCCATCATCGCGCTGTTTTCGCCCCAGAAGTTAAGGAAATACTCCTGCATATCGTGGATCAACAGCGCGGCACGGGACGGCTCAAATGCCCAGTTCACTTTGTTCGCCGGGATATCGCTGGCTTCCGGCAGCGCGTAAGCCTGTAATTTTGGGATTGCCATTCTGTCTTCTCCTTCAGCCCAGCTTGCGTTCAGCCAGCCACTGACGTAATTGTTTTTTATCGACTTTGCCCACCGGCGTCAGCGGCAGCGCATCAACGCACTCCACGCGGTCCGGCAGTTTAAATTCTGCGACCCCTTGTTCCCGCAGGAAGCGGCGTACCGCCACCGCGCGCAGAGGCTCTTTTACCACCAGATATGCGCAGCTCTTTTCCCCCAGCAGGCTATCTTCCATGCTGACCAGCGCGACGTGGATCACCGCCGGATGGCGCAGCAGCAGGTTTTCGATCTCTTCCGCCGCGATCTTCTCGCCGCCGCGGTTGATCTGATCTTTTTCCCGTCCCTGCACGGTGATATAGCCATCTTCATCGATCGAGATCAGATCGCCAGAGCAGTAGAAACCATCGGCATCAAAGGCCTCGGCATTATGCTGCGGGCTCTTGTAGTACCCGCGGAAGGTATAAGGGCCACGGGTCATCAGGCGCCCGACTTCGCCGCGCGGCAGCGGATTACCCTGCGCATCGGCCACCCACACTTCGTCATCAGGACACATCGGGCAGCCCTGGGTATTGATAATGCGCTCGGGGCTGTCGTTGAGGCGGGTATAGTTCACCAGCCCCTCCGCCATGCCGAAGACCTGCTGAAGCTGACAGCCGATTTCCGCCGGAATACGCGCGGCGAGGGTCGCGGACAGGCGTGCCCCACCTACCTGCAGCAGCCGCAGCGACTGCAGACGGGCATTGCTGCCGGACTCATGGATCTCCTGTAACCACAGGCTTACCGCCGGCGGAACCAGCGAGGTCAGGTTAATCTGGTGCTTTTCGATCAGCGGGAAGCAGAGGCTGGCGCTCGGGTCGTGCGCCAGCACCACCACGCCGCCGGCGAGGAAGACGCCGAGTGAACCCGGCGAGCTCATCGCGTAGTTGTGGGCGGCGGGAAGCGCGTTCAGGTAGCGCGTTTCGGCGCTTACGCCGCACAGCTGGTTGCTGCGGCGAATGCTGTACTCGTAGTCGTTATGAGTACGCGGAATGAGCTTCGGCGTACCGGTGCTGCCGCCGGAGAGCTGGAAAAAGGCCACTTCGTCAGCGGGCGTCGGATGCGCGACGAAATTATCGTCAGGCCGGGCGATGGCCGCCGCCAGGCTGCGTTCGCCGCCGTCGTTCAGCAGCAGGGCCACGCGTACCGACGCATGCTGGGCGACAAAAGCGTTAAGAAAATCATCATCGGCAAACAGCGCGTGTTCGCGGTCGGCAATCAGCAAAGCGGGTTCAATCTGCGCGGCGTAGGCGTTCAGCTCGCTACGCTGGTGGCTGAACAGCGCGTTGACCGGCGCAACGCCGATACGCAGCAGCGCGAAGAAGGTGATATAAAATTCCGCAACGTTGCCCAGCTGTACCAGCGCCGTTTCGCCGCGCTTCAGGCCCTGACGCTGCAGCGAGGAGGCGAGGTTATCCACCAGGCGGTTGAATTCACGGTAGCTGTAGCTTTTGTCGCCGTCGATAATCGCGGGAGCGTCGTTTTCCGCATGACGGGTAATCAGATGGGTTAGCGGCAGATCGTGCCAGTAACCTTTTTGCCGATAGCGGGCCGCAAACTCTTCCGGCCAGCGGGTAAATTCGATCATCATAGTCCCTTATTGCAAGCCGAATACGTTCAGCATGGTGGTCAGTTTGACGCCGGTTTCGCGCCACTCGCCTAGCGGCGAAGAGGCCGGGACGATACCTGCGCCAGCAAATAGCCGCAGGGTGCGCTGCTGCAGGCGCGCGCAGCGGATGGTCACCACCCACTCGCCGTTGCCTTCATCATCGCACCAGCCGACGATGCCGCCGAACAGCTGACGGTCGAACGGCTCCAGTTCGTTAATCAGGCGTTTCGCCGCCTGATGCGGGAAGCCGCTCAGCGCCGGCGTCGGGTGCAGCAGACAGGCCAGCGACATGGCGTTCTCATTTGCCAGCGCGGCGCCCTGAATCTGCGTCGCCAGATGCCACAGGGTCGGCGTGGTGATCAGCTGCGGAGAGTCCGGCAGGGAGAGTTCGCTGCTGCGCGGCGCTAATACGGCCTTCATCGCCTGGGTCACCAGCTCATGTTCGTGGCGGTCTTTTTCCGATGCCAGCAGCCTGTGCCCCGCTTCGCGGTCCAGCACATCGTCCGGCTGGCGACGGGCCGAACCGGCCAGCGGCAGAGAGCTGAAATGCGCGCCTTCTTTACGCAGCAGCAGCTCCGGGCTGGCGCCCAGCAGCACGCCGCCGTCCGAGAGCGGCACGTGGAAGTTATAGCTGGCCGGGTTCTGGGCGATCAGGCGCTCGAGCAGCGCCCCGCTATCCACCCGTTCGCGGGTGGTGATATCAATCAGGCGCGAGAGGACCACTTTGTCCACTTCCGGCGTCGCGGTGAGGGCCGCCGCGCGCGCCACCATCGCCATGAAGGTGTCCTGTTCGGGGATCTCCCGGCGCTGCACCACGTCCATCGGCTGCTGCCCGGACGCATAGCGCGCGGAGTGCTGCTTTTCTGGTCGGGAGAAGGTTTCCCAGCTTGTGGGTATAAACAGCTCGGACGCCTCGCTGGTATCAAACGGAATGGCGCCGACCATTATCGGCTTAGCGATCCCGGCAGCCCGCGCCGCTGCAAAGGCGGCAGCCATTTTGCGCTGGAATTCCCCGTCCAGATTTTCGCCATCGGCGGCAGGATGAGAAAACCGACTAAAGCAGCCAGCGGTGGTGAAGCTGCGGTACGGCGACATAAAGAAGAAGCTTTCCGGCGGCAGAGTCATTTTTTTCTCCCGTACTTCCTCAGCCAAAGACGTTTCCATATCATCCTCCAAAAACGATAAAGATATTACTAATAATTATCATTTATATTTTGGTTGGGTAACCTAAAAGGTATTGCGCGCTATGTCAACCGTACAGGTAGCATGTTGTGCGACTTAAGCTTGCATCGACGTCGCTCACAGCTGAAAATGAGAAGCATTTATCACTACTTAACCAGGATGCGAATACGTGAATTTCTCCACCTTTTGCCGCCGTACCCTCCTCGCCAGCGGCCTGGCGATTTTCGGAATTAGCTCAGCGCTGGCGGCAGACTGGCCGCGTCAGATAACCGACAGCCGGGGACCCCATACGCTGGAAAGCCAGCCGCTACGCATTGTTTCCACCAGCGTGACGCTGACCGGCTCGCTGCTGGCGATTGACGCGCCGGTGGTGGCCAGCGGGGCCACGACGCCCAATAACCGCGTCGCCGACGGTCAGGGATTTTTACGCCAGTGGAGCGATGTGGCGAAAGCGCGCAAGCTGTCGCGCCTCTATATTGGCGAACCGAGCGCTGAGGCCGTCGCGGCGCAAATGCCGGATCTCATTCTGATTAGCGCCACCGGCGGCGATTCGGCGATGATGCTCTACGACCAGCTTTCCACCATCGCCCCGACGCTTATCATTAACTACGATGATAAAAGCTGGCAGGCCCTGCTGATCCAACTGGGGGAGATTACCGGCCACGAAAAACAGGCGGCGGAGAGAATCGCGGAGTTTGATAAAAAGCTGGCGGCGCTGAAAGAGAAAATGAAGCTGCCGCCGCAGCCGGTCACCGCGCTGGTCTACACCGCCGCGGCCCATAGCGCCAATATCTGGACCAAAGAATCCGCTCAGGGACAGCTGCTCGAGCAGCTGGGCTTTACCCTCGCCGACCTGCCCGGCGGGCTGCATGCCAGCCAGAGCCAGGGAAAACGTCATGATATCGTGCAGCTGGGCGGGGAAAACTTAGCCGCCGGACTTAACGGCCAGAGCCTGTTCCTGTTTGCCGGCGACCAAAAGGATGCCGACGCGATTAACGCCAACCCGCTGCTGGCGCATCTGCCCGCCGTTGAAGGCAAACGCGTTTATCCGCTGGGGACGGAAACCTTCCGCCTGGATTACTACAGCGCCGTGCTGGTGCTGCAGCGCTTAGCGGCCCTCTTTGCATAAGCCACGCTTCCCGGCGTCGGTCGCCGGGATCTCATCGCGCCTCATTTCATATATCATCGCGTTGTTATAACAGGCTTTTTCACCGTTTAGCGCCTTATCACCCTCATCGCCCATCAGCCGAAATATCATCGTTTCAGGTGTTAATTTGTGATTAGCCCCGGCCGCCGCGTTGCCCGATTATCTGCCCCACACCGCTTGAGGTGGTCATTCAACACAGAAGGAAATTAACGTGGCAACGAGCAAATTGATTAAGGGCGATACGCTGACCGAAACCAGCAACGCCGCAGACGGCTTTAACCCGGCAACAGAAGTGAGCGCATACAGCTATACCTCCGCTCGCGTCGCTAAACCGGTCTATAACAAATACAAAGCTTCCACCACCAAACCCAAAGTCTTCGGCTACTACACCGACTGGTCACAGTACGATGGTCGTCTGCAGGGCGATGATTCAAAAGATAACCGCGGTCGCGGCTACGACCTGGCCAACGTTTCTCCTACCGCCTACGACAAAATCATCGTCGGTTTCGTCGGCGTGACCGGCTTCCACAAAGTAGACAACCTGTGGCGCGACGTGGTTGCCGAAGGTGCCGATCAGTGCGGAAAAGTGAAGTACGAGCCCACCTTCCTCGACCCGTGGGGCGACTTCCAGTCTTACGTTAACGTTGGCCATACCGTCAGCGGCTGGGATGTCGATCCGAAGACCGTGACCCAGAGTAATACTAAGGGCCTGCTCGGCGGCCTGCGCGATCTGCAGGCCAAAGCGAAGCAGCAGGGCCACGACCTGGTGCTGTCCATGAGCATCGGCGGCTGGAGTATGAGTAACGGTTTCCATGAAACCGCCGCGTCTGACGCCTCGCGTAAGGTCTTTGCCAAAGGCGTGGTAAAACTATTCAAGCAGTTCCCGATGTTCAGCGAAGTGGACATTGACTGGGAATATCCGAACGCCGAAGGCGCTGGCAACCCGTACGGCCCGGAAGACGGCGAGAACTACGCCCTGCTGATTGGCGAACTGCGTAAGCAGCTGGACGCCGCAGGCCTGAGCAACGTCAAAATCTCCATTGCCAGCTCCGCAGTGGTCAAGACGCTCGGCTACTCCAACGTCAATGCGCTGCTGAAAGCGGGCCTTTACGGTATCAACGTCATGACCTATGACTTCTTCGGTACCCCGTGGGCGGAGAGCGTGACCCACCACACCAACCTGAAGGCGCTGGAAGAAGGCGGCTGGGGGGTGGATACCGTTGTCGGCCATCTGCTGTCCGAAGGCTTCCCGGCAGAGCGCATCAACATTGGTTACGCTGCCTACACCCGTAACGAGCGCAACGCGGAGCTGGAATCCCTGTCCCCGCTGAAAGGCACCTATAACCCGGGCACCGGTACCACCGTCGGCTCCTTCGAATCGGGTACCACCGAATGGTACGACATCATTTATAACTACCTGGATCTGGAAAACCAGAAAGGCCGTAACGGCTTCAACGTCTACACCGACAAGGTTGCCGACGCGGACTACCTCTACAACCCTGACAGCAAACTGTTCATGTCCCTGGATACGCCGCGCACGGTGAAAGCCAAGGGCGAATACGCCGCCAGCCTCGGCCTGGGCGCGCTGTTCACCTGGACAATCGACCAGGACAACGGCGTGCTGGTTAACGCCGCCCGTGAAGGTCTGGGCTATGAAATGGCGTCTGAAGTTATCGATATGGAGCCGTTCTATTTCGAAGGCATCAACGTCGACCCGGCGGAT
>NZ_WCIN01000049.1:0-49364 GCF_009025755.1 Klebsiella sp. RCJ4
GGCGATACGCTGACCGAAACCAGCAACGCCGCAGACGGCTTTAACCCGGCAACAGAAGTGAGCGCATACAGCTATACCTCCGCTCGCGTCGCTAAACCGGTCTATAACAAATACAAAGCTTCCACCACCAAACCCAAAGTCTTCGGCTACTACACCGACTGGTCACAGTACGATGGTCGTCTGCAGGGCGATGATTCAAAAGATAACCGCGGTCGCGGCTACGACCTGGCCAACGTTTCTCCTACCGCCTACGACAAAATCATCGTCGGTTTCGTCGGCGTGACCGGCTTCCACAAAGTAGACAACCTGTGGCGCGACGTGGTTGCCGAAGGTGCCGATCAGTGCGGAAAAGTGAAGTACGAGCCCACCTTCCTCGACCCGTGGGGCGACTTCCAGTCTTACGTTAACGTTGGCCATACCGTCAGCGGCTGGGATGTCGATCCGAAGACCGTGACCCAGAGTAATACTAAGGGCCTGCTCGGCGGCCTGCGCGATCTGCAGGCCAAAGCGAAGCAGCAGGGCCACGACCTGGTGCTGTCCATGAGCATCGGCGGCTGGAGTATGAGTAACGGTTTCCATGAAACCGCCGCGTCTGACGCCTCGCGTAAGGTCTTTGCCAAAGGCGTGGTAAAACTATTCAAGCAGTTCCCGATGTTCAGCGAAGTGGACATTGACTGGGAATATCCGAACGCCGAAGGCGCTGGCAACCCGTACGGCCCGGAAGACGGCGAGAACTACGCCCTGCTGATTGGCGAACTGCGTAAGCAGCTGGACGCCGCAGGCCTGAGCAACGTCAAAATCTCCATTGCCAGCTCCGCAGTGGTCAAGACGCTCGGCTACTCCAACGTCAATGCGCTGCTGAAAGCGGGCCTTTACGGTATCAACGTCATGACCTATGACTTCTTCGGTACCCCGTGGGCGGAGAGCGTGACCCACCACACCAACCTGAAGGCGCTGGAAGAAGGCGGCTGGGGGGTGGATACCGTTGTCGGCCATCTGCTGTCCGAAGGCTTCCCGGCAGAGCGCATCAACATTGGTTACGCTGCCTACACCCGTAACGAGCGCAACGCGGAGCTGGAATCCCTGTCCCCGCTGAAAGGCACCTATAACCCGGGCACCGGTACCACCGTCGGCTCCTTCGAATCGGGTACCACCGAATGGTACGACATCATTTATAACTACCTGGATCTGGAAAACCAGAAAGGCCGTAACGGCTTCAACGTCTACACCGACAAGGTTGCCGACGCGGACTACCTCTACAACCCTGACAGCAAACTGTTCATGTCCCTGGATACGCCGCGCACGGTGAAAGCCAAGGGCGAATACGCCGCCAGCCTCGGCCTGGGCGCGCTGTTCACCTGGACAATCGACCAGGACAACGGCGTGCTGGTTAACGCCGCCCGTGAAGGTCTGGGCTATGAAATGGCGTCTGAAGTTATCGATATGGAGCCGTTCTATTTCGAAGGCATCAACGTCGACCCGGCGGATACACCGGATGAACCGGAGGAAGAGGAGGAGGATACCGTCCAGCCTGAACCGTCGGTAAACCATGCGCCGAAAGCCGCTATCGAACTGATGGTGGTAGGCGGCTCCCGCGTGCGCCTTTCCGGCGAAAAATCTTCTGATGAAGATAACGACGAGTTGACCTTTAGCTGGGGCGTGCCCGCGGCGATCAACGTCGCCGATAAAACCGCGGCGGTCATTGAGTTCGATGTGCCGAAAGTGGCTGAGGATACCGAGTACACCTTCACCCTGTTCGTGCGCGATACCTGGGGTGAACCGTCAACGCAGCAGCGCTTTGTGCTCTCCGTCGTCGCCGCGACTCAGACCGATGATACCGAGGACGAGCCGGCTGACGACCAGGATCGCACCGATGATACGCCTCAACCGGCAGATGATGATGTTGTTCCTTCTGACGAAACCACGCCTTACCCGCTGTGGAATGCCAGCACCGTCTATGGTAGCAACTGGGGCAGCTTTGAAATCGTGAGCTGGAAAGGCCATAACTACCAGGTGAAATGGTGGTCTCAGGGCAACCAGCCGGATCTGAACTGCGGTCAGTTCCAGGTCTGGAGCGATCTCGGCGCGTACTAAGCGTAAATCGTCACTGACGAGTGATAGCCAGCCCCGGAGCAATCCGGGGCTTTTTATTATCGCTCTTTTCGGTTTTCCCGGTGGCGCTACCGGGCAACTGCAGGTCGGTAGCCTGGGTTGCGCCGGGATAAATACATCGGTGCCGCTTCTTCCCGGCTCGCGCTGCGCTTACCCGGGCTACGAGTCTACCGCCTTCTGCGGGCCGGTAGCCCGGGTCAGGCGTTTACGCCGCAACCGGGAATGTACGGGGATAAATACATCGATGCGGCTTCTTCCCGGGTTGCGCTGCGCTTACCCGGGCTACGGGTCCTGACGAGTGATAGCCAGCCCCGGAGCAATCCGGGGCTTTTTATTATCGCTCTTTTCGGTTTTCCCGGTGGCGCTACCGGGCAACTGCAGGTCGGTAGCCTGGGTTGCGCCGGGATAAATACATCGGTGCGGTCTCTTCCCGGCTGCGCTTACCCGGGCCAGGAGTCCACCGCCGTCTGCGGGCCGGTAGCCAGGACAGGCGCAGCGCGCCGCCTCCGGGAAAACCCGGCTCAATTAATTTTCGCTCGCCGTCTCCGGGCGCTGAAAGCGGCGCAGCTCGCGTAGCAGCCCCACCAGCACCACGCCCACAATGACCAGCGCCCAGCCGCTGGCGCTCGCCGAAGCGGCCGGCGTCAGAATCGCGCCCAGGCCGCCGAGCAGCGCCGCGCCTATCGCATCGCCGGTCACGTTCTGCGCGGTCCACAGTCCGTTGATACGCCCAAGCATATTTTCCGGGGTTTGCGTCTGAATCAGCGTATATTGCAGCAGCGAGCTTATCGCACTCAGCCAGCCAAACAGCGCCAGGCACAGGGCGCCCAGCGCCCACACCGGCATCAGGCTGAACAGCGCAATTGCCACAAAGGAGCCAACGGTGGTCGCCAGCATCAGCACGCCGGGCCTCGCCGTCTGCGCCAGCTGTCCGCTGGTCAACGCCCCGAACGCCGCGCCCAGAGGGATCGCGGCGTACAGCAGGCCAATCTGCGACGTCGACATCTGCCAGCTCCCGGCCAGCGCCGGATAGAGCACGCGCACCGCGCTGGCCATGGTCAGCAGGCCGCCAAGCAGCGCAATGCCGCCGATAAGCGGGCTGTTAAACAGAAACTTCAGTCCCGCGTACAGCGATTTTAGCGGATGCTCGCGCGGCTGCGGCGGCGGCGCCAGCCGCGGCAAACGCAGCAGCGTCAGCGTCGTAATAAAGGTACCTGCCGCCGCCAGGCCGTAGTTCCAGGCCACGCCGCCGGTTGCCAGCAGCAGGCCGCCGATCATCGGCGAAATCACCGAGCCCAGCCGCACCGTCAGCATGGTGATCGCCCCGGCCTGCATCAGGTTTTCCCGGCCAACCAGCGCCGGAGTCGCCGCCAGCAGCGCGGTCACGCCGATTGAGGCGAACAGGCCGTCCCAGATCCCCAACAGATAGATAGCGATGAGCGACGGCTCCGGCAGCATGGCGTTGAGACACAGGCCGACGAAGCCAATCCCGCAGGTGCCGCGCGCCAGCAGGATCAGACGTTTACGCTCATAGCGGTCGGCAAGCACGCCGCCGATCATCAGACCGACAAACATCGACCCGCCGGTTAAGGTCACCGACAGCCCCACTTGCCAGGTGGAATGGGTCATCAGCTGGATTTGTACCGGGATCGCCACGCCCAGCAGGCCAAGCGACAGGATCGAGATAAAGCGGGCGATAAAGACGGCGCGAAAGGCCGGGTGGGTTTTCAGCAAACTGAGATTCAGCAGCCAGGATTGTCGGTTCATGACAGCGCCTTGTTATTATTTTCCATACCATTTTTATGGGTGCACATGCTAACATAACCGGATAGAATCGATAACGATAATTACTATCATTATCATGTCAGGGATGTAAGCCATGTCGTCTTCCACGACCGCGGCGCGCGCCTTTGCCGTGCCGGGTCTTTTAATCGTTTTAATCATCGCCGTTGCGCTCAGCCTGCTGGTCGGCGCCAAACCCCTGCCGTTTAGCGTCGTCATTGATGCCTTCACCGGCACCTGCCAGAGCGCCGATTGCACCATCGTCCTTGATGCACGACTGCCGCGAACCCTCGCCGGGCTGCTGGCCGGCGCCGCGCTGGGTCTGGCCGGGGCGCTGATGCAAACGCTGACCCGCAACCCGCTGGCGGACCCGGGGATCCTCGGCGTCAACTCCGGCGCCAGCTTCGCTATCGTGCTGGGCGCGGCGCTGTTTGGTCTCTCCTCGCCGCAGGAGCAGCTGCTGATGGCCTTTTGCGGCGCGTTCGGCGCCTCGCTGCTGGTAGCCTTTACCGGCAGCCAGGGCGGCGGCCAGCTGAGCCCGGTTCGCCTGACCCTCGCGGGGGTCGCCCTGGCGGCGGTGCTGGAAGGGCTTTCCAGCGGTATCGCCCTGCTTAACCCTGACGTCTACGACCAGCTGCGCTTCTGGCAGGCGGGCTCGCTGGATGTGCGCACCCTGCAAACACTGAAAATCGTGCTGATCCCGGTACTCATTGCCGGCCTGGTGACGCTGCTGCTGAGCCGGGCCTTAAACAGCCTGAGCCTCGGCAACGATACGGCCACCGCGCTCGGTAGCCGGGTCGCGCGTACTCAGCTTATTGGTCTGCTGGCGATTACCGTCCTGTGCGGCAGCGCCACGGCGGTGGTCGGGCCCATCGCCTTTATCGGCCTGATGATGCCGCATATGGCCCGCTGGCTGGTGGGCGCGGATCATCGCTGGTCGCTGCCGGTGACCCTGCTGGCGACCCCTGCCCTGCTGCTGTTTGCCGACGTGCTGGGGCGCCTGCTGGTGCCCGGTGAACTGCGGGTTTCGGTGGTCAGCGCCTTTATCGGCGCGCCGGTGCTGATCTGGCTGGTACGCCGCCAGCCGCGCGGAGGTGGCATGTGATTGCGCCTTCTCGTCGCCTGATTTTTAGCTGCCTGCTGCTGCTGGTCGCCAGCGCGCTGGTCTCCCTGTGGGGGCTGGGCACCGGCCTGGTGCCATTGAGCGTTGAGCAGGTTATCTCGGCGCTGCTCGGCGATGCGCCGCGCAACGTCGCCATGGTGGTGACCGAGTGGCGCCTGCCCCGCGTGCTGATGGCGCTGCTGATTGGCGCCGCCCTCGGCGTCAGCGGCGCGATTTTCCAGTCGCTGACCCGCAACCCGCTGGGGAGCCCGGACGTGATGGGGTTTAACACCGGAGCCTGGAGCGGCGTGCTGGTAGCGATGGTGATGTTTGGCCAGAACCTGGCGGCCATCGCCATGGCGGCCATGGCTGGCGGGATCCTTACCGCGCTGGCGGTCTGGCTGCTGGCGTGGCGCAACGGGATTGAAACCTTTCGCCTGATTATTATCGGCATCGGCGTGCGCGCTATGCTGGTGGCATTCAATACCTGGCTGCTGCTGCGCGCTTCGCTGGAAACCGCCCTCTCCGCCGGGCTGTGGTATGCCGGTTCGCTTAACGGTTTGACCTGGGGAAAAACCTGGCCCTCGGCGCCGCTGATTCTGCTAATGCTGGTCTGCGGGGCGCTGCTGGCGCGGCGCATGCGGCTGCTGGAGATGGGTGACGATACCGCCTGCGCCCTGGGCGTGCGGGTTGAGCGCTCGCGGCTGCTGCTGATGCTGGTCGGGGTGGTGCTGACCGCCGCCGCTACCGCACTCGCCGGGCCGATTTCGTTTATCGCCCTGGTGGCGCCGCATATCGCGCGCCGCCTCAGCGGCACCGCGCGCTGGGGGCTGGCCCAGGCGGCGCTGTGCGGCGCCCTGCTGCTGGCGCTATCTGACTACTGCGCGCAGCGTCTGTTTATGCCCTATCAGTTACCGGTGGGCGTGGTGACCGTCAGCCTTGGCGGCATCTACCTTATCGGGTTGTTAATTCAGGAGTCCCGCAAAAAATGACCGCTGTAACCTCCCGTTTGCGCGGCGACCAGCTGACCCTGGCGTACGGCAAAAAAACCATCGCCGAATCGCTGAGCGTCACCATTCCCGACGGCCACTTCACCGCCATTATTGGCCCTAACGGCTGCGGTAAATCGACGCTGCTGCGCACCCTGAGCCGCCTGATGACCCCGACATCCGGTCATGTGTATCTCGACGGCGAGCAGATCCAGCGTTACGCCAGTAAAGAGGTGGCGAAGCGGATCGGCCTGCTGGCGCAGAACGCCACTACGCCGGGAGATATTACGGTTCAGGAGCTGGTGGCCCGCGGGCGCTATCCGCACCAGCCGCTGTTTACCCGCTGGCGCAAAGAGGATGAAGAGGCGGTCAGCAGGGCGATGAAGGCCACCGGCATTACCGACCTGGCGCTGCAAAGCGTCGATACGCTCTCCGGCGGCCAGCGCCAGCGGGCGTGGATCGCCATGGTGCTGGCCCAGGAGACGGCGATTATGCTGCTCGATGAGCCCACCACCTGGCTGGATATCAGCCATCAGATCGACCTGCTTGAGCTGCTAAGCGAGCTGAATCAGGAGAAGGGCTATACCCTGGCGGCGGTGCTGCACGATCTGAACCAGGCCTGCCGCTACGCGACCCATTTGATCGCCCTGCGCGACGGCAAAATCGTCGCCGAGGGCGCGCCGAAGGAGATTGTCAACGCGGCGCTGATCGAGGAAATTTACGGCCTGCGCTGTACGATCATTGACGATCCGGTGGCGCATACGCCGCTGGTAGTGCCGCTGGGTCGCAAGTAGAGATTCCCGGCTCGCGCTGCGCTTAGCCGGGCTACAGGTTCATCGCCATCTGCGGGCCGGTAGTCCGGACAGCCGTGTCAGGTGCCGCCTCCGGTAAATGAGCCGGGCTGATACATTGGCGCTAATGCTTCCCGGCTCGCGCTGCGCTTAGCCGGGCTACCCAATCTGGCACAAACGGTAGCCCGGGTAAGGCGTTAGCCGCAACCCGGGAGTTCATCTGCCCCTAACCTAATATCTCCCTGAGCACCGGGCCGATCGCTTCAAAGGCCTGCGGAGAGATAATATCCACGTGGGCGCAATCCTGGCTGAACACCTCCAGCTCGCCGACCCACGGCCCCCACACCACCTGCGGGTCCATCCCCGGCTGACGGTTTTTCTCCGCCACGAACAGCGTCGCCTTACCGTCAAACTTCGCGCTGTGCGCGGTGGTCAGCAGGCGCACCGCATCGGCATAGTTGCCTTCGATAACGCTGAACAGCTCGCCGGAAGCCTGCCCCTGCTGGGCGGCCAGAAACGCCTCGCGTTCACGGGCGATCTCCGCCAGCACCTCAGGATCCAGACCGTTCGCCTCTTTCTCCGCCCAGTTCTGCGTCTCCGGCGGCCAGGTATCGAGCAGCCCGAGGAAGGCCACCGCTTCGCCGCGCTGGCGTAACCGGGCGGCAATCCCCTGCGCCAGGGTACCGCCGAGCGAATAGCCCAGCAGATAATAGGGGCCGTGAGGCTGCTGCGTCAGCAGGGTGTGGAGATGATGTTCACACACCGCATCCAGATCCGCCGCCGTGGCCATCGGTCCCTGCGGTCGCGGCGACTGAATGCCGACGATCGACCAGCGCGGGCTTAAATAACGCGCCAGCACGCTGAACTGCCAGGCAAAACCGGAAGCAGGATGGAAGCAAAATAGCGTCGGGCCGTCGCTCTCGCGCAGCGGCAGGAGAGCGTCGAAGCCCAGCCGTTGCGCCTGCTCATCGCTGAGGTCCGATGCCAGCAGCGCGCTCAGCTTGCCGACGGTAGACGCGACCATCACCTGCCCCGGCGTCACCTGCCTCTCCAGCTCGCGGCCGAGCGTCGCCGCAAGGCGCATCGCCAGCAACGAATGGCCGCCGAGGGCGAAGAAATCGGCGTCGATATCGTTCACCTCGCAGCCGAGCAGCTGGCTAAAGGCCGCGGCGACGGTGGTTTCCACGCCAGGCTCCGGCGGACGGCCACTGCGCTCACCGCTCAACGTGGGTAACGGCAGCGCTTTACGATCCAGCTTGCCGTTAGCGCTCAGCGGCAGCGCCGGCAGCTGTATCAGCACCACCGGCACCATATGCGGCGGCAGCTGTTCGCCAAGCCGCGCTTTGAGTGCGGCGGCGTCCAGCGGCAGGCCGGATTCAGAAACCAGATAGCCCACCAGCTGACGGGCATCGCCGCCGGTTGCCGCCGCCTGATTGAAGACGCAGGCGTGAGCCACCGCCTGCGCAACGTCCGGCAGCGCGGACATCGCGCGGTCAATCTCGCCCAGCTCAATCCGCTGACCGCGAATTTTTAGCTGGTCGTCGCTGCGCCCGAGATACTCGACGGCGCCGTTATCCAGCCAGCGGGCAACGTCCCCGGTGCGGTACATGCGCTCGCCCGGCGCGTAAGGGTCGGCAATAAAGCGGCTGGCTGTCAAATCGGGGCGCCCCAGATAGCCCTGCGCCAGCTGAATGCCGGTCAGGTAGAGATCCCCCGCCACGCCCGGCGGCACCGGGCACATGGCGGCATCAAGAATGCGCAGCCCGGTATTCCACACCGGCCAGCCAATCGGCACGCTGGTGCCGCTTACCGCCGCCAGTTCGGGGCCGCAGGCCGGATACCAGCTGACGTCCACCGCGGCTTCCGTCGGGCCATACAGGTTATGCAGCGGCGCGCCGGTCAGCTGCTCCCATTCCCGACACAGCGCCGTCGGCAGCGCTTCGCCGCTGCAAAATACCCGGCGCAGGGTTTGGCAGGCGCCGACGTTCTCCGCCTCCAACGAGGCAACGAACGCCGCCAACATCGACGGCACAAAGTGGGTGGTGGTGACGCCATAGCGGGCAAAGAACCGCTGCATCGCCAGCGGATCGCGATGGGCTTCCGGCTCGGCCATCACCAGCTGCGCACCGGCGATAAATGGCCACCAGAACTCCCAGACCGACACATCAAAGCTGCACGGCGTTTTCTGCGCCACGACGTCGTCAGCGCGGAGCGGATAGTGGTCCTGCATCCACAGCAGGCGGTTGACGATGGCGGTTTGCCCGACCATCACCCCTTTCGGTCGCCCGGTAGAGCCGGAGGTAAAGATGATATAGGCAGTATGCTCCGGCCGTGAGAGCGCCAGCGGCGCGGCATCCGACGCCGCCAGCGGCTGCTGGTAGCACAGGCTTTCCAGGCCGGGAATATCGCTAAAGCGCGCCCGCTGATCTTCAGAGGTAATCAGCAGCGACGGCCGGGCGTCTTCCAGCATCATCCGCAGACGATCGTCGGGATAGCCGGTATCCAGCGGCAGCCACGCGGCGCCGGCCTCAACAATACCGTGCAGCGCCAGCGTCAGGAATACCGAACGCGGCAGCGCGACCGCGACGCTATCGCCCGGCTTGACGCCCCGCGCGCGAAGCTGTTCAGCCAGCGCCACCACCTGCTGGCGCATCTCGCGGTAGCTAAACTGCCAGCGGCCGTCCGCCAGCGCAGGGGCATTCGGGGTTTTCGCCGCCTGCTCCGCTACCAGCGCGCTCAGGGTGGTGAGCGGCAGGTCGACAGCGGTCGCGTTGACCTGCCGCAGCTGTTCCGTTTCCGCCGCCGACAGCATATTCGCCTCGCCGCAGCGCAGGGTCGGATTATCGGCAAACTGGGCCAGCAGCGCGGAGAGTCGGGAGATATGGTTACGCAGCGTCCGTTCCTCGTATCGCTGCTTATTCGCCAGCACCTCCAGCGACAGCCCCCCGGCTTCATCCGGGAAGAGCGCCAGCTCCAGGTCATTGACCGGGCCGGTGGCCAGGGTGTGGGTAATGGCCTCCACGCCGTCGATATCCAGCTGATAGTCGAAGACTTTAATATTGAGCACCGGGCCAAACAGCGGTTCATCGCCCGCCGCTCTGCCGCTGTCGCGCACAATCTGTTCGGCGTCATAGCGCTGATGGCGGCGCATTTTCTTCAGCTGCCCGGCAAGACGCGTGGCCAGCTCCGGCAGCGTTTCCCCGGCGTCAATAGTGACCGCCAGCGGCAGAACGTTGAGCACCGGGCCGGTAGCGGTGAGCGCCGCAGAGCCCATGCGGCGCATAAAAATAAAGCCCGCGGCGTAGTCCGTTCGGCTGCACAGCCGTCCCAGCCACAGGGCGGTCAGCGCCAGCGCCAGATCGGCTCGCTGGCACTGCGGCGCGCCTGCCGCCAGCCGGCTAAAGACCCCGGCATCCACCTCCAGCTTCATGCGCCAGATATCGCTGCTGGTCGCCCTTCCCGCCAGCGGCGCGTCCGACAGCGAGGCCGGTGCCGGCAGCGCCTGACGCTGCGCCTGCCAGAACTGTTTGTCGCGCTGCCAGGCGTCGCTGCCGTAGTAGCGCTGATACTCTTCCACCACCTCGGCAAACGGCGTAAACGGGGAATCAGGCGTCGCTTCGCCGCGCTGCCAGGCGCGGTAGATCGCGGCGATCTGGCGGGTAATCGCCGGGAAGCTGAAGCCATCGACCAGCAAATGGTGGTAACGCTGATACCAGTACCAGCGGTTATCGCCCACCCGCAGCAGCTGATGGCAGACCAGCGGATTGCCGCCGTCCACCCGCAGGTTTTGTCCGAGATCGGCCTGCATCAGCGCCAGCGCGGCCGCGTGCGGGTCGCTCGCGGCACGCAGATCCCGGTAATCCGGTTCGGCAAACGCGCGATGTTCATCGACCCACTGCCAGGCTTCGCCGTTATCTTCGCAAAAACGCATGCTGAGGGTGTCGGCCTGCGACAGCCCGGTGACAATGGCCCGGCCGAGCAGTATCGGGTCGATATCACCGCGCAGCTCGACATAGTGGGCGACGCTCCAGGCGCCGGGCAGCGTCGAGAGGCGCTCCGCCATCCAGATCCCCGGCTGCGCCGCAACCAGCGGTAAACGTGTGGTCATCGTGGGCTCCTCAGGATGCATGGTGGGCGGGGGTCAAGGTAAACCAGTTTGCCGCCAGCCAGTCATTGCACGCCGCTAACGACTGCGGCGGGCACTCCACCGACCAGCCTTCCGGCAGCGCGCAGGAGTGCGGCCACAGGCTGAACTGCTGCTGGCCATTGCGCAGGATGTAAAACTGCCCTTGCGGATTGTCGAAGGGGTTACTGAATTGCATGTCTAATTCCTCGTAAAGCGCGCGTTGTTACTCATCACGGCATAAAGGCTGCCACAGCTGGATAAGCCCGGCTGTCAGCCCGCCGCGCCAGCACAGCGCATCATGCCCGCCGTCAACCTGACGCCAGAAAATCGTCTGCTGTTCCAGATGCGCGAGCAGCGCCTGGTTGGCGCGAAAAATGATCGGCTCGCGAATACCGGCTTCCAGCCAGATACGTAGCCCTTGCGGATGTAATTCGCCGCGGCTCAGGCGGTCAATCAGCAGGCCCGTCTGCGCGCCGCCGCGATGCGGCCACCAGTAAGAGCCGGACTGGCTGAGCACGCAGCCAAAGCGCTGGGGCCAGTAGAGCGCGGCGAACATCGAAGCCAGGCCGCCAAAGCTCTGACCCGCCACCACCGTGCGATCGGCGCGATCGCTGAAAGGCGCCAGCCGGTGAACCATTGGCAGCAGTTCTTCCTGAACCGCCAGCCAGAACGCCTCATTGCAGGGAAGCTCCGCGGCCCTGTGCGGATTATCAATCGCGTCAATCAGCAGATAAACCGCCGGCGGGAGCCGTTTTTCGCGGGTTAAGCCCGCCAGCGGCGCCCATACCGGCATGCTTTCGGCCCAGAACTGGCCATCCAGCAGGATCGCCAGCGGGCGCGCCTGCGGCTGCGCGTCGCCGGTGGCGTAAACCCATATCCGTCGCCGGTTGCCGAGTCGCTGGCTCTGCCATTCAATGCAGACCGGAGGCGGGTAAGGTTCATCACGCAGCGCCCAGCCGGGCTGTTCGGGGGCGTGCGGCAGCTCCAGCGCGGAGACCGCGTGGCCGCGCCCGCCCTTCCAGCTTTGCGGATTGAGCGGGTCGGCAATCGCCTGCGGCAGCAGCCTGCGCCAGCCTTCGCGCAGCAGCGCGCGGTCCGGGCCGTCACCGTTAAAAAGCTGGGGGGAAAAGTCGTCGTCGCGGGCGGAAGGAATAAAGCAATAGCTGCCGCGCCAGGTCGGAGAAAGCGTGGTTTGCCAGCACCAGGCATCGGTACCGGGAATGCGCCGCAGGGTTTGCGGTACGGCGTTTTTATGATGGTCAGTCACGCCGGTGATATAAATCCACACCCGCCGGGTTGCCGAAGACGTTTCGTTGCCCGCCGGATCGCGCCACCAGAAGGTTACCCGATACGCGTCGTCCACGGCCTCTATTTGCGGACCGGAGATATTGCGCCACCAGTCGTCGCATCCTGTCTTATGCATTCCTTTTCAACCCTATGTTTATCGTGACATTTATCAACAAACGCATTAATAAACGCAATATTTATTGATAATATTATTGATAACTATTTTCATTTGCAATAGCGTATTAGCGCGCTGTGGGAAGCGCGTCTTTCAAAATTAAACATGTCTGAGAGGGCTCATTTAGTCCGCGACGGAGCGCCCTTTGCCCTCTACCGGCAACATTGATACCGCCTCCCCTCCCGACGGGAAGGGGCCTTTGGGGAAGGTGGCGACAAAAAGCAGGAATTACAATGAATAACAGGATCAAATCCCTGGCCTTGCTGGTCAATCTGGGAATCTACGGGGCTGCGTTTCCGCTGAGCGCGGCGGAAACCGCCTCCGATAGCAAAACCGCAACCGCTGATGAAACCATGGTCGTCACCGCCGCCGAGCAGAACCTGCAGGCGCCCGGCGTTTCAACCATTACCGCAGATGAAATTCGTAAACGCCCGCCAGCGCGCGACGTGTCGGAAATTATCCGTACCATGCCCGGCGTTAACCTGACCGGCAACTCCACCAGCGGCCAGCGCGGCAACAATCGCCAGATTGATATTCGCGGCATGGGCCCGGAAAACACCCTGATCCTGATTGACGGCAAGCCCGTGACCAGCCGCAACTCCGTGCGTCTGGGCTGGCGCGGCGAGCGCGATACCCGCGGCGATACTTCATGGGTACCGCCGGAGCTGATCGAACGTATTGAAGTCATTCGCGGCCCGGCGGCCGCGCGCTACGGCAACGGCGCGGCGGGCGGCGTGGTCAATATCATTACCAAGAAAAGCGACGGTGAATGGCATGGTTCATGGAACACCTACATGAACGCCCCGGAGCATAAAGAAGAAGGCTCGACCAAACGCACCAACTTTAGCCTCAGCGGCCCGCTGGGCGGCGATTTCAGCTTCCGCCTGCTGGGCAACCTCGATAAAACGCAGGCCGATGCCTGGGATATCAACGACGGGCATCAGTCAGAGCGTACCGGCGCGTACGCTAATACCATGCCTGCCGGGCGTGAAGGGGTTAAAAATAAGAACATTAACGGCGTCGTGCGCTGGGATTTCGCCCCGATGCAGTCGCTGGAGTTTGAATCCGGCTACAGCCGTCAGGGCAACCTCTACGCGGGCGATACGCAGAACACCAATACCAACGATCTGGTAAAAGAGAACTACGGAAAAGAAACGAACCGCCTCTATCGCCAGACTTACTCCGTCACCTGGAACGGCGGCTGGGATAACGGCGTGACCACCAGCAACTGGGCCCAGTACGAACGTACCCGCAACTCGCGTAAAGGCGAAGGTCTGGCGGGCGGTACGGAAGGTATCTTCAACAGCAACCAGTTCAGCGATATCGACCTCGCCGACGTGATGCTGCACAGCGAAGTTAACATCCCGCTGGATCTGGTGTTTAACCAGAACCTGACGCTGGGCTCCGAGTGGAATCAGCAGCGGATGAAGGATTTGGCGTCAAATACCCAGACCTTTATGGGCGGCGATATCGACGGCTATGACAGCACCGGCCGTAGCCCATACTCGAAGGCCGAGATCTTCTCCCTGTTTGCCGAAGACAACGTGGAGCTGACCGACACCACCATGCTGACGCCGGCGCTGCGTTTCGATCATCACACGATCGTCGGCAACAACTGGAGCCCGTCGCTCAACCTGTCTCAGGGTTTGTGGGATGACTTCACGTTGAAAATGGGCATCGCCCGCGCCTATAAAGCGCCGAGCCTGTACCAAACCAACCCGAACTATATTCTCTATAGCAAAGGCCAGGGCTGCTACGCCAGCGGCACCGGTACCGGTTGCTACATGATGGGTAACGATGACCTGAAAGCCGAAACCAGCATCAACAAAGAGATTGGCCTTGAGTTTAAACGCGACGGCTGGCTGGCGGGGGTGACCTGGTTCCGCAACGACTACCGCGATAAAATCGAAGCCGGCTACGCGCCGATTGCGCACACTTCGAAAGGTAACGTCAATACCGATATCTATCAGTGGGAAAACGTGCCGAAAGCGGTGGTTGAAGGTCTGGAAGGCACCCTGAACGTGCCGGTCAGCGAAACGGTGAACTGGACCAATAACATCACTTATATGCTGCAAAGTAAAAACAAGGAAACCGGCGATCGTCTGTCGATTATTCCGGAATATACCCTGAACTCCACTCTGAGCTGGCAGATTCAGGAGGATATTTCGGTGCAATCGACCTTCACCTGGTACGGCAAGCAGCAGCCGAAGAAATATAACTACAAAGGTGAGCCCGCGGTGGGTTCTGAAACGGATGAAGTCAGCCCATACAGCATCGTTGGCCTGAGCGCCACCTGGGATGTGACCAAAAACGTCAGCCTAACCGGCGGCGTGGATAACGTCTTCGACAAGCGCCACTGGCGCGCGGGGAATGCGCAAACCACCGGTAGCCTGACCGATGTTTCTTATATGGCTGGCGCGGGCGCCAACACCTATAACGAATCTGGCAGAACCTGGTATCTGGGCGTCAATACCCACTTCTGATTGTCTGGCCGTTCCCCCCGCCCTCTTGCCATAGAGGGCGGCGGGGAGAATCTGTTAACATCCCCCCTATGCAAACCCAACGTTCTATCATTCAGCTTGCCGATCGCTCGCTGCAGCGTGTCGATTTCGACCCATTGACCTTTCGGCCTGAAGATCTCCTCTGGCTGCCTCATCATGCCCGGCTAAGCGGCTGCGCCCGCAAGCGGCAGAGCGAACATCTTGCCGGGCGTATCGCCGCGGTTTATGCGCTGCGGGAGGTCGGTGAGACAGAGATCCCTGCCATTGGCGACCAACGCCAGCCCCTGTGGCCCGCGCCGTGGTACGGCAGCATCAGCCACTGCGAACGCAGCGCGCTGGCGGTTGTCTCCGCCGGGCCGGTCGGCGTTGATATTGAACGCATCCTGTCTCCCGCCCTCGCGGCCGAGCTGGAAAGCAGCATCGTCAATAGCGCGGAAAAAAGCCTGCTGGACGCCAGCGGCCTGCCGTCGGCGCTGGCGCTGACGCTGGCGTTTTCGGCAAAAGAGAGCGCATTTAAGGCCAGCCCGCCCGAAATACAGAACTGCGTGGGTTTCAGCGATTTTGAGGTGACGTATATAAAGGAAGGAAATCTGCTTCTTCGGCTCTCCGCCGGGGAGTATCGGCTGCAATGGATTGAGGCCGGTGACTACGTCATCACGCTCTGCGCAGCGTAAAAAACAAAACCCGCGCGGCAGACCGCGCGGGTTATCGGTTTACGGCGCCGTAAAATCAGCGCATTTTCTGCGCCAGCTCGGCGACGGAAGCGGCATCGAAGCCGTGGTGTTTGCGCAGCCAGCCGCGGTCCGCCGCCGCCGCATACTCGCCATCCGGGATCCCCAGACGTTTGAGCGGGATTCCCGCGCCGGCTTCGGCCAGCACTTCCGCCACCAGGCTCCCCAATCCGCCGTTGACGTTATGCTCCTCCACCGTTATTACCGCTTTGCACGGCTTCAGGGCCGCCAGCAGCGCGGCGGTATCGCAAGGGCGAATGGACGGCACGCTCACCACTTTGGCCTGAATCCCCGCGTCGGCCAGCCTCTGCGCGGCATCGACGATTTCATGCACCGTCGAGCCGGTGGCCACCAGCGCGATATCCTCGCCTTCCCGCAGGGTGATGACCGCCCCCGGCACAAAGCGATAGCTTTCATCGTGCAGCTCCGGCAGCGCCTTGCCGTCGAGGCGAATATAGACCGGCCCCTGATAGCCGATGGCGTAATCGATAATCTGCCGACATTCGCGCGGCGAAGACGGAGCGAAAATCTGGATATTACCGAAGCCGCGCATCACCGCCAGATCGTCAATCGCGTGATGGGTGCTGGCCAGCGGGCCGTAGCTGGCGCCGGCGTTAAGGCCAAATAGCTTAACGTTGGTGTTGTTATAGCAAACGTCGACTTTAATCTGCTCATTGGCGCGGGAAATCAGGAACGGCGCGGCGTTACAGGTGACCGCCACTTTGCCCCCCAGCGCCAGACCCGCCGCCGTCCCGACCATGCTCTGCTCGGCGATACCCACGTTCACCAGACGCCCGGGGAACTGTTTAATAAACGGCGCGATTTTGGCCGTTGACGTGGAGTCCGCCACCACCGGCACCAGATCGACGCCGCGGTCGACCGCATCAATAAAGGCCTGAACCATCACGCTCGCCAGGTGTTCTGCATTACTCATCTTTCAGTTCCTCCAGTGCCAGTGCAATTTCTTCGCCTTTCGGTACCCGGTGGTGCCACTCCGGGCGCCCCTGGATAAAGGAAATACCGGCACCTTTCGTGGTGTTGGCGATAACGACGTTCGGTTTACCTTCCTGCTTCAGCCCTTCCAGGGTCGCCACTACCGATGCCATGTCGTTGCCCTGGCATTCGGTGACCGTCATCCCGAAGGCCTTCCATTTGTCGGCCAGCGGATCGGTATTCATGATTTCGCGCGTCGGACCCGCCAGCTGGAGATTGTTCTTGTCATTAATAATGATCAGATTATCAAGGCCGTAGTGCGCCGCGGCCAGCGCCGCTTCCCAGTTGCTGCCTTCCGCCAGCTCGCCATCGCCGGTAATTAAAAAAATGCGGCGGGAGCTGTTGCTTTTTTGCGCAGCCAGCGCCAGCCCCACCGCAACAGGCAAACCGTGGCCCAGCGCGCCGGTGTTAAGCTCAATCCCCGGCGTTTTCTGGCGCACCGGGTGACCCGGAAGATGGGAGTTCGCATGCTGATAGGTTTCCAGCCACTCAACCGGAAAGAAGCCCGCCTCGGCCAGCACGCAGTAGTAGCAGCCCACCGCATGGCCTTTCGACTGGATGTAGATATCGCGCTGGTCGTCAGCAAGACGCTCCGGCGCGACGTTCAGAATACGGAAATAGAGCGCGGTGAGCAGTTCAACCTGCGACAGGTCGGCGCCGGTGTGCCCGCCCGCAGGGCTGTTGGCGTTCAATCTGACGATATGGCGACGTACGGCGCGGGCTTTACGCTCAAGGGCCTGGACATCATAGCTATAGGGATTCATTTAATACCTCTGAATTTATTTTCAACTTGGAATATTTATTCCGTCAGGGACTAAAAAAACCAGACATCCCCAGGCAACGCATCGTAAGGCTTACGCCGCTGCATCATACTCAGGAACATTCTGCCTCCTTACCACCGGGCGTGACGTCACCCGGGCACTTTTCAGTTGACCTGAAATCGCCATGAATATATATTCACTAACGACTCTTTATTCAATTATGCGGCTACTGTTCTGTTTTTGTCCATAGCTGATTTTGAGGATTGGCGAAAGTTAGATATCCATCACACTTAACTGTCTTTTCTTTTCGCGTATGATAATGAGCTCTAACATAATGGCTGCACGTAAATGATTTTCGGGGAAATATATGGCTAAGCAGGATGAACAACGGCTATTAGTTAAGATTGCCACGCTCTACTATCTTGAAGGACGAAAGCAGTCCGATATCGCTCAACTTCTCTCGCTTTCTCAGTCATTTATCTCCCGAGCGATCGCCCGCTGCCAAAAAGAAGGCGTGGTCAAAATCAGCGTTGTTCAGCCATCGAATATTTTCCTCAATCTTGAAAAAGGCCTCGAGGATCGCTACGGAATTAAACAGGCCATCGTCGTGGATACCGAAGAGGACGCCAGCGATCACACCATCAAGCGCGCCATTGGATCCGCCGCGGCCCACTATCTGGAAACGCGATTGCGGCCGAAAGATCTGATTGGCGTCTCGTCGTGGAGTTCGACTATCCGCGCAATGGTTGATGAGGTTCACGCGCAAAACCTGAAGGCCAACGGCGTGATTCAACTGCTCGGCGGCGTGGGTCCTAACGGTAACGTGCAGGCGACCATCCTGACCCAGACCCTGGCGCAGCGTCTGAACTGTGAAGCCTGGCTGCTCCCTTCCCAGAGCATCGAAGGTTCTACGGAGGAGAAAAATCGCCTCGTGGCCAGCAAAGATGTCGCCGATGTGATTGCGCGCTTCGACGAAGTCGATATCGCCATCGTCGGGATTGGCATCCTTGAACCTTCGCAGCTGCTCAAAACGTCCGGTAACTACTATCACGAAGATATGCTGCAGGTGCTGGCGGAACGCGGCGCCGTGGGTGACATTTGCCTGCACTACTACGATAAAAACGGCAAGGCGGTGTTACGCGATGATGAAGATCCTGTGATCGGCATGGCGCTGGAGAAAGTGAAGAAGTGCCCTAACGTGGTGGCCCTTGCCGGCGGCAGCGAGAAGGTGGCGGCTATCAAAGGCGCGCTTTCAGGCGGTTATATCGATGTTCTGATCACCGATTATCCAACGGCCAGGCTGCTTATCGCCGGGTAATTTCCTCACTCAAACACTTTCCCACAGCCTTTACGCTTTCCTTCAGGCGTAAAGGCTTCGCCAATAATTTTTTATATTTCAATCGTATATAACCAGCCAACCGCGCTCTTTTCCCCCGACATCCAGAAGCTTCACCAAACGGATAAGTGTGATTGCCAGCACAATTGATAACTTTTCCTGTAGCCCGACGGGAAGTTTCTGGCTAAGGTAACAAATAAATAATCACTATCGAATATATATTCAGTGATTAAAAAAGTGAAAACGAATTGTCACATCATGGCCTGCTAAGAAGCAATGCGATAAAGAGGAATGCCGACTTCCCCCTCCGCGCCAGGACGAAGTGTGACTCAGGAGACTACCTAATGCAGGCAACACGTAAAGAGTTCATCATTGCGCTGGACGAAGGCACCACCAATGCCAAAGCCGTCGTACTCGATAGCCGCGGCCAGGTCGTGGTGAAATTCTCTCAGCCGCTGGCGATCCAGACGCCGCGTGAAGGCTGGGTCGAGCAGTCGGGAGAAGTCCTGGTTGACGCTTCGCTGGCGGTTATCGCGCAAGCGGTAGCGCACGTTGGCGCAGAAAACGTCGCGGCATTAGCCATCAGTAACCAGCGCGAGACCGCGATCGGCTGGTATCGCCAGAGCGGTAAGCCAATCAACGCCGCGATCACCTGGCAGTGCAGCCGCAGCGCCGCGTTTTGCGATGAACTGCGCCACAGCGATAAAGAGCGGCAAATCAAGGCTGTGACCGGCCTGCCGATTGCGCCTCTGTTTTCGGCCTCGAAAATGCGCTGGCTGCTGGAATCTCTTCCTGAGGGGCGCGCGCTGGCTGAGCGCGGAGAAATCTGCCTCGGCACTATCGACAGCTGGCTGCTGTGGAACTTAACCCAGGGCGAGGCGTTCTACTGCGATTACTCCAATGCCGCGCGTACCCAGCTGCTGAACCTGCAAACCGGCCAGTGGGATGACAACATGCTGGCGCTGTTCCAGATCCCGCGCGCCGCGCTGCCGGAGATCAAGCCCTCCAGCGGATTGTTTGGCTATACCCGGGGGTTGAACGCTATCCCTGACGGTATTCCGGTGATGGCGATGGTCGGGGATTCCCACGCCGCGCTGTTTGGCCACGCGCTGGGCGAACTCGGCTGCGTGAAAGCCACCTACGGTACGGGGTCATCGGTGATGGCGCCGGTAAAATCCGCACAGTGCGATATCGACGCGCTGGCCACCACCATCGCCTGGCACGACGGCGACAGCATCACCTACGGACTCGAAGGTAATATTCCGCATACCGGCGATGCCGTGGCGTGGATGGCGGACAGCACCGGCCTGAGCGAACTTTCCGATGCCGAACTGGCGCATGAACTCAACACCCTGCCCGCCTCCGTGGACTCCACGCTGGGCGTCTATTTTGTGCCGGCGTTAACCGGCCTGGGTGCCCCGTGGTGGGATGACAGCGCCCGCGGCGTGATTTGTGGCCTGAGCCGCGGCGTCAAGCGCGCCCATCTGATTCGCGCCGCGCTGGAATCCATTACCTATCAAATCGCCGATGTCGTGGTAGCGATGCGCCAGCAGGACGACTTCCACTTAACGGCGCTGATGGTCGACGGCGGCCCAACCAGGAACGACTGGCTAATGCAGTATCAGGCTGACCTGCTCGGCTGTCCGGTGATGCGCAGCGACGTTGCCGAGCTGTCGGCGATTGGCGCGGCCCTGCTCGCGCGCAAAGCCCTGAATCCCGGATCGGTGACCGACCTGAACGCGTTTTTAACCGAACACAGCGAATTTATCCCCGATATGGCCCGCCACCAGCGCCTGCAGAAAAGATGGCAGGAGTGGCGCCATGCGGTGAACAGAACATTATGGAAACCGGCAACGTCCGCCTGACGCCCACCAGGGAATCGAACGCGTGACGCACCTTAGAGCCTATCCCAGTAGGCGTTATTGGCGCAGGCAGTTTGAACACGGACAGCGCGGAAGAACCGGAGCGTACACGTAGTACGTGAGGGTTTTGAGCACTGCCCTGGTTCAAAATGGCCAGTAAAATAGCCCTAATGGACAGGCTCTTAATCATCAACAAAAGGAGAACCCCGGCCCATAAACTCGATTTACAGGCCTTACGTTGTTTCACCGTACCCGACAATAACAACCAAGAGAGAAAATTGTCATGAAATTACGTTTAACGCTTTTAACCGCTGCTACCCTGACCGCCTTTTCTTTCGCTGCCCAGGCGGCAGAAAAAGGCACCATCATGATCATGGTTAACTCGCTGGATAACCCCTATTACGCCTCTGAAGCCAAGGGCGCCAGCGAGAAAGCTAAAGAGCTGGGCTACCAGACCACCATTTTGTCGCATGGTGAAGATGTCAAAAAACAGAATGAGCTGATCGATACCGCCATCGGTAAAAAAGTTCAGGGCATTATTCTGGATAACGCCGACTCCACCGCCAGCGTCGCCGCCATTGAAAAAGCGAAGAAAGCGGGTATTCCGGTGGTTTTAATTAACCGCGAAATTCCTGTCGATGATATCGCGCTGGAGCAAATTACCCATAATAACTTCCAGGCCGGTTCTGAAGTCGCCAACGTATTTGTCGAGAAAATGGCGGAGAAAGGCAAATATGCCGAACTGACCTGTAACCTTGCGGATAATAACTGCGTGACCCGCTCTAAATCTTTCCACCAGGTGATTGACCAGTACCCGGATATGGTCAGCGTCGCTAAGCAGGACGCGAAAGGCACCTTAATCGACGGCAAGCGCATTATGGACAGTATTCTGCAGGCGCACCCCGACGTGAAAGGCGTGATTTGCGGCAACGGTCCTGTGGCCCTCGGCGCCATTGCCGCGCTGAAAGCCGCGAACCGTAACGATGTGGTGGTGGTCGGTATCGATGGCAGCAACGATGAGCGCGACGCGGTAAAAGCCGGCACCCTGCAGGCCACCGTGATGCTTCAGGCGCAGGCCATCGCCGCTCAGGGGGTGACCGACCTCGATAACTACCTGCAAAAAGGTGAAAAACCGGCCAAGCAGCGCGTGATGTTCCGCGGCATTCTGATTACTCAGGACAATGCAGACAAAGTGCAGGACTTCAATATCAAATCCTGATTTCGGGTTGTTGCGCCCCGTCCGGGGCGCACAGGAGCGTATTATGTATAAAAAAATCTCGCTGACGCTGGTTATTCTTGCGCTCGGGGGCTGTCGTATTGTCTCTCAGCAGGAGCTGGCCGATCTTAAATCTCCGCCCAACCCGCATATGGCGGATATCGATCGGACATGGCAAGACCAGCTGGTTCCCCAGGTTGTGGCTAAAGCCCGCCCCGTTGCCGAGCTGATGACCGCCCTGCGCGCGGCGAAAGATATCGATAGCGCCTGCAAAACCTTAGGCTATCGCGCTCAGGACGAAAACCCCTGCGTGTTTTACGTCAAAGTCGAAGGCAATATCAGTAAAATTGATTCCGCTTCGCGCAGCGGAAAAATGACGATTGAGGATATCAGCGGCGGCAACGTGGTGGTGCAAATTGGCCCAACGCTGCGCGGCACATTATTACGCGACGGCTATCAGGGCGCCAGCTATCAGGACTTTAACGATCAGGTGCTGTTTGGCGAATATAGCCGGGCGATTAACGAACATGCGGTCAAGATGATCCAGACGGCGCAGGTGAAAACCGGCGAAGCGGTACAGGTGTACGGCGTGTTCTCGGCCTGGGATATTCCGCAGACCGTGCCTGATATTACGCCAGCCAAAATTGTTCGTTTGGGAGGGCAATAACATGCAGCGGCAAGAACTCGTCAATTCCCAACCAGTCGACTCTGAAGTTATTATCGAAACTCGCGAATTATCTCGCGTTTATCCGGGCGTTGTCGCCTTAGATAGCGTGAATTACCGGGTCTATCGAAATAAAGTAAACGTTCTGATCGGTGAAAATGGTGCGGGTAAATCCACCATGATGAAAATGCTTGCTGGCGTTGAAACACCCTCTTCCGGTCAAATTATTCTTGATGGCGCCCCGGTGACCCTTAGCTCAACGCACCAGGCTGAAAAGCAGGGAATCAGCATCATTTTTCAGGAATTAAATTTATTCCCGAATATGAACGTCATGGATAATATTTTTATGGCTAACGAATTCTTTCAAAAAGGGAAGATTAACGAAAAATATCAATATGAGTTAGCCAAATCATTACTGGAAAGACTGGAGCTGAATGTCGATCCCTACACCCAGCTTGGCGAATTAGGCATTGGCCATCAGCAGCTGGTGGAAATTGCGCGCGCGCTTTCTAAGGACACCCGGGTATTAATTATGGATGAACCCACTTCCGCGCTCAGCCAGTCGGAAGTCAAAATCCTGTTTAACGTGATCGAACAGCTTAAACGCCGCGGCGTCACCATTATCTATATTTCCCACCGTCTGGAAGAGCTGATGGAAATTGGCGACCACATCACTATTTTCCGCGACGGGCGCTTTATCAGCGAGCGCGAGGTCAGCGACGCCAGTATTCCGTGGATTATCGAACAGATGGTCGGCGATAAGAAAAAACATTTCGACTACCGGCCGGCGCCGAAAGGCGAAGCGGTCCTTGCCGTTGAAGGCCTGACGGCGCTGCACCCCAGCGGCGGCTATAAGCTCAACGATGTGACCTTTACCTTAAGTAAGGGAGAAGTGATCGGCATCTACGGCCTGCTCGGCGCCGGACGCACGGAGCTGTTTAAAGGTCTGGTCGGCCTGATGCCCTGCCAGAGCGGTAACGTCCATCTCAACGGCGAAAATATCGAAAAGGCCCCGTTCCAGGCGCGGCTGAAAAAAGGGCTGGCGCTGGTGCCTGAAGACCGTCAGGGCGAAGGCGTGGTGCAGATGATGTCGATTCAATCGAATATGACCTTATCCGATTTCAGCCTGCAGGGATTTCGCCGGGCGTGGAAATGGCTGAATCCGCAGAAAGAAATCGCCTGCGTCAAAGAGATGATTCGCGAACTGGCAATCAAGGTGAGCGACCCCGATCTGCCTGTCACCTCGCTCAGCGGCGGCAACCAACAAAAGGTGGTGCTCGGCAAGGCGTTGATGACGAAGCCGGAAGTGGTGTTTCTCGATGAGCCCACTCGCGGTATCGACGTCGGCGCGAAAACCGACGTTTATCATCTGATCGGCAAAATGGCCCAGCAGGGTCTGGCAGTGATGTTCTCTTCATCGGAGCTGGATGAAGTGATGGCGCTGGCGGATCGCATCCTGGTCATGGCCGACGGTCGGATTACCGCCGATTTACCGCGTCATGCGGTGACCCGCGAAAAATTAATCGCGGCTTCAACACCTCAAGATTAATCAGGCTGGAACCCATCATGAACCAGAAATATATGATTTATATGTACCTGCTGAAGGCCAGAACGTTCATCGCTCTGCTGCTGGTTATCGCGTTCTTCAGCGTGATGGTACCGAATTTCCTGACCACATCTAACCTGCTGATTATGACCCAGCACGTGGCCATCACCGGCCTGCTGGCCATCGGCATGACGCTGGTTATCCTGACGGGCGGTATCGACCTCTCCGTCGGCGCCGTGGCCGGCATCTGCGGCATGGTGGCCGGGGCGCTGTTAACCAACGGCCTGCCCTTATGGAACGGCAGCGTTATCTTCTTCAACGTACCGGAAGTTATCCTCTGCGTGGCGCTCTTCGGCGTGCTGGTTGGCTTCGTTAACGGCGCGGTCATCACCCGCTTCGGCGTCGCGCCCTTTATCTGCACCCTGGGCATGATGTATGTCGCCAGAGGCTCGGCGCTGCTGTTCAACGACGGCAGCACCTACCCCAACCTCAACGGCATGGAAGCGCTGGGCAACACCGGTTTCTCCACCCTGGGATCCGGGACGCTGTTGGGCATCTATCTGCCAATCTGGCTGATGATCGGCTTCCTGCTGCTGGGCTACTGGCTGACCACCAAAACCCCGCTGGGCCGCTATATCTACGCTATCGGCGGTAACGAATCCGCCGCACGCCTGGCCGGCGTGCCTATCGTCAAGGCAAAAATCTTCGTTTACGCCTTCTCCGGCCTGTGCTCAGCGTTCGTCGGCCTTATCGTCGCCTCGCAGCTGCAAACCGCGCACCCGATGACCGGCAATATGTTCGAAATGGACGCCATTGGCGCCACCGTGCTCGGCGGAACCGCGCTGGCGGGCGGTCGCGGCCGGGTGACCGGGTCAATCATTGGCGCGTTCGTCATCGTCTTCCTCGCCGACGGCATGGTGATGATGGGGGTCAGCGATTTCTGGCAGATGGTCATTAAGGGGGTGGTTATCGTCACCGCCGTCGTCGTCGACCAGTTCCAGCAGAAACTGCAGAACAAAGTCATCCTGATGCGCCGCCATGAGGAGAAGCTGGCGGCGGCAGGCGCCACCAGTTAATCACCTATTTATTACCCCGCCGGACGCACTGCCGTCCGGCTTCAATAAGGGATGAAAAACATGCAAAGAAATTTCCACAACAAAACGGTTGTTATCACCGGCGCCTGCCGCGGAATTGGTGCAGGTATTGCCGAGCGCTTTGCGCGCGACGGCGCGAATCTGGTGATGGTCTCTAACGCCGAGCGCGTCCACGAAACGGCGGAAACCCTCCGCCAGCGCTACCAGGCCGACATCCTGTCGTTACAGGTTGATGTGACCGACGAAGCGCAGGTGCAGTCGCTGTACGAGCAGGCGGCAGCGCGTTTCGGCACCATCGACGTCTCTATCCAGAACGCAGGCGTGATCACCATCGACTATTACGATCGCATGCCGAAGGCCGACTTTGAAAAAGTGCTGGCCGTTAACACCACCGGCGTCTGGCTGTGCTGCCGCGAAGCCGCCAAATATATGGTCAAGCAGAACCACGGTAGCCTGATTAACACTTCTTCCGGCCAGGGTCGTCAGGGCTTTATCTACACCCCGCACTATGCCGCCAGCAAAATGGGCGTGATCGGCATCACCCAAAGCCTGGCGCACGAGCTGGCGCCGTGGAATATCACCGTTAACGCCTTCTGTCCGGGCATTATCGAAAGCGAGATGTGGGATTACAACGACCGCGTCTGGGGCGAAATCCTCAGCACCGAGCAGAAGCGCTACGGTAAAGGCGAGCTGATGGCGGAGTGGGTCGAAGGCATTCCGATGAAACGCGCCGGCAAACCGGAAGACGTTGCCGGGCTGGTGGCGTTTCTCGCCTCCGACGACGCGCGCTACCTCACCGGGCAGACCATCAATATCGATGGCGGCTTGATTATGTCGTAATGCCGCCAGCCTGGCATTTTTCAGGTCAGGCTACACAAATCATGTCCCGGAGGCGGTGCTGCGCACCTGTCCGGGCTACCCGACGGCACAAGCCCCGTAGTCCGGACAGGCGCAACGCGCCGCCTCCGGGAACGCCAACACCGGGCATGCTAAAGAATATTTTTTAGAGAGTAATAACTATGATCGCAAAAGATTTTGCCCAACAGCTGTTTAATCTGCAGGACCGCGTGGCCTTTGTCACCGGCGCGGGCAGCGGCATCGGCCAGATGATTGCTTACGGGCTCGCCAGCGCGGGGGCTCGGGTCGTCTGCTTCGATCTCCGCGAAGACGGCGGCCTCGCCGAAACCGTCAAAAATATTGAAGCCATCGGCGGAGAGGCCTGCTTCTACACCGGCGATGTGCGCCAGCTTAGCGACCTACGCGCCGGCGTGGCATTAGCGAAAAGCCGCTTTGGCCGCCTCGATATAGCCGTCAACGCCGCCGGGATTGCCAACGCCAATCCGGCGCTGGAGATGGAAACCGAGCAGTGGCAGCGGGTTATCGATATTAACCTGACCGGCGTGTGGAACTCCTGCAAAGCGGAAGCCGAACTGATGCAGGAAACGGGCGGCGGTTCGATTATTAATATCGCCTCGATGTCCGGCATTATTGTTAACCGCGGTCTCGATCAGGCGCACTACAACTGCTCTAAAGCGGGCGTTATCCACCTGTCAAAAAGCCTGGCGATGGAGTGGATCGGCAAAGGGATTCGGGTCAACTCCATCAGCCCCGGCTATACCGCCACGCCGATGAACACGCGCCCTGAGATGGTTCATCAGACCCGCGAATTCGAAAGCCAGACGCCGATCCAGCGTATGGCGAAGGTTGAGGAGATGGCCGGCCCGGCGCTGTTCCTCGCCAGCGATGCCGCCTCGTTCTGCACCGGCGTTGACCTGGTGGTTGATGGTGGTTTTGTCTGCTGGTAGAACGGATTTAGCGTAGAAAAATGCCGGTAAGGGTGAGGTTGACGTCAGCGAAGCAGTATGCAGGGTGGCGGCGCGATTGTTTTAACCGGTCGATGTTCTCTCGCCGTCCATCCTGCCCCCATAAGCAGAAAAAAGGTGCCTTAAGGTTCCTTACCCAGCCTGCGGATAAGCGGGGATAGCTCCCCGCATACCGGCTACTTCTTCGTTTCGTAAGCGAGAACGGCCTTGAACACCATACTACGTTCTTTGATGCTCAGCTCGCACAGCGAGTCGCGCACCATTAACGTCAATCCCAGCGCTGTCAGACACAGCACGATGATTGCCACCAGGGCGTATTTTGTCAGCATCTCGTTGCCTCCATGCGAAGAAGAGGCTACTATCCAACGTGCTAGGTTTGGATTGTAGGCCTCAGGTTGATGGGAACATCTCCTGGGGCTTCGTCTTTCTGAATCCTCACCTAAGCCTGAACGCAGAAAGCCTCAGGCACCCGCCGCCATCATACGCTTCCCTGCGCAATTCACTGTATATTTAACCAGCTGCAATCCTTTTTCAGAAAACGTTTAGATATCCTACATTCCGGGAAAGGTCACGCTGTTGCCCGGCGCTTCGCGATGCAGATGGATAAAGTTCAAATGACGCTCGTACTGGTCAAGAATATCGGTAATGACCTGCTCTTTGCTGTAGTCCATCAGGTCGTTGCCCTGACTCCCTTCCAGCAGGAAGGTCTCCAGACGATAGTAGGTCGACTTCCCGCTGCGCGCCCGGTAGGTAAAGCCGGGAATGGAGTACTGCTGCGGCCAGATTTGATAAACAAAGTTCTGCTCGTCGCCCATATGCACCAGCAGGTCAAGATGGCCCAGGCTGTCTCCCTCTTCCGGCGGCAGGCTTTTCAGCTCGACGTAAGCGCCGCGCAGCTTCAGCTCCTGCGCCACCTCTTCCATCGCCGGGAAGCACACCGTCTCCATCATCTGGCGGGTATAGCGCGTGCCGGGATAGTTCATCAGCCGCGACAGGCGCTTCTTCCAGCTCAGGCGATCCTGCACGCCGAGCGGTCGCGGGGCGGTGTCGCGGTTGGCGCTCTCGCGGCGATAATCCTCAACCTTCAGCGACTTATATAACCCCGCCATCACGAAGAAGATCACGAAGCTAAACGGCAGCCCCATAATCACCGTCGCGTTCTGCAGGGCGGAAATGCCGTTAGTCATCAGCATCCCGAGGGTCAGCAGGCCGATAACCATCGACCAGAAGATCCGCAGCCAGTTTGGCGCATCGCTGTTGATATCCTTCAGCTTCGAGGTGAAGTTACCCAGCACCAGCGCCCCGGAATCCGCGGAGGTCACATAGAACAGCAGGCCGGTAATCGTCGCCACCGAAGCGCTAAAGGTAAACGCGCGATACTGCGCCAGCAGGTTATAGAAGCCGCGCTCCGGGTGGGCGACTGCCTCGGCGGCGAAGGCCGCATTGCCGTGGATGATTTCATACAGCGCGCTATTGCCGAAAACCGACAGCCACAGCAGGGTAAAGGTGAACGGGATAATCAGCGTTCCTACCACAAACTGACGAATGGTGCGTCCACGTGAAATACGCGCCAGGAACAGGCCGACAAACGGCGACCACGCCACCCACCACGCCCAGAAGAACAGGGTCCAGTTGTTCATCCACTCTACCGGACGATCGAAGGCGAAGCTGTTCAGGGTCATGCCCATAAAACGATTCACATAGTCGCCAACGTTGAGCACCAGCGCGTTGAGCAGAAACTCGGTGTCGCCCATAAACAGGACAAACAGGATCAGCCCGAGGGCCAGCACCACGTTAAGCTCGGAAAGAATACGAATGCCTTTATCCACCCCGGAGGTCACGGAGATGGTGGCGATAATGACCGACAGCACGATCAGCGCCGCTTTCGCGCCCAGCGAGTCCGGAATATCAAACAGCACGTTGAGGCCGTAGTTTAGCTGCACCACGCCAATCCCGAGCGTGGTGGCGATACCAAAAATGGTGCCGATAACGGCGGCGATATCCACGCTGTGGCCGATTGGGCCATTAATCTTTTTGCCGAAGATCGGATAGAGCGCGGAGCGGATGGTCAGGGGTAAATTATAACGATAGCTAAAGTATCCCAGCGCCATCCCCATCAGGGCATACATCGACCAGCCGGTCAGCCCGTAGTGAAACAGCGTCCACACCATCGCCTGGCGCGCCGCCTCCATGGTCTGCCCCGCCCCTTCCGGCGGCTGCATATACTGGGTCACCGGTTCGGCGACGGAGAAGAACATCAGGTCGATACCGATACCGGCGGCGAACAGCATTGCCGCCCAGCTGAGCACGCTAAACTCCGGCTTCGAATGTTCCGGCCCGAGCTTCACCGAACCGAAACGCGAGCAGGCGATGCACACGACAAACACGATATAGAGCGTCGCGGCGAGCAAATAGTACCAGCCAAAGGTGCGGGAAACCCAGTTCAGGGTACGGCCAATCCAGGCCGCGGAAAAATCGCTGAAGAAGAGAGTCATCAGGGAAAACAACAAAATCAGTCCGGCGGAAGTGTAAAAAACCACCGGATTGATTTTGTCCTTTTCTCTGCTCGGCGAAAGGTCTGTCATCCATTCTCCTTACTGTTTTTGCAACTATTAGAACCAAAATCGGCAACAATTAAGACACATTTTATATTGAACGTCCAATCAAAAACCGCTTTAATAGATAAACAAAGCTGATGAATGGAGTCTGAGAAATGCCCAAACTGGGGATGCAACCGATACGGCAGCGGCAGCTGATTGACGCCACCCTGGCCGCCATCAATGAAGTGGGAATGCACGATGCCACCATCGCGCAGATCGCCCGGAGGGCTGGCGTATCAACCGGCATCATCAGCCACTATTTCAAGGATAAGAACGGGCTGCTGGAAGCGACGATGCGCGATATCACCGGCCAGCTGCGCCAGGCGGTGTTGGGCCGTCTGCACGCCCTGCCCGGCGCCGGCCCGCAGGAACGCCTGCGCGCCATCGTGGCGGGAAACTTCGACGACAGCCAGATAAGCAGCGCGGCAATGAAGGCCTGGCTCGCCTTTTGGGCCAGCAGCATGCATCAGCCGATGCTCTATCGCCTGCAGCAGGTCAGCAGTCGGCGACTGCTGTCGAATATCGTCTATGAGTTTCAGCGCGCCCTGCCGCGCGAAGAGGCGCAGGAGGCCGGATACGGTCTCGCCGCGCTGATCGACGGGCTGTGGCTACGCGCGGCGCTGAGCGGTAAACCGCTGGATAAAGCCCGCGCCGAAACGCTCGCCGAGCACTTCATCAGCAAATATCTGCCACCGACTTCTCACTAATGGAGGACCCATGTCCCGAATGGCCGAACAGCAGCTTTACATCGACGGTGGTTATGTTTCCGCCACCAGCGGTAAAACCTTCGAGACGATTAACCCCGCCAGCGGGGAAGTGCTGGCGACCGTCCAGGCCGCCGGCCGCGAAGACGTCGACCGGGCGGTAAAGAGCGCCCAAAAAGGGCAAAAAATCTGGGCGGCGATGAGCGCCATGGAACGTTCGCGCATTCTGCGTAAAGCGGTCGATATTCTGCGCGATCGCAACGATGAACTGGCGCGTCTGGAGACTCTCGATACCGGCAAACCGCTGAGCGAAACCGCCGCCGTCGATATCGTCACCGGCGCCGATGTGCTGGAGTACTACGCGGGCCTGATCCCGGCGCTGGAAGGGAGCCAGATCCCGCTGCGCGACAGTGCATTCGTCTACACCCGCCGGGAACCGCTGGGCGTCGTCGCCGGGATCGGCGCCTGGAACTACCCAATCCAGATCGCCTTGTGGAAATCAGCCCCGGCGCTGGCGGCCGGTAACGCGATGATCTTTAAGCCGAGTGAAGTCACCCCGCTCACCGCCCTGAAGCTGGCGGAAATTTACCGCGAGGCGGGACTGCCGGCGGGGGTATTTAACGTGCTGCCGGGCACGGGCGCCGAAACCGGCCAGTATCTCACCGAGCACCCGGACATCGCCAAAATCTCCTTTACCGGCGGCGTCGCCAGCGGCAAAAAAGTGATGGCCAACTCCGCCGCCTCCTCGCTGAAGGAAGTCACCATGGAGCTGGGCGGTAAATCGCCGCTGATCGTCTGCGAAGACGCCAACCTCGACCTCGCCGCCGACATCGCGATGATGGCTAACTTCTATAGCTCAGGACAGGTCTGCACCAACGGCACCCGGGTATTCGTTCCGGCGCGCCTGAAGGCGGCGTTTGAAGAGAAAATCCTCGCTCGCGTGGCGCGTATCCGCCCCGGCGATCCGTTTGCTGAAAGTACCAACTTCGGGCCGCTGGTGAGCTTCCCGCACCGCGATAACGTGCTGCGCTACATCGCGATCGGCAAGCAAGAAGGCGCGCGCCTGCTCTGCGGCGGCGAGGTGCTGAAAGGCGAAGGCTTCGACCGCGGCGCGTGGGTCGCCCCGACGGTGTTTACCGACTGCGATGACCAGATGACCATCGTCCGCGAAGAGATCTTCGGCCCGGTGATGTCGATTCTGAGCTACGACGATGAGGAAGAAGCGGTTCGCCGCGCCAACGCCACCGAATACGGCCTCGCCGCCGGCGTCGTCACGCCGGATTTAAACCGCGCCCATCGCCTGATTCATCGGCTGGAGGCCGGGATCTGCTGGATCAACACCTGGGGTGAATCCCCGGCGGAGATGCCGGTCGGCGGCTACAAGCACTCCGGTATTGGCCGCGAAAACGGCGTGCAGACGCTGCACAGCTACACCCAGGTCAAATCCATCCAGGTTGAGATGGGTCAGTTTCAATCCATATTTTAACCAGGAGGTCATTTTTGCAGTTTGACTACATTATTATTGGTGCCGGTTCCGCCGGCAACGTACTGGCTACACGACTGACGGAAGATCCCCAGACCACCGTCCTGCTGCTGGAAGCGGGCGGCCCGGATTACCGTTTCGACTTCCGCACCCAGATGCCCGCCGCGCTGGCCTTTCCTCTACAGGGTCGGCGCTATAACTGGGCCTACGAGACCGAGCCTGAACCGCATATGAACAATCGCCGCATGGAGTGCGGACGCGGTAAGGGCCTCGGCGGGTCCTCGTTAATCAACGGCATGTGCTATATCCGCGGCAACGCTATGGATCTCGATAACTGGGCCTCGGCGCCGGGGCTTGAGCACTGGAGCTACCTCGACTGCCTGCCCTACTACCGCAAAGCGGAAACCCGCGATATTGGCGCCAACGACTACCACGGCGGCGACGGCCCGGTCAGCGTCACCACGCCAAAGCAGGGCAACAATCCGCTGTTCCACGCGATGATTGAAGCCGGCGTACAGGCCGGCTACCCGCGCACCGACGATCTTAACGGCTACCAGCAGGAAGGGTTTGGCCCCATGGATCGTACCGTGACGCCGCAGGGACGCCGCGCCAGCACCGCGCGCGGCTATCTCGACCAGGCGCGCGCGCGTCCCAATCTGACCATTCGCACCCATGCGCTGACCGATCGCATTATTTTTGCCGGCAAGCGCGCCGTCGGCGTCGAGTGGCTGGAGGGCGACAGCACCGCGCCGTCAAACGCCACCGCCAGTAAAGAAGTGCTGCTCTGCGCGGGCGCCATCGCTTCGCCGCAAATCCTGCAGCGCTCCGGCGTCGGCAGCCCGGAACTGTTGCGCCAGTTCGATATTCCGCTGGTTCACGCCCTGCCCGGCGTCGGCGAGAACCTGCAGGATCATCTGGAGATGTATCTGCAGTACGAATGTAAAGAGCCGGTGTCGCTCTACCCGGCGCTGCAGTGGTGGAACCAGCCGAAAATCGGCGCCGAATGGCTGTTCGGCGGGACCGGCATCGGCGCCAGCAACCAGTTTGAAGCGGGCGGATTTATTCGCAGCCGGGAAGCCTTTGCGTGGCCGAATATTCAGTACCACTTCCTGCCGGTCGCGATTAACTACAACGGCTCAAACGCGGTGAAAGAGCACGGATTCCAGTGCCACGTCGGCTCCATGCGCTCCCCAAGCCGCGGCCACGTGCGTCTGAAGTCGCGCGACCCGCACGAACATCCGGCGATTCTGTTTAACTATATGTCCAGCGAACAGGACTGGCAGGAGTTCCGCGACGCGATTCGCATTACCCGCGAAATCATGCATCAGCCGGCGCTGGATAACTATCGCGGCCGGGAGATCAGTCCGGGGGCGGAGTGCCAGAGCGATGCCGAGCTGGATGAGTTTGTGCGCAATCATGCGGAAACCGCCTTCCATCCGTGCGGCACCTGTAAAATGGGCTACGACGAGATGGCGGTGGTGGATGGCGAAGGTCGGGTTCACGGGCTGGAAGGCCTGCGCGTGGTCGACGCCTCGATTATGCCGCAGATTATTACCGGCAACCTTAACGCGACCACTATCATGATTGGCGAAAAAATGGCTGACGCCATTCGCGGCCGTCAGCCGCTGCCGAAGAGCACCGCGGCGTATTACGTGGCGAACGGCGCGCCGGTTCGCCGGTAAGAGTAAGCCCCCGCCCCTCTCCCTGCGGGAGAGGGTTAGGGTGAGGAAAAACTAGCGAAAATCTTCCAGCCGCTTTAGCTGCCGTCCATCAGCATCAAAGTTCTCCGGCGCCAGCCACGCCCGCAGCGCCGCGTCGCGCGCGGGCCATTCGCTATCGATAATCGACAGCATATCGCTATCGCGGGTGCGTCCTTTGCGCACCATCCTCTGACGAAGACGCCCCTCCCAGGTAAACCCCAGCCGGTCGGCGGCGCGGCGGGAGGCGAGATTCATCGAATCGCACTTCCACTCCAGCCGACGATAGCCGTGAGCAAAACCATTTTGCAGCAGCAGCCACACCGCCTCGGTCCCGAGCGGCGTATTTTTCATCGCCCGCGACCAGGTGACGTGCCCTATCTCCACCGTGCCCATCGCCCGCTCAATCGCCATATAGCTGACCAGCCCGACGGCCCGCTCGGCGCGCAAATCGATAACCGCATACGGCACCAGCCCGTCGTCCATAACCTTACCGGTGATCCAGTTCGCCGTTGACTCCACGCTCTGTGGGCAGGTGCTGGCAAGCCAGGTCCAGTCGCTGTCGTCGCCGAGGGCATAGGCGGCAAACAGATCCGCCGCGTGCCGCTCGGTATCCAGCGGCTCCAGCCGGCAAAAGCGGCCATTTAACGCCGTGCGGCGCAGAAGTCCCGCGCCCTGCCACCCTGGCACGCGATCGTTGACCTGCTGACCAAATTCATTAATTTCCGGCACGCTTATCTCTCCCGTAGTGTTATCAAATTGTTATATCAAGAAAGGCGAATGGCCGGAAGATGCCCGGTACGATCGATCGTCATAACCCCTTGGTCTTGCTTATGCTTTTTAAGCATAAACTTAGCCGATCTTTGACTTTACGCCCGTAATTAAGCGGCCTAACGTAGCGAAACATCAATAATCACAATAACTTTTTTCAGGGATCACATATGACTAAAAAACTGCTGCCGCTGCTGGTGCTCGCCGCGTTATCCGCCGCCGTTCACGCCGCCACGCCGCCGGGGACCCTGGTGGTCGCGCAGGGCCTCGACGATATCGTCAGCCTCGACCCGGCGGAAGCCAACGAGCTCTCCAGCATCCAGACGGTACCGAGCCTTTATCAGCGCCTGGTGCAGCCGGACCGCGATAACCCTGAAAAAATCACCCCGATCCTGGCCGAAAGCTGGCAGGCCGATCCGGCGGCGAAAACCCTGACCATTAAGCTAAAGCCCGACGCCAAATTCGCCTCCGGTAACCCGCTGCGCCCGGAAGATGTCATTTACTCGTACACCCGCGCGGTCATCCTGAACAAATCGCCAGCGTTTATTCTTAACGTCCTCGGCTGGCAGCCGGACAACATCGCCAGCCAGCTGAAGAAGGTAGACGACCATACCCTGGAGCTACGCTGGACCGCCGACGTCAGCCCGGCGGTGGCGCTGAATATTCTCTCCACGCCGATCGCCTCTATCGTCGATGAGAAACAGGTCGCCCCGAACGCCAAAGATAACGACTTCGGTAACGGCTGGCTGAAAATGCACTCGGCGGGCAGCGGCGCGTATAAAATGCGGGTCTATCAGCCGCATCAGGCCATCGTGCTGGAGGCCAACAGCAGCGCACCCGGCGGCGCGCCGAAGCTGAAAAGCATCATTATTAAGAACGTTCCGGACCCGGCCTCACGTCGTCTTCTCATCCAGCAGGGTGATGCCGACGTGGCGCGCGATCTCGGCGCCGACCAGATTGCGGCTCTACAGGGTAAACCGGGCGTCAAGGTCCTCAGCATCCCTTCCGCTGAGCAGAACTATCTGGTCTTTAATACCGGCAACAGCGCCAACCCGCTGCTGAAAAACCCGGCCTTCTGGGAAGCGGCGCGCTGGCTGGTAGATTACAACGGCATCACGAAAGATTTGCTGAAGGGGCAATATTTCGTCCATCAGAGCTTCCTGCCGGTCGGCCTGCCGGGCGCGCTGGACAATAACCCGTTTACATTCAACCCGCAAAAAGCCAAAGACATCCTCGCTAAAGCGGGCATCAAAGAGGCGCATTTCACCCTCGACGTCGAAAACAAGCCGCCGTTTATCACCATAGCCCAGTCGATGCAGGCGAGCTTCGCCCAGGGCGGCGTGAAGGTGGATTTGCTGCCGGCCGCGGGTAGCCAGGTCTATGCTCGCGTGCGCGCCAAACAGCATCAGGCGGCGATTCGGCTGTGGATCCCTGACTATTTCGATGCCCACTCTAACGCCAGCGCCTTTGCGTACAACGACGGTAAATCCAGTACCGTCGCCGGGCTAAACGGCTGGCAGATCCCGGAGCTGAATAAAGCGACCCTGGCGGCAGTCGCCGAGCCGGACGCAGCGAAGCGCCTGGATCTGTATAAAAACATGCAGGAGGCGCTGCAGCGCAGTTCGCCTTACGTGTTTATCGATCAGGGTAAAACCCAGATTGTGGTTCGCGATAACGTGAAAGGTTATCAGCAGGGTCTCAATGCCGATATGGTCTGGTATGACCGGGTAACCAAATAACGCCTGGGGCAGGTACGATCAGGTAGCCCGGACAGGCGCAACGCGCCGCCTCCGGGAACGCAGGCCCCGATACCTTATGTTTTCCCGGTGGCGCTGCGCTGACCGGGCTACAACAACAGATCGCGCCAGCTGATAACACTGTACTTTTTACCAACGGAATAACCATGTCTGCTGTTTTACCTCCCCGAACAGAGCGGCGCGCAAAACGCCCCCTGCTCGCGCTGTTTCAGGGACTGCTGACGCTGGCCCTGACGCTGCTCGGCCTGCTGCTGGTGACCTTTGCGCTCTCGGCGCTGTCGCCGGTGGATCGGGTGCTGCAAATCGTCGGCGACCACGCCAGTCAGTCCACCTATGATCAGGTACGCCACCAGCTCGGCCTCGACCAGCCGTTGCCGCTGCAGTTCTGGCGCTATCTGGTGAATCTCGCCCACGGCGATCTCGGTATCGCCAGCTCAACCGGCCAGCCGGTGCTGCACGACCTGCTTGCCGCGTTCCCGGCCACCCTCGAACTGGCCACGCTGGCGCTGATTATCGGCGCGCTGTCGGGCGTTATCGCAGGCGTTCTCTGCGCCCGCTACGTCGGCTCGCCGTGGGATCTGGCGATGCGCACCTTTACGCTGCTCGGCAACTCGGTGCCGATCTTCTGGCTCGGTCTGCTGATGCTGGCGCTGTTTTACGCCAAACTGCAGTGGACGCCGGGGCCGGGGCGGCTGGACGATATCTATCAGTACACCGTCGAACCGCGCACCGGCTTTGCGCTCATTGATACCTGGCTCTCGGGTGATAAAGAGGCGGTTAAAAACGCCGCCGGGCACCTGCTGCTGCCGGTGCTGCTGCTGGCCTATTATTCTCTGGCGAGCATCACCCGCCTGACCCGTTCCGCCTGCCTGAGCGAAATGAACAAAGAGTACATCCTGCTGGCGCGCGCCAAAGGGGCCGGTGAGATGACGATTCTGCTGCGTCACGTCCTGCCCAATATCCGCGGCACCCTGCTGACGGTGACCGCCCTCGCCTGGACCTCCATGCTGGAAGGCGCGGTGTTGACCGAAACCGTCTTCTCCTGGCCGGGAATTGGCCGCTATCTGACCACCGCGCTCTTTGCCGGCGATACCACGGCGATTATGGGCGGTACGCTGCTGATCGGCGCGAGCTTTGTGCTGATTAATAACCTCACCGACCTGCTGGTGCGGCTGACCGATCCGAGGATACGCTGATGCCTGGCTACCTTTTTTTACGCCGCCTGCGCCGTTCTCCCGCCGCCTTTTGCGGCCTGATCATCATTACGGTACTCCTGCTGATTGCGCTCTTTGCGCCCTGGCTGGCTCCTCTCGACCCGAACTGGCAGGACGCCGCCGCGCGGCTGCAGGGTCCGGGCCCGCGGCACTGGCTCGGCACCGACAGCTACGGCCGCGATCTTCTCTCAAGGCTGATTTTCGGCGCCCGTCCGGCGCTGGGGCTGGTCGCGCTGGTGACGGCGATTACGCTCCCCGCCGGTCTGCTGGTGGGGATCCTGTCCGGCTATTACGGCGGCTGGCTGGAGCGCGTGCTGATGCGTTTTACCGACGTGGTAATGTCGATGCCGCGGCTGATTCTGGCCTTCGCGTTTGTCGCGATGCTCGGCCCGGGCCTGGTGAACGGCGCCCTGGCGCTGGCGCTAACGACCTGGCCCGCTTACGCCCGTCAGGCGCGCAGCGAAATTCAGCGCCTGCGCCACAGCGACTATCTGGCGGCGGCGGAGATGATGGGCATTCGCGGCTGGCGTCTGCTGATGGGTCATATTCTGCCGCTCTGCCTGCCCTCAGCTATCGTCCGGCTGGCGCTGGATTTAGCCGGGATTATTCTCGCCGCTGCCGGTCTCGGCTTCCTCGGCCTCGGCGCCCGCCCGCCAATGGCGGAATGGGGCGCGATGATCGCCGACGGCATGCAGGTCATTTTCGACCAGTGGTGGATCGCCGCCGCCCCTGGCGCCGTTATCCTGATCGCCAGCCTGGCGTTTAACCTGCTGGGCGATGGCCTGCGCGACGTTCTGGAGCCGCAACATGACTGATCCTCGCCTGATCGTTCAGGGACTGACCATCGACTATCCCACCGCCAGAGTGGTGGACCATTTAAGCTTCACGCTCGGCAACGAGCGGCTGGCGCTGGTCGGCGAATCCGGCTCCGGTAAATCCATGACCGCCCGCGCCCTGATGGGGCTGGTACGCCGGCCCGGCGTCGTCAGCGCCGAGGCGCTCAACGTGCTGGGGCGCGACGCATTAACCCTTCGCGAACGCGGCTGGCGCGAGCTACGCGGCAACGATATAGCGATGGTGCTGCAGGACCCGCGCTACGCGCTCAATCCGGTAAAAAGCATTCAGGCGCAGCTGGAAGAGGCATTAACTCTGCATCAGCGCCTTAGCCGCCGCGCGCGGCTGGAGGCGGTCAAAGCCGCCGTTGCCGCCGTCGGTCTGGATTTACCGGTGCTCAACCGTTATCCAGGCGAACTCTCCGGCGGGATGGGCCAGCGGGTGATGATAGCCCTTGCGCTGCTCAATAATCCGCAGGTGCTGATCGCCGATGAGCCCACTTCAGCCCTCGATGCCCGGCTGCGTAATCAGATCCTCGAACTGCTGGTAGAGCAGTGCGAACAGCGGCGGATGGCGATGCTGTTGATTAGCCACGACCTGCCGCTGGTGGCCGAGCACTGCCAGCGGGTGCTGGTCCTGTATCAAGGGGAAAAGGTCGATGAGATGGCGGCGCGAGATCTGCCGAAGGCGACGCATCCCTACACCCGTACGCTCTGGACCTGTCGCCCGGCCGCGCAAACTTACGGTCAGATGCTGCCGACCCTCGACCGAACCCTGAACTTGACGGAGGCTGCGCATGGTGGTCGTTAATCTCAAGGATTTACAGGTTATTTTTGGCGAAAAAACCGCGGTTTCCGCCGCCAGCTTTGCCGTTGACGCGGGAGAAACGTTCAGCCTGATCGGCGCATCCGGCTGCGGAAAATCAACGATTCTGCGGGTATTAGCCGGGCTGCAGCGGGACTGGCGCGGCCGCGTTGAACTGTTCGATAAGGCCATTACGCCGGGCGCGCGTTTTCAGGGCGAGCTGCGGCGCAACGTACAGATGGTGTTTCAGGACCCGTACGCCTCGCTGCATCCCAATCATACGCTATGGCGCACGCTGGCGGAGCCGCTGAAAATTCACGCTATCGGCGAGATCGAACAGCGGGTGTCCACCGCCCTGCAAGAGGTGGGGCTGCCTGCCGACACCGCGCGCCGCTATCCGCACCAGCTTTCCGGCGGCCAGCGCCAGCGGGTGGCGATTGCTCGCGCGCTGCTGCTGCGGCCAAAGATTCTGCTGCTGGATGAGCCAACGTCGGCGCTGGATATGTCGGTGCAGGCGGAAATACTGAATCTGCTCAATCGGCTAAAGCAGGAGTACGGAATGACCTATCTGCTGGTCAGCCACGATGCCGATGTGATTGCCCATATGTCAGACCGGGCGGCGTTTATGGCGGAAGGCGTGATTCAGCGCTTCTTTAACCGCGAAGCGCTGGTGAACGGCGAACATCGGATAGGCTGAAAACCCGCCCCCGCTCGCGCTACGCTTAGCGGGGCTACGGGTTCGCCGCCATCTGCGAGAAGGTCGCCCGGGTAAGTCATTTACGCCGCGACCCGGGAAATCATCCCCTTATTTCGCCAGGCTCGCGAAGCGGGCGAATACCGCATCAAAAATCGCCAGCCCTTTTGCCACCTGTTCGGCGCTGATGGTGCACGGCGGCACCACGTGAATGCGGTTCTCCACCACAAACGCCAGCAGGCCGGCCTCGGTTAACGCGCCTTTAATGGCCGCCATATCGGCAGCGGTCAGCGGAGTTTTCCGCTCGCGGCTGCTGACCAGCTCCAGCGCCTGGAACAGACCGCGGCCGCGCACGTTGCCGATAATCGTGTGCTTCTCCGCCAGCGCTTCCAGCCCCGGACGCAGCACTTCGTTGCCGATGGTCGCCGCGTTCTCCACCACCTTCTCTTCCTTCATCGCGTCAATGGTGGCGACAATCGCCGCCATCGCCAGCGGATGGCCGGAATAGGTCAGCCCCCCGGCAAAGAAATGGTCATCAAAGTAGCGGGCGATTGGCTCGCTAATCAGCACGCCGCCGGCCGGGACGTAGCCGGCGTTAACCCCTTTGGCGAAAGTCACCAGATCCGGCACCACGCCATCCTGCTCGAAGGCGAACCAGCTCCCGGTACGACCAAAACCGGCCATCACTTCATCGAGGATCAGCACAATGCCAAACTCGTCGGCCAGCGCCCGCACGCCCTGCATATAGCCCTCCGGCGGGACAAGAATCCCGGCGGTCCCCGGAATCGACTCCAGCAGAATCGCGGCTATCGCGTTCGGGCCTTCGCACTCGATCATCCGCCGCAGATGGGCCAGCGCGCGCTGGCACTCCTCCTCTTCCGTCGTGGCGTTAAATTCGCTGCGGTAGAGATAGGGGTTAAAGAAGTGCACGTGACCGCGTGAATACTCGTTCGGCACGCGGCGCCAGTCGCCGGTGGCGGCAATGGCGCTGCCGGTGTTGCCGTGATAGGAGCGATAGGCGGAGAGCACTTTATCGCGCCCGGTATAGAGCCGCGCCATACGGATGGCGTTCTCGTTGGCATCGGCGCCGGCGTTGGTGAAGAACACTTTGCTAAAGCCTTCCGGCGCCAGCTCGACAATCCGCTTCGCCGCTTCGCCGCGGGCGAGGTTGGCGGTGGCGGGCGCGATGGTCACCAGCTCTTCCAGCTGGGCTTTCATCGCCGCCAGCACGCGAGGATGCTGATAGCCAATGTTGACGTTGACCAGCTGGCTGCTGAAATCCAGGTAAGTATTGCCTTCGTAATCCCACAGCTCGCAGCCTTTTGCCCCGGCGATCACCAGCGGATGTAAATTGCCCTGCATCGACCATGAATGAAACACATAAGCGCGATCCAGCTGCCGAACTTCATCATTGCTTATCGCTACCTCGTTCTGTAGTGCCAGCTTCATACCCTGCCCTCTCTCATGTCGTTGTTGTTGGCCTCATCATTGGCCGTGCGGGGGAGAAACGGATAGAGCCAGTCAGGCGAAAATGATGTGACACCGTGTCACATCGCCGCGCGCCGACTGGCCCTGTGCCCGCACGCGCGCGGTTTTTATAGTGGGAGCGACAACCTGCACAGGAGAATGAAATGGCAACGAGCAAAGTGGTGTTTATTACCGGGGCGACCTCGGGATTTGGGGAAGCAGCGGCGCAGGTCTTCGCCGATGCGGGCTGGTCGCTGGTGCTGAGCGGACGCCGTTTTGCGCGGCTGAAGACGCTACAGGATAAGCTCGCCTCGCAGGTGCCGGTGCACATTATCGAACTCGACGTACGCGATAGCGATGCGGTGGCCGCGGCCGTGGCGGCGCTGCCCGCGGGCTTCGCCGATATCACGACGCTGATTAACAACGCCGGGCTGGCGCTGTCGCCGCAGCCCGCGCAGAAAGTGGATCTGGACGACTGGAAAACGATGATCGACACCAACGTCACCGGGCTGGTCAACGTGACCCACGCGCTGCTGCCGACGCTGATTAACCACGGCGCGGGCGCGAGCATCATCAATATCGGCTCTATCGCCGGGCAGTGGCCCTACCCCGGCAGCCACGTCTACGGCGCCAGTAAGGCTTTCGTGAAGCAGTTCAGCTATAACCTGCGCTGCGATCTGCTCGGGACCGGGGTGCGCGTGACCGATCTCGCACCGGGCATTGCCGAAACGGAATTTACCCTGGTGCGCACCAAAGGCGACCAGGCGGCGTCGGACAACCTGTATCGCGGTACCACGCCGCTGAGCGCGCGGGATATTGCCGAACAGATGTTCTACATCGCCACGCTGCCGGACCATATGAATATCAACCGGGTCGAGGTGATGCCGGTGCGTCAGGCCTGGCAGCCGTTCGCCATCGATCGGGATTAAGGTTTGGTAGAGCGGAGAGGCGCGTAAGCGCCGCCTCCGGGAATGTTTCATGCAGCTACGGATATGTCTCTGAAACAACGTGTTATGCAGCGATGCCCTGGTGCCCGCTGAAATCGGCGAACCGGAGGACCGAAGACAAGGGCTGGCCGCCAGGGATGGCGGACAGAGGCGAATCGAGACAGTGATGTCGAGTTGAGCCGACCGCAGGCTGAGGTCCGGGAGGTGAGCGCAGTGCGCAGCACCGATTTCTTTGCGGGACCGCGGGGATTGTAAAGGGGGAGACGGTTTTCTCCCCCTTTACCCGTTCACCTACCACGGTGAGACATTTTCTGCGAAATAGCGGTGAACGGAACCCCTACCACACCGTCCCGGAGGCGGCGCTTGACGCGCCTGTCCGGGCTACCCAATCTGCCTCCCTCAGGCACCGGACCCGGAAATCCCGGGGCGCGGCGTAAACACCTTACCCGGGCTACTCCCCGCTGACGGCTGGAAACCCGTAGCCCCGGTAAGCGCAGCGCGACCGGGGAGAACGGCCGCTGATGCTTACCGGCTGCTCTGCAAAAACTGCCTGACGCGCTCGGAATCCGGGTTGGTGAAAAACTTCTCCGGCGGCGCTTTCTCAATCAACAACCCCTTCTCAAGAAACACCACCTCATCCGAGACCTGGCGCGCAAAGTCCATCTCGTGGGTCACCACCACCATCGTGTAGCCCTCGGCGGCCAGCGCCTTCATTACCCCCAGCACCTCGTTGACCAGCTCGGGGTCCAGCGCCGACGTCGGCTCATCAAACAGAATCACCTCCGGCGACATCGCCAGCGAACGGGCAATCGCCACCCGCTGCTTCTGTCCGCCGGAGAGCGTAATCGGGTAAACGTCGGCTTTATGCGCCATCCCCACTTTCTCCAGCTGCTGCATGGCGATAGCTTTCGCTTCATCACGCTTCATCCCCTTCACGTGCAGCAGCGCTTCGCTGACGTTCTGCTGCACCGTCAGGTGCGGCCACAGGTTAAAGCTCTGAAACACCATGCCTACCCGCTCGCGGATTTTCGACAGCTGGCGATGGGACATCGCGCGGCCATTATGCTCATCAATCCCCAGCCGCTGGCCGCTGATGCGGATCTCGCCGCGATCCGGCTGTTCCAGCCAGTTCATGCAGCGCAGCAGCGTCGATTTACCCGACCCCGACGAGCCGAGAATGCTCACCACGGTCCCCTTTTCTACCGTCAGGTTGATATCACGCAGAACTTCCACGTTATCAAACTGTTTAGAGACGTTTTTGACGCTTACAGCAGTAGTATCAGACATGACTCATTCCTCTTCTGACTCCCCAGGCGCTCAGGCGTTTAATCAGCAGCTCCAGCAGGATGCTGATCGCCCAGTAGAGCCCAATCGCGACGATAAAAGCGTTAAACGGGATAAAATAGGTGGCCTGCACGCTGTTAGCCGCGGCGGTTATCTCCTGGACGGTGATAATGCTGAGGAAAGCGGTATCTTTCAGGCAGATAATCAGCTGGTTCCCCATCAGCGGGAGCGCGGAAGAGAGAATATTGGGCAGAATAATGCGGCGGAATATTTTGTAGCGCGAAAACCCCTGCGCGACCGCCGCCTCGATATAGCCACCGGAAAATACCCGCCGCTGGCTGCGCAAAATCTCAAAGAAATAGGCGCCGTGGTAGATAATTAAGGCAATTAAACCGGCGGTCCAGGGCTCCATACTAATACCCACTTGCGGCAGCCCGTAATAGAGCAAATAGGCGAGGATCAAAAAGGGAATCGCCCGCATTAAGCTGACAAAGGCAATAATAAGCCGGTTAAGGGTTTTCTTTTGATATTCGGTTAAATAGCACAGGACAATGCCGATAATTAATCCGGCAATTGCCGCGGTAATAAAAAGCTCAAGGGTGGCGAGTAAACCGGCAATAAAGCTGTCGCGCACCGACCAGATAACGGCCCACTGATTCATAGCACCTCCCGTATTTATCGTGCCAGACGCTTCGCTTTACGCTCGGCCATTCCCTGCAGTTTCAGCAGCAGGCCAATAATCACCACGTACAGCAGACCCGCCGCCAGAATCGGCGAAAGCGGTTCATAGGTGACCGAAGAAATCCGGTTGGTGACGCGCGTCAAATCCACCACGCCAATCACCGCAATGGCCGGACTGCCCTTAATCAGGAACGACATCTCGTTAACCAGCGCGGGCAGGCTTTCAATCCACATCTGCGGCAGCATGATGTAGCGGAAGTAGGCCCAGCGGCGCATCCCGACCGACTCCGCCGCTTCCCGCTGTTCGCGGGGAAAAGTGCGAAAGGCGTTGCGCCATATTTCGGCGTTAAAAGCCGAGGTATTGAGCGTCAGCGCCACAATCGCCGCGACGTTTTTGTCGAGGTTAATCCCGACGGTCGGCAGAGAAAGAAACAGGAACAGCACCAGCGTGACCAGCGGCGTCGCGCGGGCGAGGCTGATATAGACCACCAGCAGCTGATCGATAACCGGAATGCGCAGCATGCGCACCAGCGCAATCATCAGGCCAATCACCACTCCAAAGGCAATGGCGATGGCCGAAATCCAGAGGGTCGTCCATGCGCCTTCAATCAGTAACTGCCAGGAAATTGCATCCATGAAGCCCTCCTTCACTCAACGGGCGGCGGTTACCCGCCGCAGAACGCATTACAGACCGGCCAATTTATGGAACTGTTCCGGGCTGGTGATTGGCACGTTCGGAAGATCGTCATAGGTTTCGCCAAACCACTTTTTCTGGAGTTCCGCGAGCTTGCCGGTCTCCTTCATGTGGTTCATAAATTTGGTCATATAGGCCAGCAGCTGCGGCGAGTTTTTCGGGATCGGCCAGGCCATATAGCCCGGGCCGGATACCGCCAGACCTTTGGCGAACACCTTCGGTTTGGCCTTCGCCAGGTCGTTGACCGAGATAACCACGTTAATCACGTAGTCCAGGCGTTTGTTGGCGAGATCGGCGTAGGCTTCCGGGTAGGAGGGATACTCCACCACCGGCCCCAGCTTACCGCCGGTTTTCTCCAGCATCGCTTTCAGTTCTGGCAGCCTTGCCAGCAGCGCGCTGCCCGCCTGAACGCCCACTTTTTTCCCACTCAGTTCGGCAATGGTATTCAGGGAATTATCGCCCGCGCGTTTGACAAAATAGTGCTGCGCTGACGCCCACGGCGGCGTGAAATCAAAGACCTTGAGACGATCGTCGGTAATTACCGCGCCGGTTAAGGCCATATCGTATTGGCCGGTAGAAACCGCCGCCAGTAATCCGGTCCACGGCAAAATGCTCTGGTCGACGTTGAATTTCGCGTATTTGCGTAATTCATCGAGCATATCTTTGTTGAAGCCATCCGCCTGGCCGTTATTCATAAAGTTAAAAGGCGCGTAATCATCTTCGGTTGCGACTTTCAGGGTGCCGGATTTTTCTATTTCCGGAAGATCCGCGGCGGCTGCGTGATAAGAAAAGGCCATCGCCATGATGGCGCCCAGACAAATTGAACCTAATGATTTTTTCATTAATTCACCCCTAATTAATTCGCCAGACGTGTTCACTCCAGAACATGAAAAGGTTTTGCAAAATATGTGCCGACGGAAGTTCCGGTCCGCGACTGATGAATACGTTTTTACTGTAGGGAGCGTTTTAAATTTCCGGATAGAGCCAGATTCACCGCGCGGATGTGTCAGTCATTCTCAGGGTGGTATGGAATTTGCTCCAGTGTCTGTACTGAGCGTTTGAGTAAGGAGCCAGGCATGATCCGACACCTGTTACACGTTGATTTCGACCCGCGCCGCGGTTTGCAGGAGCAGGTGCGCGAGACGCTGATTAACGCCATTCTGGGCGGCATTTTTTCCGCCGACACGCCGCTCCCCTCCTGCCGCCAGCTGGCCAGCCAGCTGCGGGTCTCGCGCAACACCACGGCGCTGGTTTTTGAGGGTCTGGTTAACGAGGGATACCTCGTGAGCCGCCCGCGCAGCGGTTATTACCTGCATCCGGATTACCAGCACGCCAGCCCCTCTTCGGCGCCGGAAGCTGCACCGCAGGACGAGGGTTCTGCACCACGCTGGGGCACGCGGCTGCAAATCACCCCCAGCCAGCAGGAGTCGATTCTGAAGCCGGCCGGCTGGATGAACTACCGCTATCCGTTTATCTACGGCCAGCCGGATACTCGCCAGTTCCCGCTGGCGACCTGGCGCTCGGCGGCAAACTGGCTGCACGGCGGGGTTCGCGACCCGGAGTGGGTGGTGGATCACATCGATCGCGACGTGCCGATGCTGATTGAGCAGATCCGCACCCGGGTGCTGCCCAAACGCGGCATTGTCGCCTCGCCGGACGAGATTCTGATTACCCTCGGTTCGCAAAACGCGCTGTACCTGCTGACGCGCCTGCTGATGTCATCCAGCACGCGCGTTGGCGTGGAGAATCCCTGCTTTCGCGAGGCCATTAACACCTTTCTGCTTGCCGATACCGATATCGTGCCGCATCCGGTGGATGAACAGGGGATCGTCCTCAACGACGCCCCCTGCGATTACTACTACGTCACTCCCGGACACCAGGTGCCAACCGGGGTGGCGATGAGCAAAGCGCGGCGCGACCAGCTGCTGGAGCATGCCGCTCGCCATGATGCGGTGATTATTGAGGACGATTACGACTCTGAAAGTAACTTTATGCTCAACCCGCTGCCGGCGCTGAAGGCCAGCGATCGCTGCGGAAGAGTGATCTACGTGAGCAGCCTGTCAAAAGCGCTATCGCCGGGCCTGCGGCTGGGCTTTATGGTCGCTGACCCGGATCTGATTGACGAAGCCCGGGCGCTGCGGCGGCTGGTGTATCGTCATCCGCCGACCAATATTCAGTATCAGATGGCCCATTTCCTCGCCCAGGGCCACTATGAAACCCACCTGCGGCGCTACCATTACGACTCTGCCCAGCGCTGGGACCGTCTCAACAACGCGCTACAGCAGCATCTGCCGGAGTGCCGCATCATCCCCGGCAGCGAACACGCCAACGCGTTCTGGCTGGCCACGCCGGAGCAAATTAACACCCAGCAGCTGACCTGGCGCGCCGCCCACGCCGGGGTACTGATTGAGCCCGGCGCGCGGCATTTTCTCAGCGACGCGCCGCCGGCTAATTTCTTCCGGATGGGGTTCCACGCCATTCACCCTGACGCCATCGAACAGGGCGTGGAGGTACTGCGCGGCCAGCTGGCGCAGATGGGCTGAACGCCGGGCCCCGCGCCCTCACGGTCATGACGACAAATAAGGATGAACGGCGGAAACAATAAGACCGACGGCAAAACACACAAACACGATGCCACCGGTTTTATTCAGCTTAACAAAGGCATTCCCGGACGACATTTTCGTTTTTACGCTGTGTGCGAAAAGGCCGTAGAGTGAATGAATGACAACCACCAGAATACAGAAGGTTATCGACAGCACGCTGAACTGCGGAATAAAGGGCTGCTGCGGATGAATAAACTGGGGAAACAGCGCCATAAAAAACACAATGGGTTTGGGATTAAACAACGACACCAGTACTCCCTGACGAAACCGCTGGCTGGCGGAAGGCATCGTTGAATCGGCGGAAGAGAGAGGTTGATTCAGCGCGCGGGGCACCGAGCGAAAGAGCTTTACGCCCAGATAGATCAGATAGGCCGCCCCAACCCCCTTGACTATCAACAGCGTCAGCTGAGAGGTGGTAATCATCACGCCAACGCTGCTGGCAGCAATAATCGATATGACGCCCATCCCCACCGCCACGCCGATAATCCCCGCCATTGCATTACGCAGATTATAATTCAGGGTGTTGGTCAGCGTCAGAAGCACTCCTGGCCCGGGGCTGGCAATGGTCAGGCTGGCAATCAGTATATAAAGGTAGAGCTGCTGCATTGAAAAAGTATCCTGTACAGAACAGGGCGCGGCTCCGCCCCTGAAATGATTAACAACGTCGTATCTTCAGGACGTGCGCTCGCTCAGCGTCAACAGCACAACCGTACTTGATGTGTTTTGTACACTACCGTAACAATTTTATATTGTCATTAAATTTAAAATTAACCCTATAAATCATAACAATAAAAAAACAACATTTATTTTAAGACTATTAACCCGCTATCTACCCCATAAAACGTTACTAATAAGTCACCCTATCGCTCGCCGCCGAAACGCTAGCGATATTGCTCATACTCCACGGCTTCGCGAACCTGGTTCAGCGCCGCGCGCAGGCTATCGAAGGGAACGGAGCCGAGGGCGATGCGGAGCGCCTGCGGAACGTTCGCTGTAACGCAAAAAGGCTCGGCGGTCGACACGGAAATATGGCGCTCCATCAGCGTTTTCGCCAGCCGATCGGCCCGACTCTCCTCGCCCAGAGGCAGCCAGACAAAATACGAACCCGGATGGCTGACGAAGGGAAGCGCGCCGAGAACCTCGCGGGCAACCCCCTGCCGCCGCCGCGCATCCTGGCGTTTCTGCGCTTCAAAACGCGCCACCGTGCCATCTTCAATCCAGGTGCAGATCAGCGAACTCACCAGCGAAGGGGTGTTCCACGTGGTGGCCCGTATAGCGCGCTCAATCTCCGGCCGATAGCGGGACGGGCAGGCTTTCGCCAGAAACGGCCGCGCGCGTAGCAGCTTGTGCCGCTGGCCATCGTCTCGTCAGGGGTGGTGATCGGCTTTCCGCTGCTCACGGCGCTGGCCCTGCGGCACGTCACGTCAGCGCATTCGATCGTTTTTATCGGGCTATTGCCGCTGATGACGGCCATTTTTGGCGTACTGCGCGGCGGAGAACGTCCGCGCCGCGCTTTCTGGATCTTTTCGGTTATTGGCAGCCTGCTGGTGGTGGGATTCGCCCTGACGCAAAACGCGGCGGCGTCGCTCAGCGGCGATCTGCTGATGCTGGCGGCGGTGATCGTCTGCGGCCTCGGCTATGCGGAGGGCGCGAAGCTGACCCGGGAGCTCGGCGGCTGGCAGGTGATTAGCTGGGCGCTGATTATGGCGCTGCCTTTTATGCTGGTGGCCTCGTGGATGACCCGGCCAGCGTCATGGGGCGCTATATCGCCTTCCGCCTGGATCGCGCTCGGCTATGTGTCGCTCTTTAGCATGCTTATCGGCTTTATTTTCTGGTACAAAGGGCTCGCCGCTGGCGGTATCGCCGCCGTCGGCCAGCTCCAGCTATTACAGCCGTTCTTCGGGCTTGGCCTGGCGGCGGCGCTTTTGCACGAAACCGTCAGCCCATTGATGCTGGCCGTGACGCTGGGCGTGATTCTGTGCGTTGTCGGTTCGCGCAAATTTGGCAGCTAGCCTGTATTGCCCTTGTAGCCCGGAAATCCCGGGTCGCGGCGTAAACGCCTTACCCGGGCTACCGCCCCGCAGACGGCTGGAAACCCGTAGCCCCGGTAAGCGCAGCGCGACCGGGGAGAACGGCCTGATGCTGACCGTAACCCTGGGCGTGATTCTGTGCGTTATCGGTTCGCGCAAATTTGGCAGCTAGCCTGTATTGCCCTTGTAGCCCGGAAATCCCGGGTCGC
>NZ_WCIN01000049.1:49414-169716 GCF_009025755.1 Klebsiella sp. RCJ4
CAGGCGCGTCAAGCGCCGCCTCCGGGAGAGTTTCATACAGCAGCGGGGATATCTCTGAAACAACGTGAGATGCAGCGATGCCCTGGCCCCCGCTGAAATCGGCGAACCGGAGGGCCGAAGACAAGGGCTGGCCGCCAGGGATGGCGGACAGAGGCGAATCGAGACAGCGATGTCGAGTTGAGCCGACCGCAGGCTGAGGTCCGGGAGGTGAGCGCAGTGCGCAGCACCGATTTCTTTGCGGGACCGCGGGGATTGTAAAGGGGGAGACGGTTTTCTCCCCCTTTACCCGTTCACCTACCACGGTGAGACATTTTCTGCGAAATAGCGGTGAACGGAACCCCTACCACACCGTCCCGGAGGCGGCGCTTGACGCGCCTGTCCGGGCTACTCAATCAGCCTCCCTCAGGCTCCGGACCTGGAAATCCCGGGTCGCGGCGTAAACGCCTTACCCGGGCTACTGCCCCGCAGGCAGCTGGAAACCCGTAGCCCCGGTAAGCGCAGCGCGACCGGGGAGAGCGGCCGTTTATACCACCCGCGCGTACTGCAGCATCACCTGCAGCAGCACGTTCGCACCGGCCTCAACGTGCTCCGGCGACGCATACTCAATTTCGTTGTGGCTGATCCCGTCCTTGCAGGGGATAAAAATCATCCCGGTCGGCGCCAGATAGCTCATATACACCGCGTCGTGCCCGGCGCCGGAGACAATCTCCCGCGCCGGATAGCCCAGCCGCTGCGCGGCGTCGGCGATTGCCGCCTGGCACTCCGGGTGGAACGGCGCCGCCGGATAGTGGCTCACCTCTTTCAGCGCCACCTTCAGGCCGCTCTCCCGCTCAACCCCGGCGATAAACGCCCGCAGCTGGCGGTCCATCTCATCCACCAGCGCATCGCTGAGATTACGCATATCAATCGAAAAAGTGACCTCTCCCGGCACCACGTTGCGGCTGTTCGGATAGACCTGCACCCTCCCTACCGTACCGCGCCCCTCGTCGCTGCGCCCGGCGATCGCCACGACCTCCTGCATAATGCGGGTCGCCGCCTGCAGCGCATCCTGACGCAGGCGCATCGGCGTCGGTCCGGCGTGGGACTCCTGGCCGGTCACCACGCAGTCATACCAGCGGATCCCCAGCACGCCCTGCACGATACCGATAATTTTCGCTTCATCCTCCAGAATCGGCCCCTGTTCAATATGCGCTTCAAAGTAGGCGCCAATCGGATGATCGCCCGGCGTCTGGCTGCCGATATAGCCGATGCGCGCCAGCTCCTCGCCCACGGTTTTACCGTCCGCATCCTGCGCGGCATAGACTGTTTCTAGCGGGAATACCCCGGCAAACACCCCGGAGCCCATCATCACCGGCACAAAGCGCGAGCCCTCTTCGTTGGTCCAGAACACCACTTCAATCGGCGCTTCGGTTTCGATATGCCGATCGTTCAGGGTGCGCACCACCTCCAGCGCCGCCAGCACGCCGTAGTTGCCATCAAATTTGCCGCCGGTGGGCTGGGTATCAATATGGCTGCCGGAGACAATCGGCGGCAGCGCCGGATTACGCCCTTCCCGGCGCATAAAGACGTTGCCGATTTTATCGACGGTGACGCGCATCCCCGCCGCCTGCGCCCAGCTAATCACCAAATCCCGCCCCTGGCGATCGAGATCGGTGAGCGTCAGACGACAGCAGCCGCCCTTCGGCGTGGCGCCGATTTCCGCCAGCGCCATCAGCGACTCCCACAGACGCTCGCCGTTAACCCGGCAGTCGGTGGTTTCGGTCATCGGGGTAAAAAGGACATCACTGCTCATTTCGGTCTCCTTGCATAAACGCGGCGGCCAGCTCGACAAGCAGACGATCGCTGCCGCGCGGGCCTAAAAATGACATCCCCAGCGGCAGACCGCCCGTCTGGGCGACCGGCAGCGTCACCTGCGGACGTTGGGTCATCACGGAAATTAACAGCAGGTCGTGAGACAGGCGCCGGACCGCTTCTATCTCTTCGGCCTGCGCCGTCAGCAGCGGCGCGCCATCGGGAACGGTCGGCATCACCAGGACCGCATCGCCCAGCTGCGCATCCCACCAGGCGGTAAAACGCTCGCGCAGCTGGCAGGCGGCGTCAAACTGCGCGCGGGTGACCGCTTTGCCCCAGAAAAAGCGCTCGCGGACGTCCGGGCCTAGCTGCAGACCATAGCGCTCAATGGTTTCGCCCTGCGCCTGCCACGCTTCGTAGCCCTGAATCTGGCGGAAGGCGAGATAAATATCGTCCGCGTCGGGCAGCGGCGCGTCGAGCGGCGCTAACGGGCCGAAAAAGCGCGCCAGCCGTTGGCGGACCGGCAGCAGCGCCTGCTGGCTGCGCAGCGGCAGGCGGGAAAACAGCCCATCGTGGCAGGCCAGCCGCACGCCGTTGAAATCCGCGCGTTCAGCATCGAACAGACAGGCGGCGACGGCGGAAAAGACCTCCGGCGAGCGGGCAAAGAAGCCGCAGGTGTCCATGGTGGCGCACAGCGGCTGGCAGCCGTCGAGGGAGAGACGGCCGTGGGTTGGACGCAGGCCAAACAGTCCGCAGTAGCTCGCCGGCGTGCGTACCGAGCCGCCGGTATCGCTGCCGAGGGCAAAGTCGCACGCCGCGTTCGATACCGCCGACGCCGAGCCGGACGACGATCCGCCGGGTATATGATTCGGCGCGGCGCCGTTGCGCGGGGTACCGTAATGCACGTTGTGCCCGCTCATCGAATACGCCAGCTCGCTGGTATGGGTTTTGCCGATAAAGCGCGCGCCGTTATCTAACAGCTTTTGCACCACCGGCGCGGTGCGGTTTTTAATCCCGGACAGCGCCAGCAGGTGCGGATTGCCCCCGCCGGTGGGGTAGCCCGCCACGTCGAACAGATCTTTGACCGCAAAGGTTAAGCCGCTCAGCGGCCCGCTGAGCGCATGCGCCACCGGATGCGGCGGATAGGGCATAAAGGCGCGAATGTCGTCCTGCATGATGGTTTCCTCCTGGCCTCAGGCGTAAAGCGCCTGGTTTTCAACGGACGGGCTCAGCTCACGCCAGCGATGGCAACTTACCACGTGACGCGGCCCGGCCGGTTCGGTCGTCGGCTGGCTTTGCGCGCAGGCGGGGCGCGCGTGTGGACAGCGTTCGGCAAACGCGCAGCCCGGCGGCAGGCGCGAGAGATCCGGCGGTGAGCCGGGGATACAGTGCAGCGCATCGCCCTTTTTCAACCCCTCTTTCGGCCGGCTGCCCAGCAGCACCTGGGTATAGGGATGGCGCGGACGATACAGAATCTCCTCGATCGACGCCTCCTCCACGATGCGCCCGGCGTACATCACCGCCACCCGGTCGGCGATCTCCACCGCCGCGCCGATATCGTGGGTCACAAATATAATCGACAGATCGCGCTGCTTTTGCTGCTCGCGCAGCAGAATCAGGATCTGGATTTGCACCGTGGCATCGAGGGCGGTGGTCGGCTCATCTGCCAGCAGCAGCTGCGGGTTGCAGGAGAGCGCGAGGGCAATCATTGCCCGCTGGCGCATCCCGCCGGACATCTCGTGCGGGTAAGCATCCAGCCGCCGCTCGGGGCTCGGAATGCGCACCTGACGCAGCGCCTCCAGCGCCCTTTCCCGCGCCGCCTGCCGCGACAGGCCTTCATGGCGACGCAGCCCCTCGACAATCTGCTGGCCCACGGTATAGACCGGGTCGAAGGCCAGCAGCGGCTCCTGGAAAATCATCGCGCAGCGCGCGCCGCGGTAGCGCCGCAGCTGCCCGGCGCTCATGTTCAACACATCCTCTTCCCCGACCCTCAGGGTACCGGAAAGCACGCTGCTTTTCGGCGGGTGCAGCCGCATCAGGGCGCGCAGGGTGACGCTTTTCCCGGAGCCAGACTCGCCGATCAGCGCCATCACCTCGCCTTTTTGCACATCAAAGGAGACGCCGTTGACCGCGTTGACCGTCTGACCGTCGCGGCGAAACTCAACCCGCAGGTCGCGGATATGGACGTAGGCTTCATGCGACATGGCTGACCTCCTGAATGGCGATATTTTGATGCCAGGGCGACGCGGGCTGCGCCATCAGGCAGGCGCTCTGGTGCCCCTCGCCGACGCTTTCGAGCGTCGGTTTCACCTCGGCGCACACCGCTCTGGCGTGCGGGCAGCGGGTATGAAAGCGGCAGCCGGAGGGCGGAGAAATCGGGCTGGGCGGATCGCCGCTCAGCGGCGAGGTTAAGGTGCGATTGTGCGGGTCCATCGACGGCATCGAGCTTAACAGCGCCCGGGTATAGGGGTGGGCCGAGGCGGTAAACAGCTGCTCCGCCGGGCCAATCTCCACCACCTCGCCGAGATACATCACCAGAATGCGGTCCGACAGCCAGCGCACCACGTGCAGATCGTGGCTGATAAACACATAGGTCAGCGCCAGCGTCCGCTTCAGCTCCTGCAGCAGCTGCAGCACCTGAGCTTCCACCGACTTATCCAGCGCCGAGACGGCCTCGTCGAGGATCACCAGACGGGGCTTCATCGCCAGCGCGCGGGCGATATTCACCCGCTGGCGCTGGCCGCCGGAAAGCGCGTGCGGATAACGATGGGCAAAACGTTCCGGCTCAAGGCCGACGTGCGCCAGCAGATAGCGGGCGTACTCGCTGGCCTCTTTGGCGCTGACGCCGTGTACCCGCTGGCCGAACGCAATGCTCTCTTCCATGGTCATGCGCGGGTTGAGCGAGGCGTAGCTATCCTGGAAAACCATCTGCACCTGGCGGCGATACGCTTTCATCGGCAGGCGCGATGAGCCCACCTCCAGACCATCGAAGATCAGCTCCCCGCTGTCCTGCTTAAGCAGCTGCATCAGCAGCCGCGCGGTGGTGGATTTACCGCAGCCCGACTCCCCCACCACGCCGAGGGTTTCGCCTTTGATCACCGAAAAACTGACGTCGTCCACCGCCTGCACCACTTCGCGCGCTTTGCCGCCGCCGGCGGGAAAATGTTTCAGCAGATTGTTGACCTTCAGCAGCGGCTGCGCCGGTCCGCCGAGGTCGATATTGATAAAGGGTTGCATCGCTTACTCCTTAATCGCCATTGCCGCACGCAGGCGGTCCGCGAGGATATTGAACGAAATGGAGGTGATAAAAATCATCAGGCCGGGCAGCGCCGCTACCCACGGCTGGGTATAAATCGCCGTACGCAGGGTGTTCAGCATCAGCCCCCATTCCGGCTCCGGCGGGCGAACCCCGAGACCGAGAAAAGAGAGCCCGGAGGCGAGGATCATGCACACCGAAATCAGGCCGGTGGAGAAGACGAAAATCGACCCCAGCACGTTGCCCAGCACCTGGACGCGAATAATGGTGAACGCGCTGGCCCCGGTGGCCCGGGCGGCGTCGATATAGTCCATATGCCGCACCTGCGCGGTGACGCTTTCGGCGATACGCGCCACCTGCGGCACGAACACCAGGGTCAGCGAGAGCAGCGCGTTACCGATCCCCGCCCCCAGCGCGCCGGAGAGCGCGATCGCCAGCAGCACCGAGGGAAAGGCGTAAAACACGTCCACGGTGCGCATAATCAGGGTGTTGGTTTTACCGCCCGCATAGCCGGCGATAATGCCGATCGCCCCGCCGATGAAAAAGGCGAACACCACCGGGACAATCCCCATAAACAGCGACAGCCGGGTGCCGAGAATCAGCCTTGATAGCATATCGCGCCCGAGCTCATCGGAGCCCAGCGGAAAGCCGTCGGCGCCAATCGGTTTGAGGCGTAAAAACATCGACGTTTGATACGGATCTTTCACGATTAGCCAGGGACCGAACAGCGCCAGCGCCAGCAGGATGAGAATGATCGCGCCGACGAATACGCCGCCCGGGTCGCGCAGCAGGCGGCGAAACACGCCGCGCCAGTAGCCTTGTCTGGCAACCGTCGCGGCAGAGACGGTAATGCCTTTGGTCGTCACGGTATCCACCATCGTCAGCTCCTCTTAATTCGCGGATCGAGACTGGTTTGCAGAATATCCACCAGCAGATTGAGCAGGACAAAGAACAGCGCCAGTACCCAGATGGTGCCCTGCAATAGCGGCAGATCGCGCTGGAAGATAGCGGTGTTGAGCAGCAGACCGGTGCCGGGCCAGGAGAAGACGGTTTCCACCAGAATCGAGCCGCCCATCAGATAGCCGACCTGCAGCCCCATCACCGCCAGCGCGGTCGGGGCGGCGTTTTTCACCACGTGCAGAAAGATCCGCGACTCGTTGAGCCCCCGGGCGCGCAGGCCGACGATAAACTCCTGGCTGAGAATGTCCGCCACCTGCGAGCGAACGGTGCGGGCGATAATGCCGGTCGGGATCACCGACAGCGTGAAGGCCGGCAGCAGCATAAACTGCAGGTGTTCCCAGTTCCACTGCCAGCCCACCTCGCCGATTGGCCCGCCGCCGGTCGCCGGCAGCAGCGCGAATTTGACGCTAAAAACGATGACCAGCAGCATCCCCAGCCAGTAGTGCGGTACGCTGACGCCAAACACGGATAGCACCGAGGCCAGACGGTCAATAATGCTGTTACGAAAGTAGCCGGCGACAAAACCGAACAGACTGCCCAGCGCAAACCCGATCGCCGTCGCCAGCAGCGCCAGACGCAGAGAGTAGGCGACCGCCGTCATCACTTCATCGATGACCGGGCGCCCGGTAGCGACCGACATGCCCAGATCGCCGTGCAGCGCCCGCCATAGCCAGTGCACAAACTGCAGCGGCAGCGGTTTATCAAAGCCGTAGGCCTGCATTAAGGTCTGACGCAGCGATTCCGAAGCGTCCGGCGGCATCACCGATACCAGCGGGTCGCCCGGCGCTATCTGCACCAGCATAAAACAGATCACCGCGACCCCGAGCATGGTGGGGATGGCCAGCAGGATGCGATATAGCAGCGTATTGATCATCTCTTGCTCCCGTGTCGATTACTCTTTTTTGCTCACCAGGCTGAGGTCGATAAACCAGCTTTGCGGCTGTACCACACCGGTGACGGCTGGCGATATCGCCCTTGGTCCGACATCGTGGGCGACGAACAGGAACGGCACCTGATCGACCAGCGCGGCGTGCAGTTCACCCGCGGCTTTATCCATTTCAGCCGGGGTAAACGCGTGTTTCACCGCCGCCGCCAGCTTTTCGGTTTCCGGGGTCGAGAAGTAGCCCCAGTTGGTCGCCACCGGCGGGAAGGCCTTCGCGGTGGAGAAGCGGATCATGCCGAAATAGGGATCGTTAACCGCGGCGCTGACGTTGATCGCGTCGATCCCTTTCGCCGACGGATCTTTCGCCCCGAGACGCCAGTTGGTAAACAGGGTGTTCCATTCGTTGACCTTAATGTCGACGTTAAAGAAGCAGCTTTTCAGGCTCTGCTGGATGTACTCGTTCATCGGCAGCGGCTGCATCTGCCCGGAGCCGGAGGCCGAGGTGGCGACCGTGACGTGCAGCGGTTTCCCGGCGCTATACCCGGCTTCGGTCATCAGCTTACGGGCGGTATCCGGGTCATATTTGATCTGGAAGGTGGGTTTACCGTGCCACGGGCTGCCGGCCTCGTAGACGCCGGTCGCTTCGGTCATATAGCCGCCGAGATAGCTTTTGAGCTCCGCGCGGTTCAGGCACAGGTTGGCGGCTTTGCGCACGCGAATATCTTTCCACGGCGAGCCCTCTTCGAAGGAGAACTGCCACGGCCACAGGTGCGGCTGGGTGTTGGCGTAGATTTTAAAGCCCTGGGCTTTTATCTGATCGACCGCGTCCGGGGCCGGGGCTTCGATCCAGTCCACCTGCTTCGAGAGCAGCGCCGCCGTGCGGGCGTTAGCTTCCGGCAGCGGGATCAGCACCACTTTGTCCACTCGCGGAATGCGATCTTTGTTCCAGTAGTCGGGGTTCTTATCGAGGATCAGCTGCTGGCGAGGAACCAGTTTTTCCATTTTGAACGGACCGCTGCCCACCGCGTGGGCGGCGAACTCGGTCCACGCCTGCTTACTACGCGCGGCGGCATCGCCGGCGTTTGCCGGCACCGCGTCATACAGCTTCTGCCACGCCGTCGGCGAAACGATAAACAGGTTGGTAAGGTTGTACGGCAGCAGCGCGTCCGGTTCGGAGGTGGTCAGCGCCACGGTGTGGTCGTCAATCTTTTCCGCGCCGGTCAGGGTCGGCATGCGTGAGAGGGTGTTGCCTATCTGGCCCGGGGCATACTGCGGCGCGGCTTTATTCAGCACCTTATCCACGTTCCAGACGATGGCATCGGCGTTGACCGTTGAACCATCGTGAAACTTAACGCCCGGGCGCAGGGTGAAAATCCAGCGGCTTTGATTTTGCGGGTCAACGTGCCACTCGGTCGCCAGCCCCGGCACCAGGCCGCTGGGCTTTTCTCCCTGAGAGAGATCCCATTCAACGAGGGCGTCGTAGAGCGGAATGCCGGTGAAGCGATTGCCCTCAAAGCCCTGATCGGGCTGGCCGAGGGTCAAAGGGATATCGGCGGCGGTCATGGCGATCCGCAGGGTTGAGGCATTGGCCGGCAAAGAGGCGATCAGCGCCAATGCTCCGCTAACAGCAACGGCGAGATGGCATTTACGCGAAAATATTTTTTTCTTCAGCATCACATTGTCCCTGTTAAATAAAAGTCGCTATTTAACAGGCAAGATACATACCAGTTCTGAACGCGCGGGGAATAAGCGTGAAATGGCTTATAAAATAAGAATGACTTATATCATCTATATGATTTTATTTAAAAAATAGAATAACCTTATCTTTTTGCACCACCGGCGGGAATTCTGTTGCAGGATTGCACCAGCCTTACTTTCTTTTTAAAGGGATAATCACGTGGCGTTATTTTCTATAAATTAAATTCATAATGTCCGGCAGATCATCATTTTGAGGCGTTGTCTTCTATACTTTCTGATAAAGAGAAAGAGGGAGTCGCCATGCCGTTACCTGATTTTCACCGCTCCGAGCCGTTTACCCTTGGCATCGAGCTGGAGCTCCAGGTCGTCAACCCGCCGGGCTTCGATCTGAGCCAGGACTCTTCTGCGCTTATTGATGAGGTCCAGGGCACGCTGAAAGCGGGCGAGGCCAAACATGACATCACCGAAAGCATGCTGGAAATCGCCACCGGCGTCTGCCGCGATATCCACCAGGCCACCGCGCAGCTGAGCGCGATTCAACAGGCGGTGCTGCGCGCCGCCTCCCGCCATCATGTGCAAATCTGCGGCGGCGGAACGCATCCGTTTCAAAGCTGGCAGCGTCAGCAGATCAGCGATAACCCGCGCTACCTGAAAACCGTCGAGCACTTTGGTTACCTGGCGAAGCAGGCGACGATCTTCGGCCAGCACGTGCACGTGGGGTGTCAAAACGGCGATGATGCCATCTATCTTCTGCACGGCCTGTCGCGCTTCGTACCGCATTTTATCGCGCTGAATGCGGCATCGCCCTGGCTCGACGGGACCGATAGCGGCTTTGCCTGTTCGCGGCTTAACCTTTTTGCCGCCTATCCTGATAACGGCCCGATGCCGTGGGTAAATAACTGGCAGGCTTTTACCGGTCTGTTTCGCCGTCTTAGCTATACCAGCATGATCGACAGCATGAAGGATCTGCACTGGGATATCCGCCCCAGCCCGCGCTTTGGTACCGTCGAAGTCCGGGTGATGGATACGCCGCTGACGATTGCTCAGGCGGTGAATATCGCCGGGTTTATTCAGATCATCGCCTGCTGGCTGCTGACGGAGCGGCCGTTTAAGCATCAGCCCGAGGATTATCTGCTCTACCCCTTCAACCGCTATCAGGCCTGCCGCTACGGGCTCGATGGGATCAATACCGATGTTAACGGCGGCGAACAACGAACATTGCGCGAAGAAATTTTACAGCTGGCGGATAGGCTGGCCCCCAGCGCCCACAAGCTGAATGCCGGCAGCGCGCTGGAGGCGATTGTGCGCCAGGCGAAGCAGGATCACAGCGAGCCGCAGCAGATGCGCGAGTTCGTCGCCAACGGCGGTTCATTGATCGGGCTGGTACAAAAGCACTGCGAAATCTGGACGGCGTAGCGGCGATAAAACGCTATACTGCACGCTTTCGTCGTCTGTCTGGAACCTGTCGTGCGCTTTTTCTCTCTTCTGCCGCTGCTGCTGTTATCCCTGCCCGCTTTCGCCAGCGGGAAGTGCTCGCTGACCGACCCGTCGCTGACGCTGCAAAGCTATACCGTTGATCCGCAGCGCGAACGCATCGTGATGTACTGGCAAAAAGAGGACGGCAAAGCCTGGGGATCGCTGCGCTCCCTGCTGGCGGATATCGACCACAACGGACAGGTGCAGATGGCGATGAACGGCGGAATTTATGATAAAGCCTATGCGCCGCTGGGGCTGTATATCGAGAAAGGCAGGCAGCTGACCCCGCTTAACCGCGCTTCCGGCGGCGGCAACTTTTTTATTCGTCCCGGCGGGGTGTTTTATCTGCGCGGGCAAAACGCGGGGATTGTCAACATCGATAAATTCAGGCCGTCGCCGGCCATCCGCTACGCCGTGCAGTCCGGGCCGATGCTGATTGAAAACGGCAAGATCAACTGGCGGTTGAAGCCGTCCGCCAGCTCGCGCAAGCTGCGTAACGGCGTGGGCATCACCGGCGATGGCAAAGTGGTCTTTATGCTCAGCGCGCGCGAAACCAATTTCTATGATTTTGCCTGCTACGCGCAGTCCAGGCTCAACGTGCGCCAGATGCTCTATCTCGACGGTACCATTTCGAAGATGTACCAGAAAGGCGGCAGCGTGCCGTGGCAGTACCATCCGTTCGTCACCATGATCGCGGTGGAGAGCAGATAGTTTTCATAACATCGTCTGCGGGGAGTAGCCCGGGTAAGGCGTCTACGCCGCGACCCGGGATTTCCGGGCCCGGTGCCTGAGGGAGGGAGATTGGGCAGCGCCGCCTCCGGGACGGTGTTGAGGGGTTCCGTTCACCATCAAGTCGCAGAAAATGTCTCATCGAGGCACGTGAACGGGTAAAAGGGGAGAAAACCGTCTCCCCCTTTACAATCCCCGCGGTCCCGCAAAGAAATCGGTGCTGCGCACTGCGCTCACCTCCCGGTCCTCAGCCTGCGGTCGGCTCAACTCGACATCGCTGTCTCGATTCGCCTCTGTCCGCCATCCCTGGCGGCCAGCCCTTGTCTTCGGTCCTCCGGTTCGCCGATTTCAGCGGGGGCCAGGGCATTGCTGCATGACACGTTGTTTCAGAAACATATCCGCAGCGGCATGAAAATCTCCCGGAGGCGGCGCTGCCGCGCCTGTCCTGGCTACGGATTACCGGCAATCTGCGGCCCGGTAGCCCGGCTAAGCGCAGCGCAAGCCGGGAAGAAGCCACAGCAATACCACGTCGCGGCATATTCCCCGGGTTGCGGCGTAAACGCCTTACCCGGGCTACGGGTTATCGGCAATATGCAGTACTGTAGCCCGGACAGGTCCGGGCCACCTACATCCGGCGGTGGGCCCACTCGCGCAGCCGCTGGAACAGCACGTACAGCGAAGGAATAAACAAAATGCCGATTACCGTCGCCACCAGCATGCCGCTGAACACCGTGGTACCGATAATCCGCCGGCTCTGCGCCCCGGCGCCGGTGGCAAGCATCATCGGCACAATCCCGATGATAAAAGAGACCGCCGTCATCATTACCGCGCGGAAGCGGCGGGTCGCCCCTTCGCGGGCGGCATCGACGATCGACATTCCCTCTTCGCGCTTCGCCCGGGCAAACTCGACGATCAAAATCGCGTTTTTCGCCGCCAGCGCGATCAGCAGCACCAGACCTATCTGTACGTACACATCGTTGGCATAACCGGCCCACCAGAGCCACAGCAGCGACCCGCCGATGGCGAACAGCACCGACAGCATCACGCTCGCCGGCAGCGTCCAGCTCTCATACTGGGCGACGAGGAACAGCCACGCCATCGCTACCGCCGCCAGCACGATCCACACCGCCTGGTTACCGGTCTGCTGCTCCTGCCAGGAGATGCCGCTCCAGGCGTAATCATAACCGTGCGGCAGGTTCGCTTGTAAAATCTGCTCCATCACCGCCATTGCCGTCCGGCTGCTGACGCCTTCGGCCGCCGACCCGCTCACCGATACCGACGGGAACTGGTTATACTGCTGAATAAACGGCGCGCCCACCGTCGGCGTAATCGTCACCAGATTACTCAGGCGAACCCGCTCGCCGCTGTCGCTGCGCACGTACAGCTCGCTTATCTGCTCTGCCCGCTCGCGCCACTGCATCTCGTTTTGCATCACCACGTGGTAGACACGATTGTTGATGCTGAAATCGCCGGCGCGGGTGCCGCCAAACGCGGTTTGCAGGCTGCTGAAAATCCTCGCCACCGGTACGTTCAGGCGGGCCGCCTGGTCGCGATCGACGGTGAGCGTCAGCTGCGGCACGTTGCTGCTCCAGGTGGTAAATACCCGGCTCAGCTGCGGGTACTGGTTAGCCGTCCGCAGCACCTGATGCGTCACCTGCTCCAGCTCCGCCGGCGATTGTCCGGCCTGGGCCAGAATGCGTAAATTAAACCCGGAGGCGTTGCCCAGCCCCGGCAGCGTCGGCGGCGCAAAAGTCATGATCGTCGCCTCCGGTAGCCCCATCAGCTGGCCCTGCACCTTTTCCATCACCGCCTCCAGCGGCGGCCGCTGGTGCCAGTCCTTCAGCATCACCGAGATAAATCCGCCGTTTGAAGCGCTGGTACCGTTGAGAATATTAAAACCGGAGACCTGAATCACATCCTCAACCGCCGGATTCAACAACAGCAGCTCGCGCGCCTGGGCCATCACCGCTTCGGTACGCTCCAGCGAGGCAGCTTCAGGCAGCTGCACGCTGGCAAAGAAGTAGCCCTGATCTTCCTGCGGCAGAAAACCCTTTGGCATAGTGGTAAAGCTAAACACCACCACTCCGGCCGCCGCCATCGTCGCCGCCAGCGCCAGCCAGGGGCGACGATTCATCCTCCCGACCAGACGCCCGTAACCATCGCGCACCGTATCCAGACCGCGGTTAAAACCGCGCCAGATGGCGGCTGGCTGCTGCGGCCGCGGACGCAGCAGCAGCGCGCACAGCGCGGGCGTCAGGGTCAGCGCCACCACGCTCGACAGCGTCACCGCCGTCGATAAGGTCACCGCAAACTGGCGATACAGCTCGCCGACGATCCCCGGCAGCATCGCTACCGGCACAAACACCGCCAGCAGCACCAGAGTTGTGGCGATCACCGGCCCGGCGATTTGCCGCAGCGCCTCGGCGGTCGCGGCGCCGCGATCCAGCCCCTCCGCCATTTTCGTTTCCACGCTCTCCACCACCACGATGGCGTCATCCACCACCATCGTCAGGGCGAGAATAATCGCGAACAGGCTCAGGGTATTGGCGCTGTAGCCCAGCGCATAAAGCACGGCAAAGGTGCCGATAAGCGACACCGGGATCGCCAGCGCGACAATCAGCGTTGCCCGCCAGCTCTGGAGGAACAGCGAAACCACCACCACCACCGCCATAAGGGTCAGCGCCAGCGACACGCCGATCTCTTTGATCGTCGCCGCCACAAAGCGGGTGGTATCAAACTTCACTTCCCAGGTGAGATCCGCCGGGAAACGCGCGTGCAGCCGGGTCAGCTCAGCGCGCACCGCGGTGGCGACCTGCAGAGCGTTGGCGGTGGGCGTCGGATAGATACCGAGATAGGCGGAATCTTTACCGTTCAGCTGCGCGCCGGAGCTGTAGCTGCGCGCGCCCAGCTCAATGGTCGCCACGTCAGACAGGCGCACCAGCTGGCCGCGTTCGCCGCTGCGAACCACAATTTGCCCGAAGCCGGCGGCGTCGCTGAGTCGCCCGATACCGTTGATGGTCAGCGTCTGCAGCTGGCCGTTAAATACCGGCGGCGTCCCCACCTGCCCCGCCGCGCCCTGCACGTTCTGCTCGCGCAGCGCCTGGGCAATATCGTCGGTTGTGATATTCAACGCGTTCATGCGGTCGGGCCGCAGCCAGATGCGCATGCTGTAGTCGCGCGCGCCGAACATCTGTACTTCCCCGACGCCGGGTAGACGCGCCAGCGCCTCGCGCACCTGAGTGCTGGCGTAGTTGCTGACAAACAGCGGCGATAGCGTGCCGAGCGGCGAATAGAGACTCACGCCCATCAGCAGGTTCGTCGCCCGCTTGCGCACCTGTACGCCGTTCTGCTGCACGTCGGCAGGCAGCTGCGCCACCGCCTGCGACACGCGGTTCTGCACATCGATCGCGGCTAAATCGGCATCGGTCCCGGCGGCAAAAGTCAGGCTCAGGCTGTAGGTCCCCTCATCGGAACTGGTGGACTCCATATAGAGCATATGATCGACGCCGTTGATCTGGGTCTCCAGCGGCGCGGCAATGGCTTCCGCCACGTCCGCCGCGCTGGCGCCCGGCCAGCTGGCGCTAACGTTGATGACCGGCGGCGTAATCTGCGGATACTGCTCGACCGGGATCAGCTTCAGCGAGACCGCGCCGACAAAGGTCATCAGCAGCGCAATCACCATCGCAAAGCGCGGGCGACGGATAAAAAATGTGAGCATCGCCTCTCCCTTATTCACTCAGCAGCTGAACGGCCGCGCCGTCACGCAGGCGCTGGGCGCCTTCCGTCACTACGCGCTCCCCCGCTTTCAGACCATCGGCCACCACGAAGCTTTGGCCATGCTGACCGGCGGGCGCTAAACGGCGCATCGTCACGGTGTTGTCCGCCGTCAGTACCCAGCAGTAAAAGCCCAGCGCATCCTGCTGTAGCGCAGAGGCCGGGATGATCGGGCTCTCCTTAAGCTGCTGCGGCCGGAAGAAAACCGTGACGTTGCCGCCCGGCAGCAGACGGTGCTGCGGGTTGGCAAACTCAGCGCGCAGCGCCACGCTGGCGGTGCGGCTATCAATACGGTTATCGACGGAGGTCAGGGCGCCGACTTCACGCCGTCCATCGACATCCACCTGCGCCAGCCACGCCTGCTTTAGCGCGGCGATATCCGTGTGCTGCCCCGCTTTCGCGAAAAAGGCGGTTTCATCCAGCGAGAACGCCACGCGAATGGGATCAAGCTGGACCACATCGACCAGCACGCCGCTGGCGGGATTCACCAGACCGCCGACGTGAAAAGGACTATGGCCGACGCGCCCGGTGACCGGCGAGGTAATGCGGGTGTAGCCGAGCGTAATCTGCTGGGCGGCAATGCGCGCCCGGGCCTGCTCGACGGCGGCGGCGGCGACATCGCGCTGCATCTGCGCGGTGTCTACGTCGTTGCGGCTGATTGCGTGGTTATTTTTCAGCTGCTGGTAGCGGCTCAGCTGCTGCTGGGCCTGGCGTAGCGAAGCCTGCGCGCTTTTCAGTTCAGCCTGGGCGAGCGCCAGCGCGGCTTTCGGCTGGGCGTCATCCAGCGTAAACAGCGGATCGCCCTGGTTGACGTACTGCCCATCCTGGAAGTGGCGCTGCACAATCTTTCCTTCGGTGCGGGCGCGAATATCGACGGCGTGAATGGCCTCAACTCGGCCGGAGATTTGCCGTTCATCGGCATGCGGCGCGTTTTCCACGGTGGCGACGCGCACCGGAATAGCCGGCGCGGCGGCGGCAATAAGCGCGTAGCCTGCCAGGCCGCAGGCCAGCAGGGCGGAGCGGATAATCTTGTTCATGGGGAATTCCTTACGACGATGCGGCGTCCCTCCCCCCTCAGGAGAAGGGACGCCGGGCGGGTCAGACACGCTATGCGGCTTTGCGGAAACGACGGGTCAGGCGCTTCTCAACTTCCACCACCAGGAACATCGCGATACCGATGACCAGCGTGATGAACCAGTAGCGCAGCGGCAGCCCTTCGGTGCCAAACATCGTCTGCATCACCGGTACGTAGATGATGACCAGCTGCATCAGCAGCAGCACGCCGCTCACCAGCCAGATGCCTTTGTTGCGCAGCAGTCCCATGCTCAGCGAGAAGCTGTCGCTGCTGCGGCAGTTAATCATATAAACCCACTGTGCGGTGACCAGCATCTGCAGCAGGACGGTGCGGATAAACTCCGGACTGTGGCCGCGCGGCGCCAGCCAGGCTTCAAGCATAAAGGCGGCGACGGCGATCATGGTGCCGACGAAAGCGACGCGCCAGACGGCGAAGGCGCCCATAACGTGCTGGCCGGTTTTACGCGGCGGCCGGTTCATGGCGTTGCGCTCGGCGGCTTCAAACGCGAGGCCGAAGGAGAGCGTCGCGGAGGTGGCCATGTTCATCCACAGAATCAGCACCGGCGTCAGCGGAATGATGTTCCCCGCCAGCAGGGCGATGATAATCAGCAGCCCCTGCGCCAGGTTGGTCGGCATGATGAACAGAATGGTCTTCTTCAGGTTGTCGTAGACCCGACGCCCCTCTTTGACCGAACTGGCGATGGTGGCAAAGTTGTCGTCGGTCAGGACCATGTCGGCGGCCTCTTTGGTCACCTCGGTGCCTTTAATCCCCATGGCGATCCCGACGTCGGCCTGGCGCAGCGCCGGGGCGTCGTTGACGCCGTCGCCGGTCATGCCAACTACTTCGCCGTTATCCTGCAGCGCTTTTACCAGGCGCAGCTTGTGCTCCGGGCTGGTACGGGCAAAGATATCGTACTCAACGGCGGCTTTCGCCAGCTCGGCGTCGTCCATGTGCTCCAGCTGATAGCCGGTCATCGCCTGGCTGCTGTTGGTGATCCCCAGCATCTGGCCAATGCTCATCGCCGTCTGCGGGTGGTCGCCGGTAATCATCTTCACGCGGATCCCCGCGTTCTGGCAGGCGTGGATAGCGTCAATCGCTTCCGGACGCGGCGGGTCCATCATTCCGGCAATGCCGAGGAAGACCAGACCTTCGCGCAGATCGTCGTGGGTCAGCGTGGTGCTGCCAACGGTGGCCGGTTTGTAGGCGGCGGCGACCATACGCAGGCCCTGGCGGGCAAAGCGCGCCATCTCCTCTTCCCAGTACTGCGGCTCGAACGGCACCGCCCCCTGCTTGCTCAGCTGATGGCGGCACAGGGCAAAAATCACGTCCGGCGCGCCGGTAATCAGCACCTGCTCGACGTCGCCCATTTTCTGGTGGGTCGCCATGTACTTGTACTGCGAGTCGAACGGTATCTTCGCCACCAGGCGCGCGTCGACGGGCGCAAGCTGCGCTTTCGCCGCCAGCACCTTCAGCGCCCCTTCGGTCGGCCCGCCGGTAATGCCCCACAGGCCGCGCTCGTCCTGAATCATCTGGCTGTCGTTACACAGATCGATGGTGCGCAGATAGGTTTCCAGCACGCTGCCCGGTTTAATCTGCACCGGCTCGTTGCTGCCTTCCAGGCAGATGTTACCCTGAGGCTCGTAGCTGTCGCCTTCGACGCGGTAGCAGCAGTCGGCGGTGATGATCGCTTTGACGGTCATCTCGTTCATCGTCAGGGTGCCGGTTTTATCCGAGCACACCACGGTCATGGCGCCCAGGGTTTCCACCGTCGGCAGCTTGCGGATAATCGCCCGCTGACGCGCCATCGCCTGTACGCCCAGAGAGAGAATAATCGAGATAATCGCCGGTAAGCCTTCCGGCACGGCGGCCACCGCCAGGCTAATCAGGGAGAGCAGCAGCTCGCCGAGAGGAATGTCGCGCAGCGCGAGGCTGAAGACGAACAGCGCGGCCATCATCGCCAGGATGATAACGAAAATCGCTTTACCGAGCTTATCCATCTGCACCAGCAGCGGCGTGCGGTGCTTCTCAATCCCCGCCATCATCTGGTTGATGTGGCCGAGTTCGGTCTCCTGACCGGTTGCGGTCACCACGCCAACGCCGCCGCCGGCGCTGATGGTGGTGCCTGAGAAGAGCATATTGGTACGGTCGCCCAGCGGCAGTTCGCCTTCCAGCGCGTCGGTGGTTTTATCCACCACCGTCGACTCGCCGGTGAGAATCGCCTCTTCGACCCGCAGATTATGGCTCTCAATCAGGCGCATATCGGCAGGTACGCGGTCACCCGCGCGCAGTATCACGATATCGCCCGGCACCAGGTCGCGGGTCGGGATGGTTTCATGCTTGCCGCTGCGCTGCACGCGCGCGTCGCTGGAGAGCATATTGCGGATGCCCTGCAGCGATTTTTCGGCGTTGCTCTCCTGGATATGGCCGATCAGGGCGTTGATCACCGTGACGCCCAGGATGACGAGCGTATCGACCCAGTGGCCCATGACCGCGGTGAGCGCGGCGGCGGCCAGCAGGACAAAAATCAGGACGTCGTTAAAGTGGGCAAGGAAGCGCAGCCAGGCCGGCTTGCCTTTTTTCTCCGGCAAGGCGTTGGGGCCGAAGGTCTTCAAACGCTCGGCGGCCTCGGCGGCGCTTAGGCCGTTGGCATGGCTTTTATTCTGCGCCAGCACCGCATCAACCGTCTGCTGATATGCGCGGCGTGGCGCGACATCCCCTGAGGGGGTGGTATTATTAGTTTTGATCGTTTTGGTCAAAATATATCTCCCTTAAAATTCCGTGAGGCGGAAAGCCTGGAATCATTCCGGGCCAATGAGAAAAATTTCAAACAGGCGGGAGATAATTTGAGCTTGCGCAATATTTACTCTCTCGCCAATACAAAATTTATGGTAAGTTAATTCTATAAAACAACTATTGCAGAATATTAATAAACCAAAACTAAACGAGGTCTACTATGTTTGGAATCTATCGCGGACGCCGTCTGGTGCTGTACATCCTGCTGGCCATTATTATCGCTACACTTGTAGGATATAGCACCTATACTTTTGTAAAAGCGCTGGCTTAATAATGACGTTAATTTACATTGCAATGTAATTAACTTAATCACAAATATTACCAAAATAATTAACATGGGAATAAACGAGGACGTTTAAATATAATATCTAATGCGTATTATAATTACGTACGAAACGATATTGCATTGATTCTCTTTTTACCGGACAATATGTTTTTAACTGATGATTAACAAATAATGAAACATCCGCTAGAAACGCTCCTCAGCGCCGCCGGCATTTTGCTGCTGGCTTTACTCTCCTGCCTGCTGCTGCCGGCGCCCTCGCTGGGCCTGACGCTGGCGCAGAAGCTGGTTGCGACATTCCATCTGATGGATCTCAACCAGCTTTATACCCTGATCTTTTGCCTGTGGTTTTTAGCGCTGGGCGCCATAGAGTATCTGCTGCTGCGCTGGGTCTGGCGTCGCTGGTTTTCCCTTGAGCGCTAAGCCGGTCAGGTCGCGCATGCCGTTGACCAGCGCTTCGCACCAGGCGGCGTAATCGTGGCCGCTGGAGGAGGGATGAAAGCTCACCGTATAACCCTTCTCTTTTAGCACCCGCTCAAATTCAAGCGTATTGGCATAAATGCCGCCGTCCGGCCCGCTGGTTTCGAATTTCCCCGCCTGCAGCCAGAAGCGCACCGGATAGCGCGGCGACTGCTGGTACTGGCGGGTCAGCCAGCCGGCCTCCTCCCCTTGCGGCGCCCACCAGTATGACCCGGACAGGCTCAATACGTTGCCAAACTGCCGGGGGTAGCGCAGCGCTACCCAGGACGCGGCCAGCCCGCCGTAGCTGGACCCGGCAACCACGGTTTTTTGCCGGGTCAGGCTGATCCCCTGGCGGTTCAGCCAGGGCAGCAACTCATGGGCCATAAAATCGGCAAAGTGCGGATTTGGCGGCAGCTCCTTCGCCCGTCGCGAATGATCGAGACTATCGATAAACACCACGTTAATCGGCGGCAGCCGGTGACTGGCGATCAGGGCGTTCAGCACGTTGGCGAGGCGGTATTCGTGCTGGTAAGTTTTACCGTCAAAGAGCAACAGGGTCCAGCGCGCGGGCTGCGGCAACCGCGGGCGATAAATCAGCACTTCCCGCGTATTTTGCAGAAAGTCGCTGCGCAGCTGATGGCGGGTTAAGGTTCCGTAGCGTAGCGGCTGCGCCATACGCTGGGCGGTGCAAAAACGCGCGGCGTTGAGGGCCAGCAGAGAGTGGCGATTCCAGCGGTCGTGGGCGGCATTGATGCTGTTCGGGTTGAGCGGGTCAGCCTGGGCGCTGACCAGAATCGCCCGCCGCTGCTCCCGCGCGCTGCCGGTTACCTGCGGCACGTCCGGGGCCAGCTTATACTGCATGAGGGTATCGGCGGGCACCACGTAGCTGCGAAACCAGACGTCAGAATCCCCGAGGCGAAACAGCGGATCGTGATCCCCCGCCGGCGAACCCAGAATAAACACGTTGCGGCTCGCCCCGCGCCACAGGAAAGTTACCCGCTTATGGCCGGCGTCCACCGGTTCCACCATTGGCGTCCCTTCCCGCTCGCGCTCCTGCCAGAAATGCGCCGTTGAACCTCCCGCCGCCAGTTCACGCTTCAGCCGCAGCAGGCGCGGGCTGACCGGATCCAGCGGCTGAACTTTGGCCAGAGCGGTGGTTTCCCGCATCTGCCACTGAAAGCGCCAGCGCGCCCCCTCTTCGCCGTGCAGCACCAGCGAGGAGGCGCGATTTACCGGCAGAGAAAACAGCAGGGTTTGCTCGCCGTCCGCCGGACCGCCCGTCAGCAGCGTGCGCAGACGGCGGTTATTGTCATCCAGCAGTCGGGCATCGGTGACGCCGGAGAGGGTCGCCGCGACGTAGTTCTCGCCCAATGTCGGCAGGTCAAAACAGACCTCGCCGCTGGCGTCGAACTTCCCCTCCAGTTCCCCCTGTAACGAAGGAGATTCGCAGTTCATCGCCGCCGCCGGTAGGGTACTCATGCCAATCAGCAGGCCGCTCCACGCCGTCTTCATTAGCCAATAGTTCCTTGTAAGAATTTGTTAATAACGCTAATGCAAATAATAACTATTTGCAATAACATTAACACCGTTAATGATAACCGCCGGTCGATTCCCCTCGACTCGGGCGTTTTTTGATGGCGATTCAACCAAGGATAAAAAATAAACATGTTTAAATATAATAAGATAACAGCTTTCTGGGCCGCGGGCGTGGCGGCATCTCTGTTTGGCGGGCCGGCGCTGGCAGCGGAGGAAACGATCGTCGTCACCGCCGGCAGCGGCGAGGATCCTACAGCGCCGCTGAAGGGAATAGTGGCGACAAAAACCCTGTCGGCAACAAAGACCGCTGCGGAGATCGTCAAAACGCCGCAGTCGGTATCGGTGGTCACCCGCGATCAAATGCGGGCGCTGGACGTCACCTCGGTTTCCCAGGCGCTGCGCTATAGCGCGGGCGTTTTTACCGAATACCGAGGTTCATCTAACCGCAACGACGAAGTATTCGTGCGCGGCTTCAGCTACGTGCCCAAATTCCTCGATGGCCTGAGCTACGGTGCCACCGCCTCGTCACAAACCGGCACTTTCGACCCGTGGCTGCTGGAACGCGTCGAGCTGGTGCGCGGCCCGGCCTCGGTGCTGTTTGGTCAGGTCAACCCCGGCGGGCTGATTAGCATGACCAGCAAACGCCCGACCAGCCAGCCAATTCATGAGGTACAGTTCCGTACCGGCAATAACCAGCTCGCCGAAGGGGCTTTCGACGTTGGCGGCCCGCTGAGCGATGACGGCCACCTGCTCTATCGCCTGAACGGGATCGCCCGCACCCAGAATAACCAGATCGATGACTATAAAGAGACGCGGATGGCTATCGCCCCCGCCCTCACCTGGTATCCTGATGACGCCACGCGCTTTACCCTGTTAACCAGCTATCAGAAAGACCCGGACGCCGGCTACCGTAACTTCCTGCCGCGTTACGGCACCGTGGAAAGCGTCGACGGCAGCTATATTCCTCGCGATTTTAACGTCAGCGATCCCAGCTACAACCAGTCGTGGCGTGAACAAACGATGATTGGCTATGAATTTGATCACCAGCTCAACGATACCTTTACTCTGCGCCAGAACGCCCGCTACGCCACCATCAAACAGAAGTATCGCTACCTGGTTTATTCCACCAGCGCCGCCAACAGCTCGGTACTCTCCCGCCGCGCCCAGCATGAACAGCGTCAGACCGATGAGTTTGGCATCGATAACCAGCTTGAAGCGCAGTTCGCCAGCGGTCAGGTGGCGCATACGGTGATTGGCGGTGTGGATTACAAAACCAGTAAGGATAAGCAGTACCTTGGTCGGGCCGGCGGCTCGCAGTACGATATCGACTGGCGCAGCCCGACCTACGGGGTTAGCGTCGATGAAAGCGTCTTCAGTCCCGCCACTAATGAACAGCAAAATCTCGACCAGGTTGGGGTGTATATTCAGGATCAGCTGAGCTGGCGAAACTGGGAACTGTTAGTTTCCGGGCGCTACGACTGGGCGGAAGTACGCACCACCGATTTTACCGACGCCAGCAGCACCCAGCAGAATGATAATAAGCTCACCTGGCGCACCGGCCTGCTGTACGCCTTTGATTCCGGTCTTTCCCCCTATATCAGCTACAGCACCTCCTTCGAACCTAACCTACAGACCAACCGCGCGCCGGGCGTCGGACCATTCGATCCCAGCGAAGGCAAACAGGTAGAGGTGGGTCTGAAATACCAGCCTGACCCAAACGCGTTAATGACCCTCGCGCTGTACGATCTGACGCAGAGCAACGTCGCGACCTACAACAGCGCGGCCGGGTGGTTTGAAAACAGCGGTAAAGTGCGCTCGAAAGGCGTTGAAGCCGAAGCGCACGCGACGGTCTTCGATAACCTCAATCTGATCGCGTCTTACACCTATACCGACGCGGAAACCGTCAATACCACCGTCGTCGGTACCGAAGGGAAAACGCCGGCACGCATTCCGACCCATATGGCTTCGGCGTTCACCAGCTATACCCTGCCGGACGGCGCGTTAAAAAGCCTGACCGCGGGCGTTGGCGTACGCTATATCGGCACCAGCTACGGCGATGCGAAAAACACGTTTAAAGTACCGGCAGTGGATCTGTACGACGCTATGGTCAGCTATGAGTTAGGCGAGCTGAATTCGAGCCTGAAAGGGGCGAAAGTGCAGTTCAACGTCAACAACCTCGCCAATACCAAATACGTGGCCTCCTGCGCCAGCGATAGCGCCTGCTTCTACGGCATTGGTCGGACGGTGACGGCGACGGTCAACTACGCCTGGTAAAAAAGCGTCCGCCGGTCTTCCCCCGGCGGGCGCTTTTCAGTGCGCGCGGCTGTGATTTTCTTTACGGTAGGCACCCGGCGGCTGATTAAACGTGCGGGTGAAGATGCGGGTAAAGGTTTGCTGCGAGTCAAAACCGTATTTCAGGCAAATATCGTAGACCCGCTGATCGGTATCGCGCAGATCGCGGGCCGCCAGCAGCAGCTTACGCTCGCGGATATAGCGCCCAAGACTCTCCCCTTTATACTGTAAAAACAGTCGTTGCAAATGCCACTTCGAATAACCGGCGTGGCGCGCAATATCGTCAATACGTAGCGGCTGATGCAAATTATCATCAATCCACTCGACGATAGTATCAATGACCTGAGCGGAAATAGTCATATGTCCTCTCTCCTCCTGAACCACTCTCATCGTTAGCGCCACCAGGCGTTAAATGATTGCGTTTTATCAGCGACCCAAACCGGCTCACCCAACATTGGCGTCAGCAGTCGCCACGGTCGCCCTGTGCTGGCCTCCGCCAGCCTTTTGTACGGATCGTCCCATGTGTGTTTTGCCAGCACGAAGCGCCCGGCGTGACCCGGCAGTACCGCGCGTGCATGAACATCGTCAGCGGCTTGCGCCGTCTCTTCCGGCATCATGTGGATGTACTTCCAGTCCTGGTCATACTGACCGTTTTCCATGATCGCCAAATCCACTTCGCCAAACTGTTCGCCGATGGCTTTAAAGTGCGGGCCGTAGCCGCTGTCGCCGCTGTAGTAAATTTTCTGCTGCGGGGTAACGAACATAAAGCTGGCCCACAGGGTCTGGTTGCGCTTGAGGCCGCGGCCGGAAAAGTGGCGCGCGGGCAGGACGTGTACCGTCAGCTCATCGCTCACCTGCAGCGACTGATTCCAGTCCGCCTCGCTGATGATCGCGCTCTCCATTCCCCAGTAGCGCAGGTGCGACCCCACGCCCAGCGGCGTCACCACGCGCTTGACCTTCGGCATCAGAGCTTTGATGGTGGCGTAATCGAGGTGGTCGTAATGATCGTGCGAGATAATCAGCAGGTCGATATCCGGCATGCCCTCAGCGTGCCACGGGTAATCCCCGGCAAAGGCCTTATTAATAAACGAAAACGGTGCGGCATAGTTGCTAAATACGGGATCGATCAGGATGCGTTTGCCCGCCAGCTGCAGGTACCAGGAGGAGTGACCGAGCCAGACCATCACGTCCTGCCCTGACGGCAGGCTGGCCAGATCGGTGTTCACCAGCGGCAGCGGCTGCGCCGGTCTGGCATTTTCACGTTTGGCGACCAGAAACTCCCACCATGCGGCCAGCATATTTTTTTGCCCGGTAAACCCCGGCGTCGGAAGCTGATTGTGAAACTGACCGTCGTGATAGTGCGGCGACTGCTCCACCAGGCTGAGCTGCGCGCCCTGCGGCGCCTGACCAAATCCGGCATTTAACACAAACGGCAAAGTTGTTGCTGACGCTAATAACATGATGGCGACCACGCTGAAAGTGACACGGTTCATATCCTGACCTGGCGAAATCCCCCTTCCTGGAGGTTTTTGTTATAAGGCTTGATTATGAGTGAGTAAGCACTCATTATTAGGAAGAAGCTGAAAGTCGTCAAGACGATTTTCAAATTTTGACAGACAGCGTTGCAGCGCCCATGCCGGGCGTGCTTAGATCGTGGTTTTATTATGAGTGAGGTAAAGTGTAGTGGCTCGTCCTAAGAGTGAAGATAAAAAGCAAGCGTTACTGGAGGCAGCAACCGCCGCCTTTGCCCAATCGGGAATCGCCGCCTCAACCTCCGCCATCGCCCGCAGCGCAGGGGTTGCCGAGGGTACGCTGTTTCGCTACTTTGCCACCAAGGACGATTTGCTCAACGAGCTTTATCTGACCATAAAAGCAGACCTGGTTCAGACAATGATAGCGGGTCTCAACCCGAACGAAACCCGGCCAAAAGAGAACACGCGCAATATCTGGAATAGCTATATCGGCTGGGGCGTACGTAACCCCATGGAGCATAAAGCGATTCGCCGGATGGCGCTGAGTGAACGGATCACCGACGAAACCCGCAACCGCGTCCAGGAGATGTTTCCCGAGCTCAATGAACTGTGCCAGCGCTCAATCAAACCCGTTTTTCAATCCGACGAGTACCGTACCTTCGGCGATGCGTTGTTTCTTTCGCTGGCCGAAACCACCATTGAATACGCCAGCCACGAGCCGGAGCGCGCCGTCCGTTTTGTCGAGCTGGGCTTTGAAGCCATGTGGCAGGCCCTTGCCGAGGACAATAGCTGATGGATCACCGCTCGCTGCATGACAACGCGCATCGTATCGCGCTGGAGCTCCCCTTTACCGAGCACTGCTGGCCGTTTGGCCCGGAGTACGATGTGTTTAAAGTCGGCGGGAAGATTTTTATGCTCACCGCGACGGTACGCGGCCGCGCGCTGGTCAACCTGAAGTGCGATCCGCAAAAATCGCTGCTTCATCAGGCGATTTACCGCAGCATCGAGCCCGGCTATCACATGAACAAAAAGCACTGGATCACCGTAGTTCCCGGCGAGGACATCAGCGTGGATCTGCTGGCGGAGCTGATCGATGATTCGTGGAATCTGATCGTCGATAAACTCAGCAAAAAAGAGCAGCAGCGCCTACGTCCGGGTTGATTTTCAGCGCTGCGCGATAAGTGTTATCGCATTTTTGCCCCTTATCATTTGCCCGCCATCGCTGTACTCTTCCTTCACGAAACGCACCCGCAAGGGGTTGTAAACAGTGAGGAAGAGTATGGATATCGTATCGGTTGCCTTAAAGCGCTACTCCACCAAGGCATTTGACGCCACCAAAAAGCTAACTGCCGAGCAGGCGGAAAACCTGAAAACGCTGCTGCAGTACAGCCCGTCAAGCACCAACTCCCAGCCGTGGCACTTTATCGTTGCCAGCAGCGATGAAGGCAAAGCGCGCGTTGCCAAAGCGGCGAGCGGCACCTACGTGTTTAACGAACGTAAAATTCTCGATGCCTCCCACGTGGTGGTGTTCTGCGCCAAAACCGCAATGGACGACGCCTGGCTTGAGCGCGTGGTGAACCAGGAAGAGGCCGATGGCCGCTTCGCAAACGCCGACGCCAAAGCCGCGAACCATAAAGGCCGCACCTTCTTTGCCGATATGCACCGCAAAGAGCTGCACGACGACGATCAGTGGATGGCGAAGCAGGTTTATCTCAACGTCGGCAACTTCCTGCTGGGCGTGGCGGCAATGGGCCTGGACGCCGTGCCGATTGAAGGCGTCGATTTCGCGATTCTCGATGCCGAATTCGACCTGAAAGCCCAGGGCTACACCAGCCTGGTGGTGGTGCCGGTCGGCCATCATAGCGTCGAAGACTTCAACGCGACGCTGCCGAAATCACGCCTGCCGCAGGCGACGACCATTACCGAGATTTAATTCCCTTCAGCCGGGAACGCCCGGGTCATGGCGCAGCTGCGCCTCGCCCGGGGCTTTCTTCCCCCTCTCTTTCCCCCCTCTTTTTCTGCCGTTAGCGCTCCGCAGGAAGGATATCGCCGTTGACCCGCCTTCCGGGCGCGAACATCAACCGTCTCTCGGTCAAATACCCTGAAATAGCAGCATATTTGCCACACCGGCTAACGCCAGCCACGGGCCGAATGCCAGCGGCTGATTGAGATCTTTTTTTGCCCCTCCTCGCTGTACGAACGCAAACAGCAATCCGCTTAACGCCGCCAGTAAAACCACATGGGGTAATGCTTGCCAGCCTAGCCAGGCTCCCAACGCGGCCAGTAGCTTAAAATCGCCATAGCCCAGCGCATCCTTGCCTGTCAGTAGCTTGAACAGCCAGAACAGGCACCACAAGCAGAGATATCCTGCCACTGCGCCAATCGTCGCCTGCGGCAACGAAACAAAATACGACTGAAGATTAAACAGTAAGCCGATCCACAATAAGGGCAGCGTCAGGACATCGGGTAGCAGCTGTCGGTGATAATCAATAACGGCCAGGATCAATAAAAAAGAGACGAATACCCAGGCGCCACACAGCGCCAGCCCCGGCGGAAATACACGTGCGGTTAAGACAAACAGCGCAGCGGTGGCCGCCTCAACCAGCGGATACTGCGCGGAAATAGGCGCGCCGCAACAGCGAGCCTTGCCCTTTAACAACAGGAAACTCAGCAGAGGTATATTATCCCTTGCGGCAACAGGAGTATGACAATATGGGCAACGAGAGTGCGGCAATACCAGATTAAAGCGCGCCGTGGGTTCAGGTGAAGGCAGTGACAGCTGCAGCAACGCCTCACGCTGCCAGTGTTTCTCGAGCATTACGGGTAAGCGGCAGATCACCACATTCAGAAAACTCCCGACGATAGCGCCTGTCGCCCCAAGACCAAACCACCAAATGATGGGATACGTGGATGAAAAAGCCACTAATAATGTCATAAAGCGCCCTCTGCGGGTCCAGCATCTCCCTCTTTTTCCTGTCGGAGGGGGACATCACGGATCAAAATAATTGCCCCTGCGTTTGCCAGGCTATCTGGCCCTGCTCGTTAGCCCGGCCAACCTGCGCTATCAATGGTTTCATGACCTCAGGCAGCATCGGTCCGCTCCGCACCAGTCCGTTAAATCGATAGCCGCCGCCAGCCCCCACGACTCCCCTTCCCTCGATGTTCAGATGAGGAGAGTCCTGTTTCAGGACCAACGCCAGTTCCCCTTTTCCGTTGCAGCTCAACTCTCCGTCAACATCGGTGAGATCCAAATCGCCCAGAGGCGTCGCCATCTGAGCCTGCCGCCACTTGATGACGCCGCCAAGACGCTGGCAGCCATGGGAGGTAAACTCCCCCTGGTGCAATTGCAGCTGCAGCCCCCCTTTGAGGGTCATCGCTAACGCCAGCGACAGCTGCTGGCGGACAAAATCGGCAGGCGCGGAAAGTTGCCACTCATACCATTCAAGATCGTGCCAACCGCGTAAAGTTCCGGTTCCCTGCAAGCCCCGGGGATCCCGCAACGCGACTTTTATTGCAGGCCGCCAGGAGGAGAAAGTGAGCTGCCAATGGACGTCTTCAATCGTAACGTTGCGCCAGGTGAGCTGGTACACGCGACCTTGCCATAAAGACCCGGAAAAGCGACCGGCCTTAATATCGGCGGGCATAAAAACGCGCACTACCCCGGCAGGGGCATTTCCCGCCAGCAGCAGCAGATAACAGACCAATACAAGCACCAGCTTCTTGAGTTTAAGGCTCATCTTTACGCTCCAGCGTCAGTTTATTTACCGCTACCCATCCCGGTTTATCGCGGTACGCTGCCACCTCCAGGGCCGTAATATGGATGCGATGCTGTTGCTCCAGAGTAATCAGCCAATGCATGAATCCGTTAAAGTCGCCGGGCTCCAGCGTTATTGCCAGCTGTTGTCCCTGCGGCTGAATACGCGTGATACTCACCCCCTGAGCTGCCGCGCTCTGCGTAACAACCGCCGACACGCTGAGATTTTCGTCACGGGCGGATAGCGGCCGTGTATCCTGTTGGCGTATACGTGGCGCCAGCTGCAACATCCGCTCTATCGTGCTCTTTTCATCGGCAATCGTGCGCTGCCATTGCGCCGCCTGCTGCCGCCACGGTAACCACAGGATGTAATAAAACAGACACGCGACAGCCAGGCCTCCGCCCCCCAATACCAGGGCACGCTCCCGTAGGCTAAGCTGTTGCCAGTAGCGCTTAAATGTATTCATCTTTTATTTCCAGCGTCAGCCGGCTCTCGACCCCATGCGGATTCTGTTTAACCTCGCCCGGCTGCACCCGATAATGTTGCCCCGCGCCGCTCTGGAACTGCTCTAACACCAGAAAAGATGCGGCATAGAGATCAATTTTCAGCGTTTTACGCCCGGCATCATAGGACAACGCCCGCAACTCGATGTGCGGATGCTTCGCCATCAGTTGTTGCAACTGATGCATGTGTACAGCCAGTCCATCCTGCCCGGCCGGCCGTAGCTGCTGTAGATGCTTTTGCAGCTGCGTACGAGGGTTAAGCACATTTTTATCCGCCGGGAACAGCGCCTGGTAGACCCGACGGCTTTCCTGCCGCCAATGGTCTGCCTGTTGTCCCAGCTGATAGTGAGATAAACCGGCATTCACGCACGACAAGAGTAAATAGCCGATGAATAACATCATCACCGGCCGCCAGGGCCGTAGTCCCGCTCGCAAAGTCCCGACGCGGGCAAATTCACCCTGACGAAGATCGGCGCCATCATAGGGTTCCCCCCCGGCCGCCAGTTGCAGAAAATTCTGCGGCGTATGCGCTCGCCATTCACAATAAGGGGGGCTTAACGCAGGCGGTTGGGAATAGCTCTCAATCACCTTCGGACTCCAGATGGCCAAAAACTCGGGTAGCCAGGACGATTCCACCGCCATCCCGGCGTGAGCCTCTCGCCGAAATAACCACCGATCATCGACGTTCACCGCGCTCCAGCCGTGGTCGACCCGCGGCAGCGCAAGCACATCCGGAAGCATTGTCAGCACCCGTACCCCTAGCCGATCGCAACGGCTGATCCACTGACGCATATCGTGTTTGTCGACTACCGCAACGTCACATACCTCGCCGCGCTGGTGTAAAATGGCAAAATGAAGCCCATCAACCTCGGTTGCCAGCTGCTCCTCGAGCATGAACGACAGCAGCTGCAGACGCTGGCGCCCGGCGTTAGGCGGAAGCGTCACTTGATGGAAAACAAACTCACTCGCAGGGACCAGGATATGTGCCGGATAAGTCGCGAAAAGATGCGTTAATCTCTCATCGTTTTCCCCCGCCGCCAGTTCGCCTTGCTCATCCCCGTCTGGCGAACGGAAAGACCACCGCACGGGCTGTTTTTCATCACCGGGCAAATGCAGTATCAACCGGGCCTGTAGACGCGATTTTTTGCTTTTCATTAAGGCTCCCTCAGCATGCTCAATCCAGGCTGTCGTCGTATCACCTGGAAGCGATGACCCGACTTGCTCAACAGGCTGCGCTGGCTATAGTGAATGTCCCCCACCTGCACATTAAAATCGGCAAAAAACAGATCGCTCTTTACGGTCAATACGTACTTGATCGCAGAGGTATCCCTGTCCTTAAGCGCCTCCTGAGCCAAAAATGCTGTTGTGCTATTCCAGCCGCCGTGCGGACGTTGCTGTAGCAGCTTCATCGCCCCCGCGGGATCCAGTTCCCCCACAAATAGCGCCGCGAATAAGGGACTTTGCGACTCGCTCAACGTATTGATATTTATCGACAGCGTCTGGACAGGCAGTACGCAAACATAGGGCAAAAGGCGACGATAAAGTTCGGCATCAACGCCGGAAACGGTCCGCAGCTCGCTGATATCCTGCATCGGTTGATGCGCGGGTAGATAAGGCGCCGATTGCGGCCCGTCGCGCGCATCTTCACTCCCCTCGATTCCCGGCGCATTATCGCTGTCTATCCAGTCGCTCAGGGCTGCGGTTATCTGCGTCGCACGCAATGCCCCCTCCCCCAGGTTGATAAGTAACTGTCTAAAAACCTGTCTGGAGTAAGGTAACGTCGACTGCCTTCCCTCGCCGGCGCCCCCCTGGTTAATCGCATTGAGATTAAAACAGGCCTGTCCATCAACGATCAGCCCGGAGACTTCGCCATCATCAATGGTAAAACGGCGAGGCCCCTGCGCCCACTTTTGGGCTAAATCCATTTTATTCGGTGAACCAGATGCGTCTCTCTGTAATATTTTTGCGGCCAATGATTCCGCCGACCGGGCATACCATTTCGCCCGCAGACGCTCCACTTGAGCCATCGTCCGCTGCCAGGCTCGGCCATTACGCTCGGCTATCGTTGTCGACATGGTCACCATGAGCGCCAGAATCAGCAATACCACCAGCAACGCCACGCCTCTTTGCCGCCGCTTCATGCTTGCTCCCCGGTCGTGACGAAAAATAAGCGGCTCACTTCACCCACGTCGGCCACGACTAACGACACTTCAATTCCCTCGGGTAAACGCGTTGTGTCGTTCCAGCTATCGCGCCACATACCGTTGGCAAAAAAGCGCAAACGAAAAGCGCTCACGTCTTTCAGCAAAACCTTCACGATTGGCTCTTCCCCAGCCTGCGGATCCGTATGAACATAGCTCAGCCGCTCCAGCTGCTGATGGCGCAGACGATACCCCACCCGCTGCAGCTCGGAGCGGGGTAATATTCCCATCGGGTTTTGCCAACCGTTACGCATGAAGGAGATGCTCCAGTCCGCACTTTGGCGCTGATAACGAGCAGCGTAGAACAGACGTTCATCCCCTCGCGGAGGGCGCGGAATGATCTGACCAAAGTCGCCCTCCAGGTAAACGAAGGCGCGCTGAAGCTCGGTTAACCGCTGCACCTGACGCTGTGCCATCTCATCATTGCGCATCACCCCCTGTAATATCTGGAAAGCGCTGAGACTCAACGCCGCAAAAATGGCTAATGCGAGTAGCATTTCCAGCAGCGTAAAACCTCGTTCGCGGCAACGGCTCATTCGTGCACCACGTAGCTGCGTAAAGAAAATATCGCCGCGGTATCTTGTTTATGGCGCCGCACTTCAATATCCAGCGCCCGTAGCTGGCTGAACTCTGTATCAACCCCCTGCCAGCTGAGATACCACTCTTCTCCGGCATAGGTCACCAAAGCGCCCGTCGCGCTTTTTTCGGGCCATAGTTTGTTGAGATGTAATCTGACCTGTTGGTTATCGGCCAGCCAACTTGCCAGCATTTTCTCTTTCATCATGCCAGCGTTTCTGGCCTGCTGGGCGGTGGTTTGCAGCAGTGTCAGCCCGGCCAGGGAAAAAATGGCCAGCGCCACCAGAACCTCCAGCAGCGTCATCCCTTTTTGTTTATTCATGGCGCGCCTCCTTTTGCCGATGTCGCGATCGCGCCGCTTTCATCTACCCGCAGCCAGACTTCGGAGCGATCGTCTTTCTCGCCGAAAATTAATGTAAAGGGCGTAATCTCCCCGCCAGGCAATAGCAAAATATCGGGGTCCGCCGCCGGTTCCGCGGTTGGCGGCCACTCCTGCGGAGGAGGGAGACGTAGCGTGAGCGGCTGGTTATCCGGAACCTGGCCGCCTAACGCAGCCTGACGCGGTTGCCATATTTGCCAGACATAGCCCTGCCAACGATCCGAATGCGCCACCGAAGAGCGCGTTTCCGCCGCCTGGCTTTGCAGTACCTGAAACTGCCAGCCATTGGGTCGAATCTGGATCCCCAGTAGCCGATCGTTTTGCATACCGCTATCCATGGCAAACTCCAGCTGCGCCTGAAAGCGTTGCAACTGCCGCTCCGCGGTATCCTGCTGCATGGCCGGAAATGACATGATGACCAGACTGGCCGCACTCCCCATCAGCAGCACAACAAGCATCATTTCCAGCACGGTAAAACCACGCTGACGCACTATTTCTTACTCAGCGTCCAGTTACCGATATCATCGTCAGTACCCGGCACGCCATCTTGCCCGGAGGAGAATATGTCTATCTGTCCGTGCTGACCCGGACTGACTAGCTGATAATCCCCACCCCACGGGTCCTGGGGCAAACGGCGAATATAGCCATCCTGGGGATAATAACGCGCTTCGGGTGGTACCGACGGTTTAGTGATTAGCGCCTGCAGCCCCTGCTCCGTGGTGGGATATCGGCTGTTATCCAATTTATACATATCCAGCGCGCTCTCTAACGCCACAATATCGCTGACGACTTTTTGACGATCGGCTTTATCTTTATTTCCCATCAGATTAGGTACAACTAAACTTGCCAGAATGCCCATAATGACAATGACCACCATGATTTCCAGCAGCGTAAAACCACGCTGACTCTGCCGCCGCATTTTTATCTCCTTATATTTGCCCATCAGATTCACATACTGATTAAATTATTTAATTGCAGGATCGGTTGCAGAATGGCGATGACGATAAATAACACTATTGCCGCCATACCGACGATCAAGAGAGGCTCAAACAGCCCCAGCGCTAATTGCATGTGAGACGTAAATTCCCGGTCCTGGTTATCCGCAGCATGTTCCAGCATGCTGTCCAGTTCCCCACTACGTTCACCGCTGGCGATCATATGGCGCATCATGGGGGGAAAGAGTTCGGTCATTTCCAGCGCGCGATGCAGGCTAACCCCCTCGCGCACCGATTCCGTCGCTAACGACAGCTGTTGACGCGCATATTCGTTGGTGAGCACCTCGCCGCTAATACGCATCGCTTGCAGCAACGGCACGGAACTGGCGTTCAGAATACTCAGCGTTCTGGCATAACGAGCGGTATTCAGGCCGCGCGCAACGCGCCCAATAACGGGCAGGCGCAGCAGCCGATGATGAACGGCAATACGTCGACCTTCATGACGTAGCAATCGACGTATCAGCACCAGCCCGGCGAACAGCAGCAACAGTATCCCGGGACCAAAAGTGCGAACCCCGTCGCTCATCGCCATGAGCACTCGCGTTGATAGCGGTAGCGCCTGCTTCATATGAATAAACTGCTCAACGACCCTGGGAACGACGGCAGAAAGAAGCGTGGCAACGACGCTAATAGCGACAACGGTAAGTACGCAGGGATAAATCATGGCCTGCATGATGCGCGCTCGCATTTGCTGGCGCTGTTCGGTGTAATCAGCGAGTCGATTCAGAACCTGGTCCAGGTGACCAGAAGCTTCACCCGCCGCCACCATCGCGCAGTACAACCGCTCAAAACTGGCAGGATATCCTGCCATCGCTTCCGCCAGCGAATGACCTTCAAGAACTTTGCTACGCACGGCGGCCATCAGGCTACGCTGGCGCGGTTTTTCACTTTGTTTTGCCACCGCATCCAGCGCATCTTCCAGAGGTAAAGCGGCGGCGACCAGCGTCGCCAGCTGGCGAGTCAGCAGCGCCAGATCGGCGCTGCTTATTCCACGCGACCAGGAAATACGCCACCCGCGTTTATTCCGCCGGGCCTCATTCAGCCCTTCGACCAGCGCCAGCGGAACCAGCCCTTGTTCTCGTAAGCGTTGACGCGCATGACGAGCGGAATCTGCCTCCAGGCTCCCCCGCCGCTTTTTACCCCGCTCGTCTAACACCTGATAATGGAATAACACGCGGTCACTCCTTTTCCTGCGACTGGTTTTCAGTCACCCGGATGACCTCTTCCCAGCTTGTCTCGCCGGACAGGGCTTTTTCCAGCCCGGCATAGCGTAACGTTTTGTATTCATGCTGCAGTAAGCGGGCAATCGCGAACTCGCCGTGGCCCTTATGGATTGCGGTACGGATCCTATCGTCAATCAGCAGTAATTCATGTATCCCGGTACGCCCACGATAGCCAGTAAAGCCGCATTGCGGACATCCCTTCGGCTGCCATAAGCGAGCTCCGGGCGCAATCCCCATCTGATGGGCCAACGCGGGAGCGACTAAGTAGGGCTGGCGGCAATCGGGGCAAAGAGTCCGCACCAGCCTCTGCGCCAATACGGCCAATAACGACGTAGACAGTAAAAAAGGTTCAATCCCCATATCTTGCAGACGTGATAATGCCCCCAACGCACTGTTGGCATGGAGCGTTGAAAGAACCAAATGCCCGGTCAAGGATGCCTGAACCGCAATCTGCGCGGTTTCACTATCGCGGATCTCCCCAACCAGTACGACATCAGGGTCCTGACGCAGAATGGCGCGTAAACCGCGCGCAAAAGTCATCTCCACTTTGGCGTATACCTGCGTCTGGCCAATCCCCTCGAGCTCATACTCAATAGGATCTTCAATCGTCATAATATTGCGTTCACTCGCATTGAGACGACTCAACGCCGCATAAAGCGTCGTGCTCTTCCCTGAACCTGTCGGACCGGTGACGAGGAGAATACCGTGCGGCCGCTGAATCAGTTCATCGATCTGCTGCTGGTGTGATAACGACATGCCTAACGTCGACAGATCCAAATTCACGCTGCTTTTATCCAGCAAACGCAGAACAATTCGTTCACCGTAATGAGAAGGTAAAGTCGACACTCGCACATCAATCGCCCGGCCGCCAATGCGTAACGCCATGCGCCCATCCTGAGGAATACGCTTTTCCGCGATATCCAACCGCGCCATAACCTTAATACGAGAGATCAATAAAGAAGCCAGACGGCGCTGAGGGCGTAATATTTCACGCAGTACGCCATCTACCCGAAAGCGAATTTGCAAATGACGTTCATAGGTTTCGATGTGAATATCTGACGCTTTATCCTTAATCGCCTCGGTCAGCATGGCATTAATCAGACGGATTATCGGAGCATCATCATCGGCATCCAGTAAATCATCGCTGTCAGGTAACTCTTCCGCCAGGGTATAAAAATCCACTTCGTTGCCGATATCAACCATCAGTCGCCGCGTTTCGGTTGAGTCTCGCTGGTAACTACTAATCAGTTGTTTCTCAAATTCCGCATTCGATAGCGTACGAATATTCAGGGCACACCCGGCAACCCTACGGGTTTCAAGCAACGCTGCGGCTGTCGTTTCCACGACGCGCAGCACCCGGCATTCAGTATTCTCCCACTGCAGTAAAATGCGTTGAGCATGCGCATAGGCAAAGGGAAGCTGCGGATGCGGTTTATTCACGTCGGCAACAGACATATTCATTACCCCTCCTGCGAATAAAATGCGCTAATCGCCGCGCGAACCTTCAGGAAGGTGGCGCCATTTTGATCCGGAGGCAGCTTTAATACGTCATTGTTTAACGTCGCTGGGTTATCCTGATGACCACGCTGCTGAACTTGTTCCTGATTAAAAGCATGATATTTATCAGCGGATGCATGACGATACTGATCGCGATCGCGGATAATTGATGGGCGAATAAAGAGCATCAGATTACGTCTGGAGACTTTTTTACTGTTAGAGCGAAACAGGTAACCCAGAACCGGAATATCTCCCAGCACCGGGACTTTATCCACGCTATCCGTCACGCTTTTATCCAGCAGCCCTCCGACGACGACCGTTTCGCCACTTCCCACCAGCACCGCATTATTAACCGTGCGAGTATTGAAGGTCGCCCCCAGGTCAGCGCTACTGCTGGAGGCGGCGTCAGCCACGCTGGAAACCTCCTGTTCGATTTCCAGTAAAACAGAATCCCCTTCGTTAATCTGTGGCTTTACCTTCAACTTAATTCCGACCGTTTTGCGCTCCACGGTATTGAAGACGTTATCGCCAGAGGTTGTTTGCGAGCCGGAGAGCACCGGTACCTCCTGGCCAACATTGAACATGGCCTCCATATTATCCAGCGTCACGATGCTCGGCGTCGCCAAAATATCATTCTTGCTATTACTGGAAAGCGCGCTCAATAACATCGCCCAATTCCCTTGATAAAACCCCGCCGCAATACCATTAAGACCGTTGAGCGTACTGGCAATCGAGCTATCCACCGCGCCCTCTTTTTTATATTGATTGGCTCCGGCAATTGCGGTCGTAATAGGTAGGCCCGTATTGGTAAATTGCGACATGCCGCTATTTTTATTGGCCCACTGAATGCCCAGATTGAGACCATCAGCATCCTGTACTTCGGCAATAATCGCTTCGACCAGGACCTGGGCGCGACGAATATCCAACTGAGCTATCACCCCCTCCAAATCCCGCATAACGTCCGGGGCCGCCGTCAGGATCAGCGAGTTGGTTTGCTCATGCGCTTTGATAGTAATGTCTTTGCGTAATGCGATGGCCGGTTTAGCACTCTTTTGCTCGCCCTGAATAGTGTCGCCGATCCCCGTTAAGACCTCGACCAAATCGGTCGCTTTGGCATACTTCAGATAAATAACCCTGGTGTTGCCCTGAACAAATTGTTCGCGATCCAGCTGCTTAACTATCGCGATAATTAATTGACGAGAATTCGGTTCGCCGCTAATCAATACCGAATTCGTACGTTCATCCGCAACAACATTCGCTATCATTAAGCCCGATGACGCTGATTTACCGGCATCCCGGGTTAATTCGGTCACCATTTTGACAACGTCGGCAGCGGACGCGTAGGCCAGCGGTAACGTGACGACGCTGCGATCGCCCGCTTTATCAACGCGCTCAACTATTTCCATCAAATGCTTAATCACTCCCGCCCGTCCCGTCATCAACAGGACGTTGGAAGGCTCATAATGCACAACGCTGCCCACCCCGGCGTTATCATTCAATTGACGAAGTAACGGGACCAAATCACGGGCAGGCACATTATTGACGGGCACAACGCGCGCCACGACTTCATCTCCCTTTCCCGGTTGAGCATCGCTGGCGAGAGGTACCGCCGCGGTTTTTGCATCTTTGGCGCGGACCACCTTCAGCACGCCGTTCTTCATGTCCACCACGGCAAAGCCGTATACATCCAGCACGCTCAGGAAAAACTGGTAATATTGTTCATCGTTGAGCCTATCGTAACTGCGCACCGTAATCGTGCCGTGTACAGCCGGATCGATAATAATCGTTTTATTCAGGTTCTTGCTGACGGTATTAATAAACTCCTGAATATCCACCCCCTTAAAGCTGGCAGAAAACTCAGCGCCCGCGCCCTGCCGAATGACCAGCGAAAAAAACACCAAGACAACGATACAGAGTCTTTTGATTATTTTTATATTCAACAATTAATCATCTCCAGGCACAAAATAAATATTCTGTCGCTTACCGTCCCGCTCAACGGTAAGATTCAACTCACTGAGTTCAGCAAGCTGTTTCAGTGCCTGCTGAGCCTGTTGAGTGTCGCGTAAATCCATACCATTAAGCACAATAGCAAGATCGTTGTCCTGCAAACCTGATTGATAAAATAAATCCCTATTCTTACCTGCATTAAGGCGATAGCCTGCAAGTTTGTTCTCCACCATGACGGGTGTCACCTTGATATAATCAAGAATATTTTGCGGGTGTTTTTGCAACCGGGTCTTGATTTGCGCTACTGATGATTTATTGATGCTTCTTCCGGCATCCGATTGTTCATTAAACAATAACGATTCATAGCGCCCCTGGTAAGAAATCACAATGCGATCAGAAAAAATAGACATAATTTTGGCAGAATAACCCGGCAGGCTGTCACCGACAAAAAGCGTCAATTGCTTGCTATCTTTGGCAATAATCGCCATCGAATTTTGGGGGTCGGAGCTCACCACAACCCCGGCCAAACGGAGTTTGAGCGACGACGGCGGCGCATGACGAATGATATTGTCGGATACCGATGGGCCTGAGGCGGAGGAAGCGGACGACGAAGTCCCAAAGAGGGTAAAACGATCGTTTTCCGCCGCAATTCCGCGGTCTGGTTTTGCTGGAGCGGAATTGGCTTTCGCTTTCGCCAGGTCCACATGGTATATATCGTCAGCCAGCCAGCTCCGCCAGCTCAGCAGAGCGAGCTGATTTAATATCAAGAGCGATAATCCCCATATCATCCAACGCGGAGTCAAAAACCGCGAAGCCGCTTCTCTGCATGCCAGCAACCTGCCAGATAATTGCATCTCGCCCCCCCTACCCAGCTTTCTGTTTATTTACAGAAGAACTTTTATGGAACGCGACATTTATGCCTTTGGACATCACAATGCTAATCCTTGCTCTGTTATCTCATCAGGACAATATTTATTAATATAACTTCCGCAATATGAACCGCGGCATACGCAGACAATAAACCAATTGGTTTCACACAAGCACGGTTGAATATTTTACGATTATCCAGACCGCGCTTGCGTGATTAAAAAAACGAACCAACGGTAAAGTATTACGCGATACTCGCTTAATATTTTATTTATCTGCCCAGATTGATTTCAGAGGCCAGATAGTCAACGATTTTACGTTTATATCTCCACCTTTACTGTATATCTCAATGCCTTGACTGGTCGGCTCCGGGAAAATCTGATCCGTCAGCACGACTTCGCCTTTCCCTGAGAAGACGGTAACAGATGAAGTATCGACAATAATACGCAGCGCTACCGAGGCGTTATCCGACAACGGCAGCGGAGCGCTATGGCGGGCCGCAAATCCAGAATTAAACGCATTCGTTCCCGATTTTGTACGATCGATAAACACTTCGCCGGCCGCGGCATCATAGCCGACCAGCGTCTCCTCGCCGTGGCTCCCCGTGCGAACCTTAAAGCCCGCTTCGCTCGCGCTGCCTGGCTGCAGCTCCGCCTCGATTTCATACACCTGGCCCTGAACCTGGCTATCCGCTAATAGCGTGTCGCCAGGGGCAACCACCTTCTCCTCGGACAGGGTAAACAAGGCGTTATTACGCAGCGATTTCAGCGCATCCACCGGCGTTTGTACCAGGCGAATCTTATTATCAATCGTCTGCAAACTTAACTCTCTAACCAGAGTCTGCCCGCCCCGCCACGGGGTGGTAGGAATGCTGCCCGCGTAGTTCCAGTTGCTCATCCAGCCAAGCCAATAGCGTTTACCATCAGGTGCGCCATTCCAGGTCACTGCCGCGTAAAAATCCGACCCGAAGTCCCCCCAGTTCGCAATCTGCCTGGGCCGATCGGACTGTATGATGTGATCGACCAGCACATGACCAAAACCGGCGGTGCTATTGTCCACAATGCGGATTTGCGCCATCTCTCCCTTCAGTGCGGCCACGTTCCAGGAACGCCAGCCCAGCGTTTCCGAATTATCCCCGGTTACGCTATAAACGACCTTGCCATCCACCAGCAGGTTAACCGTGGTCTCCGTTGATACTGGCTGCGCCGGCTCATCCCCGGCCATAAACTGGTCAGCCAGAATATGGCCATATCCACCGGTATTTTCATCAACGATCATTATCCGGGCGGGCTTACCCTGATACTCTTGTACATCCCAGTGCGTCCAGTTCAGCGACTCACTGTCGCTACCGGTCGCTGACCTGACGACTTTATCATCGACCAACAGCACGACGGCCGCCGCGCCTTCCGCGCCATAAGGATGATTACCGCCGCCAACGAGGAAGTTGATATAGGGTTTATTGATGGTGAAGTTCGCTGAAGTCAGGGTCCCCGTCACTGCATCTCCCCCTTTACCCACTAATTCACCAAAATAGCTGTTGACCAGTTTCCTGCCCATAAAACCGGAGACCTGCTGCTGCGTCGCTATCGTGCCGCTGGCAACGACCTGGCCAACAAAATCGCCGCTTGAGGTCCAACCAATATCATCATAAGTTGCGCCATCTTCCCCCTCAAAATCGGCACCGGCAAACAGCAGATCGCCGGAAGGCGGAACGCTGTCTTCGACCGCATCCGGGTTACGCGGATGATTGCCGCCGCCGACCAGCAGATTGATGTAGCGATCGGTAATTTTAAACGCCGGGGACGTTACGCTGCCGACGCTGGCATCACCATTAACGAAGGTATTGACGAGCTGCTCTCCCAGATACTGGCTAACGCCAGACTGCCCGGCGCGGTCGCCTTTAGACAGATAAGCCCCCTGCAGATCTTTTGTCGCCGTCCAGCCGGATTCGCTCTCGCTTTCCTCGAAATCGGCAATGAGTGAACCGACGGGCGCCTCGCCGTTGAACACGCTATCATCATCAGGCGTGAAACGTTCACCATCAAAGTGACCAATAAAATACTGATTACCCGATCCGCCAGCAGGCCCGCCGGGATTAATATTTATAACCATTACCCATTTTTTATTATTACTGTCACCGTCAACAGGCAGTTCAAATAAATCAGGACATTCCCAGACGCCACCAACGGCATTCGCCGGACCAAATTCGCTCATAAAGTTCCAATCACGCAAATCGGTCGATGAATAAAATACCGCTTTATGCTGAGTCGCAATGACCGCCACCATGATCCATTTGTTTTCCGGCGCATACCAGAATATTTTAGGATCGCGAAATTCCTTAAACTGACTCTCATAGCCCGCTGGCGGTAAAGGGATGACCGGATTATCTTCATACTGCGTCCAGGTTCGCCCTTTATCCAGGCTATAAGCAATAGACTGCGCCTGGGTTCCTGCCGCGATAGTCTTTCCATTATCCAGCGTCATGTCGGTTGGATAATAGCTGGTGTACATAGCCACCATTGCCGGCCGATCCGCTTTACCAAAACCGCTACTATTATTGAAATCAACTACCGCGCTGCCGGAAAAATACATCTGCGTGACGTTACCATCGGCATCTTTTTCCACCGGCAGCGCAACGGGAAGCTCCTCCCAATGGACCAGATCCCGACTGACGGCATGTCCCCACGAGAGATCTCCCCAGCTATTGCCATTCGGATTATATTGATAAAAAAGATGATATTCGCCGTCAAAATAAACCATGCCGTTAGGGTCGTTTTGCCAGTTTTTAGCCGCAGTAAACTGTAGCTGAGGGCGATATTTCTCAAGATACGATGACTGCTGATGTGAGGGATGATTCTCGCTATAATCATCCGAATTATCACACCCCGCCAGTAACGCTAAACTTGCCAGAGTAATAAGGCTGAGTCTATTTTTCTGAAAAAAATGATATTTCATATACTGTCCTTATATATTCTTCCGTTCTGTTCCGATGCTGGATATGTAAAGAACAAGTTTAATGAGGAGATATAATGTGTTATCCATAACATGTAATATTTTAATAATTTGTACTATCTCCTCATTATTATTTATGCCAGGAACCCGGCCCAGTAGCCAAAAATGCCGATGATAAATATGACGATAATCATCAGCAGCGGGTTCACCTTCTTACGGAGTAGCTTTGCCACGAACAGGGTCAACAGCAGCGGTAACATACCCGGCAATAGCTGATCCAATATCCCCTGAACCGTTGTCACGACGACCTGCCCATCCGCGCCGGTAATGCGGGAGACGACAATCGGCACATTGATCGTTGTCCATCGACAAACCAGCGCTCCCATAATAAACAGGCCCAGGATTGACGCTGACTCGGTCAGTTTCTGGATTCGATTACCGCCGAGATCGGTTAATATCTCACGCCCTTTTTCATAACCGTATTTCAAACCGAAATATTTCACCGCCAGACGAATAGCGTTAAAAGCGAAAAAGAAGAACAACGGGCCAAGCACATTTCCGCCCAGGGCCAGGGAAGCCCCCAGCGCCGCGAGAACCGGACGAATTGTCCCCCAAAAGATCGGATCTCCGACGCCAGCAAACGGCCCCATCAGGCCCACTTTTACGCCGCTGATGCTGCTACCATCAATATCCGCGCCGTTGGCCTTCTCTTCCTCCATCGCCCCTGTCACCCCCAGAATCGGCGCAGTACAGAAAGGCTGCGTGTTAAACCATTCAAGGTGACGCTTCAAGGCTTCATTACGTTCCGCGCCCGGCCCATACAGGCGTTTAATGGCGGGGATCATGATGAAGCAGTAGCCCATCGCCTGTACACGTTCAAAGTTAAATGAACCGAGCAAGAAATTTGAACGGATAAACATGTTAATAATATCACCGCGGGTTAATTTTTTTTCACCCAGATTGGCGGCGTGTCTCGTCATCATAGTGTTCTTCATTATGCATCCAAATCGTCGTTATTATTTAAAGAAGCCGGCCCACCATCCGCCACGGCGGTCAGGGTTTTAGGCTGGTATTTTGGACTCAGCTGTATATACAGCAACGCACCGACTAATCCCATTCCCCCTAAACCAACAAGGTTGAAACTGGTAAAAGCCGCAATCAAGAAACCGGCAAAAAAGAACGGCATAAGATATTTGACGCTCATCATATTGATGACCATGGCATAACCCACAACAACAATAATACCGCCGCCAATTTGCAGACCATGCGTCACCACTGGCGGAATACCGTTCAACATGGCCTGCACCGAATCAACGCTCATCATGACCACCACAAAGGTAGGAATCATCACGCGCAGCGCCTGGAAACCAAGCGCAGTGATATGCATGATTTCGATACCGCGCATATTGCCCTTTTCAGCATAGGTATCCGCCCGGTGGATCAAGAACACCGTCATCGTTCTGACAAAAATCGTCAGCGCCTGACCCGCAGCGGCTAACGCGACGGCAATCGCGATGCCTTCGCCAATCCCCTGATTTGTATTAATCACCAGAATGGTCGATATCACCGAGGCGATGGCGGTATCCGGCGCCATCGCCAGCCCAACGTTCATCCACCCGAGGGCCATCATTTCCAGCGTACCGCCAAGAATGATACCGGTAGTCATATCGCCAAGTACCCAGCCAACCAGCGTACAGGCAACAAGTGGACGATGCGTTTGCCCTTCATCCAGCACGCTACCCATCCCGGTAATGGCTGCAATCACCAGCAGCAATATAATTTGTATAGTGGTCATGATTCCCTCGATTATTTTAATTTGGAGATAAAGTCGACGGCGGCATCGGACGGCAGTTGGCGTAATTCCAGACCTACGCCCAACGCATGCAGAGCATGAAATGCCGCAACATCGTCTGAGGTTACGCTGACGGATTTGGTGATTTGCTCGCGATCGTTCTCAAAGCGCATTCCGCCAACATTCACGCTTTTAATCGCGACGCCGCCCTCGATTAATCGCAGAACATCCCCCGGTTTTTCAAATAGCAGAAATGCGCTGACCCCTGCGTAGCGAGGGCTATGCCAGGCGTTAATCATTTTTTCCACGGACACCACGCTAGCAATCATGCCTGAAGGAGCAACGGAGATGAGCAGAGACTTGCGCAATTCATCCGCCGCCACGGCATCAGAGACGACAATTAAACGATCGGCTGGATACGCTTTTACCCAACGGGTAACCACCTGGCCATGAATAAAACGATCGTCGATACGTGATAATAAAACATTCATTTCAAAGATGATCCTCTTCTGTATTATTGTTATTTAAACTGTATTTGAGAGACTTAATGCCATCTCTTGCCGTTTGTTTTGAGATATCGACTAATTGCAGGTATTCCCCCACGCTCTCTCGCTCTAAAAACACGTTGATCAGCATCGGAACATTGACCCCGGTTATTACATCCCAGTTATCTTTTTTCATCGATAGCAAGCTGGCCGCATTGAAAGGGCTACCGGCGTAAATATCAACCAGAAAGATAACGCCATCTCGTTGATCCAGCGTCTGGAGAACGTTTTCAAACTTAGTGACCAACGTATCAACGTTTTCCCCAGGTAGAAAATCAATCGTGGCGATATTTTCCTGCTGCCCGACGATCATCTGAGTGGTATTAATCAAAGGTCCTGCGGCTGCGCCATGAGTAGCAACTATGATTGCTGTATTCATTGATTCAAATTCCTGTTTAAACCATCACGTCTGCTTTTAGTAAATGAAACCATAATCTTATTGAGCGAAAATAATATACGAGTCTGTACCAGCAAAGAATGTGCCAGGTTAGTGTATTAATGACGTTAACAGGGCTGAGAAGTCGATGAACTCGGGGTTTGTGAAAGGGGCTATATTTTTGTGTATTAAAATATCAATACACTAGAACAGGGAATTAAGGATACAAATCCATGTGTATCACACTATTATTATAGCGTGAATATTAAGAAGTGTTAGCCGAAGGCGTGATGGATTCACTGGGGGATAAATCAGAAATTATAAAAGCAAATATGAGAACAAGATCGCAATAAAGTAAGCCGGCCGCGCTAATTCGTGACAACCGGGGGTAACTTGCTAGAATGCTGTTTTTTAGATAAGAGTAAGATTATTGCCATGCGGTCATCTCGTTTTTGCCATTTTATGCTGATTGCATTTCTGCTAGTCAGCACAGGTTGTCAACAATCCCGTTCTTCATTACAACAAAAGCCTATTCCTCCTGACGAGCAAATAGAACAACTGGCCTCCGTGAGCGCCAGCGCAAAATATCTGAAATATCAATGTCACCGCAGTGATTTACCCAGCGACGCGGTCATGACCAACGCTATTGATAAGGTAGCCAGGCAGCGGGGTTGGGATATCGCTGAAGATAAAGCCGTATCGCAGCGGAGTGAGCAAATTTATCAACATCTGCAGCGCGACAGCACGCCAGAATCAACCAAGTGTAGTAGCTTTAATCGTCTACTGAAGCCTTTCATCGACGATCTACCCACAGCATTTAACGGCCAGTAGGCGAAAAACGTCACGCTTCACCGGACAGAACAAACCGCCCGGCGCCGGAGAACCTGCGCATTCTGAAAGAGGCCATTAAACGACTACGATAAATCTTCCTGTTGTGCAGCCGAACGCTCGGAGAGTTCCGCGACCATCTCCAGGATGTAGCTAAGCTCGTCGCGATCCAGGGTAATCGCCAGCTTTTTCTGGAAGCAACGAGCAATCGTCTGGTAGGTATCCAGTTTTTTCTGGTTGTCTTCGCTAAGGCTACCATCATACTTCAGGCCACAGTGTTGTACCATTCGCTCCAGCGCGCTCCCGATATGCACGCTGATGCTGACCTTCATGCCATTATCGAAGGGGAATCCCTCCAGCTTCTCCAGCTCACTGATATACTCCAGCACCGGATCGACCACTTTTTTCGGGTTAAGGTAAGTCAGAAACTCGGTCATACTCTCCTCGCTAATTTTGCGCACCATCGCATGCGGCCGAATAACCGACTGTAAATGGCTCCGTTGAACGAGAAGCGTAAACTGCGCCTCACCGTTGCTGGAAAACAACGTTTCCAGAGGTAAGAAAGGGGCATTGATTCTGGGATCTGCTATCCCCAGAGACATAATGAACTCGTAACGTTTGAGTAAAAGGTCTCTTTGTATTTCGACTTCATTCAGCGGCATCGCGATAACGTTAATATCGCAACGTTCCATATTACACAGCATACCGTCGACAAAGGTTTTCAGCTTCTCCGCCGTTCCCTGCCCGGTTGAGCACACGCAGAGGATCGCCTTCACTTTCTGATAAAGCATGGATGTATCCAGCTGCTGCGTCGTTTTACGATAACTGCCATATCCCTTGAAATCGCACAGCGAAAAGTAGATATCATCCAGTTCCATTCCCATGACCGCCGATTTTCTTACTGCCTCAATGACCGTGGGCGTCGAAGCCATGGTTAATGTGCGTATCTGTATTCCCGTTTCCTGCATGATAATGTCGCCAAAACCGTTCAACGATCCCATATCCACCAGCAGCAGCACGCCTTTGTTGCAATTCAGCTCTTTAATACGCTGGCGCATTTGATCGAGCACCAGTTTGGGACTGATGTCCAAAGGCATATCAATGCTGTCAATATTGCCCTCACCCAGTAACTTTTGGGCAACGCTAGCCATCGAACTGGCGGTATGGCTCCCGTGCATTACGACAAGTACCGCAACACGCTCTTCCTGCTGGGTTTTCAACAAAGAACCAATCAGCAACGTTAAATACATCTCTTCGACGACAGGCACATCAATGCCAAATTTGTCTTCAATGTGCTGCTTGACTATTTTAGCGGCCTGATACTCCTGCCCCTGGTTCATCAGTAGATGCTCAATACGGGGAAGCAGAGCGGTATGGCGATTTTCCGTTCGCGCTAAAAAAGATGTTAGATGTAAACTAAATGCCAATAAAAAGCGCTCCGTCAGATGATGATTCAATTCCCGTTCCACGATTTTTTTCATCTGCTGTGAGAAATGCAGGATATCCTCATTGACTACTTTTAATATATTTTCCTGCATCCCGGCATTGTTCTGAAACTTCATATAAAAAGTATTCAGATGAATGCTGATGTCCAGTAAAATAAAGCGCGTAATTTCCTCATGGGACAGGCCATGATCCTGCATAAAAGTGACTTTATCTTCAATAATATTATACAGGTTGAAAGTGGGTTCATATTGATCGTCTTCCTGCAGCGGCGACGGCTCGCCTCCCGGCTGAATAACTAAAAAATCCTCAAGGTAATCATTGATCTGCTGCATTTCATCGCGCCGTGCGCCGAGATGAAACAGGCCATTTTTAATTTCGCTGGGCAGATCGCGGAAGCGGATATCAATAATATCTTGATGCAAACAGTGTAAAAAGCCATTCGCACATACCAGCTGCACATTGGATTTCATTTGCCCAATGTTGCCAAAAGAAGTGTTACCTATCAGCGCCTTCATTGCTTCTACATCAATTCTGATCGGTTTCTGAATACGCTGTGCTTCTCTATTCAATAAGAATTTCAATAGCGATATTTTCTCCTGGGTGCTGCGCCGTTCGAATGTTGGCAGATGAATGATGATTGGAATACGGCGAATGAAGGTCTTGAGCATTGCAGATTCTAAATTCTCGGTAGTGGCTCCCACCAATAAAACGCTCGCTGTACGTCTTCTTTCCGTTTCCCCCAGCCGGCTGTAGGTACCGGTATCCATAAAGTAGAAGACCATCTCCTGCCCTTCCGGCGGTAATCGGTGTATCTCATCCAGAAATAACATTCCGCCGTTAGCTTTATCAACCAATCCCTCTTTGTCCTCGCCAGCGCCGGTAAACGCCCCTTTGATATGACCAAAAATATGCGCCATCAGCAGCTGCGGGTTCATTGCATAGTCTGCGCAGTTAAACACAATGAAGGGTTTTTTCGCATCAAAACGGCCAACAAAACACGCATAGTTGAACATAACTGAAGCAAACAGGCTTTTCCCAACGCCTGTCGGCCCGGTAATTAATGTATGCAGGCTGGACGGTGGATACAGGATAGCGGCTTTTGCCTGTTCGACCTGCGTTTTTAAGCTGCCATCGAAGCCAATCAGCAAACTAAAAGGATCGGCGCTCCGGTGCTCAGAAACCCGCGAATCGGCTGGCGCCTGCGCCGCGACTTCCCCGCCAGGAGAAACCAGCGCATTCAGCGCATCAAAACTGTCAAACTCCACCTCTGACAGAGAGATACCCAACGCACGTTCAACGCTGACTTTAGGAATGTAGGCTATCGGTCTTCCTTTCACTTTAACGATCTGCTGCATACGTAACAAATTACCCAGTTCGAAACTGACATTGTTTCGCAAAATACGCAGCCCATCAGCAATATCGTGGGTATTGAACCCTCTCTGCAAACACATATCATGCCAGCTCATTTTGTCTGCGTGTTCCAGCAGCCAATGGTAAACCCGGTCAATTCGTTTCATTCAACTTCCCGTTATATTTAGATGTTCTGAAAATATATAGATTTATATGAATTTATTATTTAACAAGCAACCTATCACAATAGAGGAAACCATGCATTCAACGCATGTGAAATATATTCTCAACAAGCTCAATAATTGTAATTATTTGTACTGTGTCACATAACCCGCCGGAACTATCATCATGGATAATGATAATAACAAAAACACTTATTTAATCTTTGGATAGTTTTCCCAGGATGACTCAACCTCCCGCCGCCACAATTAATAGATTCCTGGCGTAAATGATTATTTAATTATCGTCTTCACCCTGGCCACGCTATCGCCAGAATAAGCAAACAGCCGGGTTATTGGCAATAAACAGAGAAATATCTATCCCCGCCATACTTCAGGTTGCCTGTGCGTTGTCTTCGGATTACTCGGCCCATCCATGGGCCTCGCCCTGATAGGCCGCCGTTACCCGGCGTTCAAATCCGCTCCCGGCGAACCTTACCCGCGGAGGATTTACCCCTCTGGCAAAACGTGGCTGGAGAGTCCCGCTCTGACTCTCCAGCAATATATGGTTTTATTTATCCAACCACGCCAGCGCCCGCTCGCCCGTTTCATCCATCGGCAAATAGACCAGCAGGCGCGAGCCGTTGCGCGGGGCCGAGTACCAGTACATCTGCTGCAGGCTGAAGCGTCCGAGCTGCGGATGGTTAAAGTGTTTCACCTGATTTTCCACCCCGCGTACCTCATAGCGCTGATGCCAGAGCGCCTCGAACTCCGCCGACGCGGCGAAAAAGCGCGCCAGCTTATTCTCCCACAGCGGATCGCCGCGGTGCTCCGCCATCGCCGCGCGGAAATAGGAGACAAACGTCGCCAGCACGTCGCGATTTTCAATACGGCTGCGCCAGGTTTCATTGGTCAGATACAGATAAATGCAGTTGCGATCCTCTTCCGGAATGGTGGCGAAATCGATGCCCATCAGGCGGCAGAAGCTGTCGTTCCACGCCACAATATCGAAGCTCGGCTTCTGAATACTGGCGGGCTGCGGCATCAGGCTATCGAGCATCCGCCGGGTGCCGGGGCTGATGCCTTCGCATACCGTGACCTGCGCGGCTTCCGGCGGCGTCAGTCCGGCCAGGACAAACAGGTGCCGGGTCTCCAGCGGGCTGCACTGCAGCGCGTTCGCCACCGACACCAGCACGGCCTCGGACGGATTCACTTCCCGCCCCTGCTCCAGCCAGGTGTACCAGGTGACGCCGACCTCCGCCAGCATCGCCACCTCTTCCCGCCGCAGGCCCGGCGTGCGTCGTCGGCCAACGCGCGGCAACCCCAGGCGCTGCGGATCGAGGCTCTCACGCCGGGCGCGCAGAAACGCCCCCAGCTGTTTACGGGCATCATCGGGCGCGGCGATCGTCGATTCACGTTGCGGCATGGTCGTCATAAAACCTCCAGCATGGTAGTGCCAATACCAGTATAAGCAGGAACTGGTACCCGTTTAATTTATCGGTGATGCTACGGCCATCCGCTGAATGACGCAATGGAGAGATCCGATGAATTCGTCTGCTGTTTCACCCGGCCGCGCCGGTTTATTCCTTCTGTTGACCGGCCAGATGCTGCCGCTGATCGACACCTCGATCGCCAACGTCGCGCTGGACTCCATCACCCAGTCGCTGAACGCCAGCGCCACCCAGCTGGAACTGATCGTCGCGCTGTACGGCGTCGCCTTTGCCGTTTGCCTGGCGATGGGCAGCAAGCTTGGCGATAACTATGGCCGCCGCCGTCTGTTTATGTGGGGCGTGGCGATTTTTGGCGTCGCCTCCCTGCTGTGCGGGATGGCGAACTCCATCAGCACGCTGCTGGCGGCGCGCGCGGTCCAGGGCGCCGGCGCGGCCCTGATCGTGCCGCAGATTCTCGCTACGCTGCATATCACCCTCAAAGGCACCGCCCACGCCCGGGCCATCAGCCTCTACGGCGGCATTGGCGGAATCGCCTTTATCGTCGGTCAGATGGGCGGCGGCTGGCTGGTCTCGGCGGATATCGCCGGTTTAGGCTGGCGAAATGCCTTCTTTATTAACGTGCCGATCTGCCTGCTGGTGCTGGCCTTCAGCCCGCGATACGTCCCGGAGACCCGGCGCGAAGCGCATTCGCGCATCGACTGGCAGGGCACCTTCAGTCTTGCGCTAATCCTCTGCTGCCTGCTGTTTCCGATGGCGCTGGGGCCGGAGCTGCACTGGCCGTGGACGCTGCAGCTGATGTTAGCTGCGGTGCTGCCGCTGCTGGTCTGGATGCGGGCCAGCGCGCTGAGTAAACAGCAGCGCGGCGAGCAGCCGCTATTGCCGCCTCGCCTGCTGAAGCTCACCAGCATTCGCTTTGGCATGGCCATCGCCCTGCTCTTTTTCAGCGCCTGGTCCGGGTTTATGTTCTGCATGGCGCTGACCATGCAGGCCGGTCTGGGGATGGCGCCGTGGCAGTCCGGCAACAGCTTTATCGCGCTCGGCGTGGCCTACTTCATCTCCGCGCTGTACGCGCCGAAGCTGATTGCCCGCTACAGCATGGGGCGCATTTTGCTGACCGGCCTGTCGGTGCAGATTGTCGGCCTGCTGCTGCTGAGCGCGACCTTTTATCGCCTTGGTATCCACACCACCACCCTGGCGCTGGTCCCCTCCACGGCGCTCATCGGCTACGGGCAGGCGCTGATCGTCAACAGCTTTTACCGTATCGGGATGCGCGATATCAGCGCCTGCGACGCCGGGGCCGGGAGCGCGATTCTCAGCACTCTGCAGCAGGCGACGCTGGGCCTGGGCCCGGCAATTCTCGGGTCGCTATTCTTAACCCTTGCCCAGCGCAGCGGCGGCGACTATCCCCAGGCGCTGATCGATTTCCTGGCGGTGGAAGTGGTGATGATGCTGGTCCTGGGCGCCATCGCGCTGTGGCTACGCCATCACCTTAACGTCCGTCCGGCGGTAGCGACCCCATAATTCACAACAGCGTAACCTGCGATTTGCATAATAGACATCCAGCGGTCATCATAACCGCTGGATGTAAAGGAGACGTTATGCAGGAATTCATATCGCAAATCGCCGCATTAGGCATCAAAATTACCCCCACCACCTCACTCATTATTATCTTCGGCATTATTTTTCTGACGGCGATTGTCGTTCATCTCATTCTGCACAAAGTGGTGCTGCGCACCTTCGAAAAGCGGGCGAAAGCCAGCAGCCACCTGTGGCTGCAAATTATTACCCAGAACAAACTGTTTCATCGTCTGGCCTTCACCCTGCAGGGGATTATCGTCAACGTGCAGGCGGTGTTGTGGCTGCAAAAAGGCAGCGAGGCCGCGGAAATACTCACCACCTGCGCGCAGCTGTGGGTGATGATCTACGCGATGCTGTCCTTCTTTTCGCTGCTGGACGTGGTGTTCAATTTATCGCAGAAATTCGCCACCGCTTCTCAGCTGCCGCTTAAAGGGATATTTCAGGGTATTAAGCTGGTCTGCGCGATTATTGTCGGCATTCTGGTTATTTCCTTACTGATTGGCCAGTCGCCGGCGATTCTGATTAGCGGACTCGGCGCGATGGCCGCGGTACTGATGCTGGTATTCAAAGATCCTATTCTTGGCCTGGTGGCGGGAATTCAGCTCTCCGCCAACGATATGCTCAAGCTCGGCGACTGGCTGGAGATGCCCAAATATGGCGCCGACGGCGCGGTGATTGACATCGGCCTGACCACGGTGAAGGTACGCAACTGGGATAACACCATCACCACCATTCCAACCTGGTCGCTGGTTTCCGACTCATTTAAAAACTGGAGCGGTATGTCGGCATCCGGCGGTCGCCGCATTAAGCGCAGCCTGAATATCGATACCACCAGCATTCATTTTCTTGATGAACAGGAGCAGCAGCGCTTGATTCAGGCCAGGCTGCTGAAGCCGTATATGGATTCACGTCACCAGGAAATCAGCCTGTGGAACCAGCAGAACGCCGCCGATCAATCGATATTGAATCAGCGCAGGATGACCAATATCGGCACCTTCCGCGCCTATTTGCAGGAGTATTTGCGTAATCATCCGCGCATCCGTAAAGATATGACGCTGATGGTGCGCCAGCTGGCGCCGGACGCCAGCGGCCTGCCGATTGAGATTTACTGCTTCACCAACACCGTGGTATGGGCGGAATATGAAAGCATTCAGGCGGATATATTCGATCACGTTTATGCCGTGGTTGACGAATTCGGCCTGCGGATCCATCAGTCCCCTACCGGTAACGACATTCGTTCGCTGGCGGGCGCGGTGTCTCAGTAATATCCTCAGGCACTGGCGCGGGAAATGACGCGCCAGTCCATCATCACCCGCTCGACCGCGGCGTCGGGATTGTCGATTCTTTTCATCAGCAGCGTGACCGCCGTACGGCCAATCTCGCGCGAAGGCTGTTCCACGGTGGTCAGCTGCGGCGATACCACTTCAGCCAGTTCGGTGCCATCAAAACCGACCACCGCAATATCATCCGGCACCCGCATTCCGGCCTGAGCGATAGCCCGCAGCGCGCCCGCCGCCAGCGAATCAGAGACGGCAAACACCGCGTCCGGCTGCTCTTCCTGCGCCAGCAGCGTCTCCATCGCCTGTTTACCGGCCGCGGCGCTCAGATCGCTGGCGTAGATCACCTGTTGATACGCCAGTTCGCGAACGTGCAGAACGCTTTTATAGCCGCGCTCGCGCAGGCGCGAGTAGCGATAGCTGAGATCGTGGTTGATTAAAGCAATGCGTTTACGCCCGCCGTCAACCAGCCGGGAAACGGCGCCCTGCGCCGCGTCGACGTCGTTGATGCCGACGCAGGAGATGCTGCCGTTATCAGCATATTCCGCGCACTGAACCCAGGGCGCGTCGCCGATCATGGTGGTGAGTTCCGGCAGGCTGGAGAGCGCGTTCATGGTGATGATGCCGTCGACCATTTTGCCGGAGAGCAGCTGCAGCCCAGAGGTTGAACGGGCTAAATCCGAACCTGAATTACACAGCAGGATCCGGTAGCCGTTCTTTTCCGCCTCTTCTTCAATGCCCTTGACCACTTCGGCGCAAAAGGGGTTGGCGATATTAGAGACCATCACCAGAATCATATTGCTGCGGGCCGTTCGCAGCTGGCGGGCCAGCAGATTCGGCTGGTAGTTACTCTCTTTGATCGCCTGCAGCACACGTTCGCGATTCTTCGCTTTAACGGTATCGCTGTTATTCAATACTCGCGATACCGTCGCCACCGAGACGCCCGCCAGGCGAGCGATTTTCTGAATTGACATAGAGGCTGCACTTCCCGCATAGACGTTATATTTCGCAGGCTATCATAAATGAGCCCCGCCTGCGCCGTCAGCAGGTTTTGCGATAATCGACGGGATTGATTAGCACGCTAAGGTCGCTATCATGATAGCGCCGGCGTTGTTTCGCGAGAGATGAAACGTACGCTGGCCGTTGAACATCATCGGCATATAACTGGGGTATCTCTTGAACACAATAAAAAATATTCATATCGCGGCGGCAGTGATCGCCGACGGCCAAGGACGCTGTCTTTTAGTGCGCAAACGAGGGACTGAGTACTTTATGCAGCCCGGTGGAAAGCCTGAAATCGGGGAAGCCCCGGAAGCGGCGCTGATCCGCGAGCTCGAAGAGGAGCTCAACTTCATCGTCTCACCTGAAGAACTGGTCCCGGTAGGCCGCTTCACCGATACGGCGGCAAACGAGCCGGGCCATACGGTCTCTGCGGATATCTTTCAGATAGCCACCAACAGAGCGAGCTTTACACCGACGGCAGAAATAGAAGAAGTTATCTGGTATACGCCGGGCCAGGATCGGCATATTAAGCTTGCTCCCCTTACCGAGAACCACCTGCTTCCTCTGCTGAAAGGGGCGTAAGCGCCCGGGGCGCATCGAAAGTATTCGCTCATTTGTCTGCAAGTCAAAATCCACACTGCCATCGTCCCGGTTGCGCTACGCGGCTTGCAGGCAGAGCCAGTTCAGGCTGCAGCGCCATGTCTCTCCGAAAATCCTTTGTCCTCTTTTTCTGTTTAAGATTTAATGCATCCTTCTGATTCACTCCCCTTCAAACGCCGACGCGTTTTAGTGCATAAAAACGCCCTGTTTTGTACGCCAGATCATATTTCACCAGACTATCCTTTCCCCATTAATCCAAAATATCGCAACTTTCCCTTACAAAAAGCAGGTATTTACAGAATAAACCCCATAAAATAAAACAAAATAAAAACACAAAATTAACAAAAAGTGATGAAATAGCGTTTTTTTTGACTTATTGTGCTGTTTTTTTTTAACCAATCTTCTCCCATTCAGCGAGAAAATTCCTGGTCACCATGGATAATTCTTAAAGAGGAATCGACATAAAACTCTGCACCTTCAGATTTTTCTTATTCATTAGAGTAGGTTAGTATAAATCCAGACAGTTTTTGGCATTAAGAATTTACACATTTTTCATCTATATAACCATCCAGAAATTAAAGTTGTCACATTTATTAACTAGCCATAATATAGCCACATCATTGAACGATAGGGTAAGACAATATAGGGAAATAAATCGACATATGGCTCCACAGAAATATGAGAAGGTACACTGCATAAGCTGTCAGTATCAATGCGAAATCTATCCCCGACCTACGATAAAATCGATTAACTGCATTGAAACCCGCTATTGCGTATGGCCCGATAAAAACATCTATTTAAAAAATGGTGTGCATTGTTTTTTAATTAACAAGCACTACAACCTCTCTAACTCTGGCTTTATTTTTGTTGATTTTTCTCGCTACAACATCAGATTATTCACCAATAATAAATGGCTTGAATATCTGATCAAAACAGGATTGCGGGTAGTGTTGATTGCCGACAGATTAGCACAACCGCTCGCGCTGTACTGGAAACACCGCTGTCAGCAGATAATTTCTATTATCAACGCCAGCGATACCCGGCATGAGATTGGAAAGAAAATACAGCTTTCGTTTCTCGGTCAAAGAGATGGTCGAGGTTACCGCCAAAAACTCAGCGACCAGGAAGTGTTGGTTCTCGATCTTTTACTCGCAGAAAAGTCGATTAAGCAAATAGCCAACGAATTGCAGATGGCAGAAAAAAGAATCTACGCAATCAAGCTCAGCTTGCAGAATAAGATGGGAGGCAGAGGGAAGTTAAACATTATTCTATCTGGATAAAGTCATTATCAGTATTTGTAGCAATAACTCCATAAATGGAACTAACTTAATTATTCTCAGGAAATTTAAAATGAAAAAAATCGTATTAGCGGGTGTTGTGGCTGCGGCTCTTATCTCTTCCAACGCAATGGCTGACGTGACCACTTCCGCCACGGCAAGCTGGGATGCAAGCGCAACTAAAGACACCACCAGCGCGCTGGTCGTCACTCCGCTGAAATCCCTGAACTTCCAGTACGCTGAAGGGATTAAAGCGTTTAACGCCCAGAAAGGCGCTTTTGACATCACCATCCAGGGCCAGTCTGGCGCGACCGACTTCACGCTGACCTCTCAGATCGTCAGCAACACCCTGAGCCGTACCACTGATGCCTCTACTCTGGCCGTTGGTGTGAGCTGGAACGGCAACGCGCTGAACAAAACCACGCCGGTAACGATGATTGATACCGCCAACAACATCTCCGCGGGTCTGGATGCGCTGGCTGTCGCTACCGCCTTCGCAGGCGCCGATCGCGTCAGCACTCAGGGTAACTTCGATTTCACTGTCGACTCTGCGACTTCTGACGGCAGCACCGCCGCTGAGTTCAAAGATTTAACCGACGGTTACTGGAGCGGCGACGTTCGCGTTCAGTTCAACGCGGTCTGGACTATCTAATCAGGTGTAGCCAACACCTGTCCGGTATGACAAGGAGGCTTCGGCCTCCTTATAAGGATGCGCCATGAAACTGAATCCATTATTACTCTCTCTCTTCTTATTCACCGTGACGCCCTCCTCCTATGCGATTAATGTCGGAGACGTCACCTCAATAATGGGGCCGGATGCCTCGACTCTGGCAAAAGAAATCATTAATACCACCGATACGGCGCGTTACGTTAGCGTCAGCGTGGAGCGTATCTCATCGCCTATGGCCGGCGGCAAGGTTATCCCGATGGCGAGCAGATCGGAATTATTATCAACGCCAGCCAGTCTGATATTACCCGGAAATGCCAAAGAGAACTTTCGTTTTTTTTACAAAGGACCTCAGGACAACCAGGAACGTTATTACCGCATATCCTGGACCGATGAGCCGGTGACCGAATTCGAAGCCAGCAAGAAGAAAAAACAGGGTGAGGCAACGACCTCTGCCATTATTGGTACCATTCTGGTGGTCGCGCCGCGTGAAGAAAGATTTGACTATCGTCGCGATAATGACACGGTCACCAATACCGGCAACGCTTCATTCCGCGTTATCTCCTACGGGCCCTGTCGTGATAAAGCGAAGGATGAGGGTCAAGGCTGCCGTGAACGCTATTATGTCATGCCTGGTGTCAGCGTAAAAATAAAGCATACCGATCTCACCAACAAACAAACGCGAATTGGAATATGGCACGGTGAGCAATATATAAATGTAAACTGAGTAACATTATGGATAATCTTGGTTATGTCAAAGGGACGTTGTTCGCTGGGTTATTGATCACGGTAAACCAGGGTTGGGCAGCTAATGCTACAGCGCCAGTGAAAGTCAGTAACTATGTTATTCCTTCGGTATTTGCTAACGCGTTATATCAGGGCATGACGGTCCCTGTTTTTATTCGTTATGAAGGCGATAATAGTACCCAACGCAGCCAGCAAAAAATCGCCGATGCTGTCCTCACAATCAAGGATAATGAGTTTCGCCTGAACCAGATCGCGCTGAGCGATCTCCCTGAGCGAACCGAATTATCACCGCAGATAAAATCGTTGCTCAACGAGATGCAGGACAAAAGCATCGGCGACGGTCAGCGCGTTTATATCAACAAAGACGCCTCACTTTCACTCGATACGCGTTCCTTTTATCTTGAGCTGACGGTTAACCGGGCAGCCATGCAGGCCGCTATTTTGCCGCGTACCAACATGCTTGGGGAATCCACTGCTCAGAATCTCTCGAGCGTGCTGAATTACTCGATGGGGAGCTATTACAACAAATATGAGAATACCGATAACGCCAGCAGCTACCTGACGCTGGACAATACCTGGTCGCTGCGCGAGCACCATCTGAACTTTAACGGTTCCCTCTACGGAATTGGTACCGGCAACCAGCAGGGTAAACTGTATCGCTCGATGTACGAACGTGACTATCAGGGACGCCGCTTCGCCATGGGAATGGTGGATACCTGGAATCTGCAATCGATCGCCAGCATGAGCGCCCTGAACTCCAGCCGCATTTACGGCATCAGCTATGGCAATAAAAGCAGTTCCCAAACGCAAGACAATACGCTTGCTCTGGTGCCCGTAACGGTGTTCCTGCCGGCCGCCGGTGAAGTGCACGTTTACCGTGACGGTAAACTGCTCAGCATTCAAAACTTCTCCATGGGCAGCTACGAACTGGATACGTCGCGCCTGCCGTTTGGCATCTACAACGTTGATATACAGGTGGTCGTTAACGGGCGCGTGGTCAGCAGCCGGACGGCGAACATCAATAAAACGTTCGCCCGGAAATCGAGCGTCACCGGCGATCTCTCGTGGCAAACCTTCGCGGGCAGCCTCGAATACAACAAGATGAACTATCGTCACAACTACAACATCAATTATGGTACACGGAATACGTGGATAGCCGGGGTCGCCGCTGCAACCAGCCAACCCTGGCTTTCCGGCGTGAATCTGAAAACCACGCTCTACGGTTTTGACAATAACGGCGTCAATGAAACGGAAGCGAACGTTATTTTCAACAACGCGTTCAGCTTTAACCAGCAGGGGCTGCTCGCTACCGACGGCAGCTGGCAGAGTACCTCCACCTTCAATATGAGTTTACCGGACGGGTACGGCAACCTGTGGGGATCGCGCCAGTACAGTTCCATCGGTAACGCGCTACCGATGCAGCAAAACGACTATGTGACCGTCGGCGCCAACGCGAACCTGCGCAAAATCGCGCCGTTCCTCGGTACGCTGAGCGTCAGCCGAACCAATAACAAATATACCGGGAGCACCTATACCAACGTCGATTACGATCAATCGCTGCTAGCCAATCGCTACGCGACGATTTCTCTGCGCGCCGGTATTCAGAATTATCAGTACAACACCCACGAAAATCTGCGCGATAAGTACGTCAATATTGACGTTTCTATCCCCTTCTCCGCCTGGCTTAGCACCGGCGTGTCCAGCCAGAACGGTAACATGCTGGCGAACGCCACGCTGCGCAAGAGCTTTGACAACAGCGCCATTACTCAGGTGGGAGCATCGGTTTCAAAACAGATTAAACAGAACAAAAATGACGATAGCCGCTATCGCACCGACGATTACGCCGCCAATGGTTACGTCAGCTATGACACCAAATATAACGCTGGCACCGTCTCCGTCAGCCGCTCATCGCAGCACAGTTCAAACTACAGCCTGAGCTCGCAGGGCAGCGTGGCCTGGACGGAAAAAAATATCTATGCCGGAAAAGGCACCCAAACCGCGGGCCTGGTGGTGAATACCCATTTCAGCGGCAAGGGCAGGATGATGGCGCAGATCAACGGCCAGAACTACCCGCTGACCGGCAAAAGCAACTTCATCAGTCTTCCGCCTTACGCGGAATATAAAGTGGAGCTGATGAACGACAAAAATTCGGAAGACAGCGTCGATATCGTGACCGGCCGACGTAACAAAGTCGTGCTCTATCCCGGCAACGTCAGCGTGCTTAACCCGGAAGTCAAACAGCTCGTCACCGTATTTGGCCGGGTGAAAGACCGTCGCGGCGGTTACTACGCCAACGCCGATATTCATAACCACATTGGTAAAACGCGCACCGACGAACTCGGCGAGTTCGCCATGGACGTCGATAAGCGCTTCCCGGTAATCACCCTGGTCGATAAATTCGGCGGCATATGCGAAGTGGATCTGGATCTGACAGAGGCGAAAGGCGCCGTATGGGTCGGTGAGATCCCTTGTGAGATCCAACAACAAACGGCATCAGTGACTGGAGATGTTAAGAATGTCTATTAAACCCCAGGCCATCATGCTGCTGGCCGGCTGGCTGCTGGCCGCGCCGGCTATGGCGCTCACCGCTACCAACGACGGGAGCGGCAGCAACACCTATATGTTTATCGACAATGATGTCGATGATGAATATTTCATCACCACCAGCTCCCTCTCCCCGCGCTTCACCGGGGCCAATATCTGGACGAAATATAAAACGAACCAGCGTAGTCTGGGATATCTGGGCAACTCGGGCTGGAGTTACAGTAACCGCTATTTTGATCTCTGGATCGACAACTCCCCCATTAACCAACCGTTTCTCGGGCTCCGCTGCATGTCTACTGGCGCAAACTGCCCGGCTTCCGGCTATATCCCTGCGGATGTCCTCGACAAAGACGGTTACTATCACGCGATGTCCGGCAACAGCGTAGCAAACGGTTACTACGGCGCCGGAGTGCTGAGCCAGTCGGCCTATGAGTATTTTCGCAATCAGCCGGTGGGAACCATCGATAGTTTGCAGCTTAATCTCTGCTATATGGACTCCAAAGCCGATTATGACTTTGCTTCCGGCGTTCGCTGTAAAGATCTCCCCAGCGGAGGAAAGTGGGTTTACTATACGATGAACCTTGAAAAGGTCTCGCATCTGACCTTAAACAGTACCGGATCTATGGCGGAAGTGTGGATTGCCAGCGACGGTACGCCAAGCGTTAACCTCGGCTCTGAATTGTGCCAGATGGGCGTAGTCGGGAGCGCTTCCGGGATCATTTGTAAAATGGTGTCTTACAACTTTCAGGAGACCAAAACTCTCACCACCTCACTTGATTTCCGGATGGTTATCGACACGGCGATGCTGGGATTTTCCCCTTCTTCGTCTGACGTAAAGTACAGCGGTGATGGGGCTAGCTGGACTAATTTCGGTACTGCCATTACCTATAACAAGGTTTTCAAGCCGTCAGGCGAGTACGTCTACGTATTCCTGTCCAATGCCTTTTTCCAAAAAGCCCTCAAGGCAGGAACGGATTTAACCAACAAGAATGAACTGTTTACCTTCTATTTTGATAACTCCGTCACCCCGCAATCGGGTTATTATCAGTTCACGCCTTCCACATTAATTAACATCATCCCGCGGGAATACGGCATCAGCATTGTTGCCAGCGACGGGCGTTCTCATCCCAAAGCATCCGGCAAGATCGGTAGCGAAGAGCCCATCACTTTTGAATATAAAGTCACCACCTCCGCGTCGCGTCAGGCCGACAGTATTACCGCCCAGGTCATCGGCGACTCCATCAACATATATGGTCTGCCGTACTGCCTGTTTACCTCAGCGGACGAGACGCTAAAAGTCCCCATCCCGGCCTACCTCGAATGGACGTCCGCTGCCGGTAAAGCGGTAAAAGTCCGCAACAGCTGCGGTGAAAACCCTGTCGATATGACCAACGCCGCCTGGGTACAGACGGCCTGGAACGCTAACGTCAACGATGGTTTCTTTTTTACCACCACGCTGAAACTGCTGTTTCCGATGGATGACCCGCATTCACAGTTCACCACCGATGGACATGACTGGATGGGGACCGTCAGCGCCACCGGGGATGTAAAAGTGACCGCCACATGGGTCGGCGTCGATCGGGGGGTATGATGCAAAAAATCCTGGCCATCGGATTGTGCGGGCTGTGTGTCCAGCCCGCTTCCGCGGTGTACTTTGATTCCATCATTTATGATATGGATGCCAGTAAAGATTTTATCTCCCGGCCGCTAGTCAACGATACAAAAAGCACTAACTTATATACCATTTCGGCTTACAAAATCTCCCGGCCGGGCAACGGTGATGAAATACCGGTGCCCGGTCAGAGCAAAGACCTGGTCTGGTCGCCGCTGCAGTTCACCGTACAGGCCAAAGGTCAGGAATATTTTAAACTCTATTATCGCGGGCCCAAAGATGACGTTGAGCGATATTATCGGGTGATCTTTAAGGAAACGCCCGTCACGGTTTTCCCCTGGCGCATGGATCAGAAAAAAATGGCGGTTGTCCCTTCGGTGTCGATGAGCACGATTCTCATCGTGCGCCCCCGCAAGACGCGATTCCAGTATGAAATTAACGAAGCCACGGGCACCATTAAAAACACCGGCAACACCTATTTTAGAGTCATTCTGCAGAAAGGCTGCAATGGTGACGATGAAAGTTCAACGCAATTTTATATGCTACCAGGGGAGAGCTGGACAGGCCCCGAAGCGAACAATAGCCACAGGAAATATATTGTCGCATTAGGCCGCTATCATCAGTTAGGAAACGGCTGTTTTATAGATTCGCCGGGTTAAGCGCTGCTAATCCAGAGCGGGTATGGTATGCCTGAAGCGCAGCTCGCGCAGGCGATTGAGTCCGCCGAACTTCTTGCATAAAGAGTATTGAAAGCGGTAGACGCTGCGGGTATCGCACGCCATGATGCGGGCGATATCCTGACTGGAATGCCCGCCTGCCAGCAGGCGCAGCGTCTTCATTTCATGCTCAGTCAGCGACGGGGTGCGCCGACAGCGAAGATTCCGCCCCAGCATGATGCGTTTTATTTTCTTGATTAAGCTGCTCAAGCTATCGTTGACTTCCACCACCGACCATAATAATCCGGAGCGCAGCATCCAAAAATTAGCCATGGGCAGCATGCTTTTATCCGCGAGTAAAATAATCTTCAGACCGGTCTCCTGCAGTTTTTCAGCCCAGCCCTCATGCAGAAAATACAAGATATTGTCGAGGGAGAAGTCCACCACCACCATTCCTTCAGGCAGAAAACAGGTGAGTTCACGAAAAACCAAATCATTGACCGCTCGCTTAAAAAAATAGTTTTTATCCGGCCATACAGAAAACTTCCTCTCTCCGCAAAGGGATCGCTCCATTTTATCTTCCGCTTCAATAGGGCAGTTTAAACCACACGCCATACATTTAATCTCACGGTTACCTGCCGGCATTATATTTACCTCTTGAGTGGCTAAAAAATACTTTCAAAAAAGATACATACGTAATACCAAACATACTATAAACAAAATAAATTGCTGCTATTATATTTACTGTAAACAAAGAAAAAAAAGACTAATCTATAATTCCAGACCTTAGGGCAAATAACATTAACACATTTCATTAAATATTTTAATAAAACACCCACTGAATTTAACCATGTCATATTATATAGAAAAATATATCCCCATACTGTAAGCGGGCGTAATATTTATTGTTACTTGATTTATAATCACACGATGAATATTTTTCACAGGCTGCCATTATATGTTGGTTCCTCTCATTTAGCCCCCTTTTACCGCTGCCGGAAATGCCTCCGCCAGCCAGTCGATAAATACGCGCAGCCGGGATGTGACGTGGCGATTCTGCGCATAAACCACGTGAAAGGGATAAGGGGCCGGGCGCCATTTGCTGAGTATTTCCACTAGTGTTCCGTTCACCAGCGCATTTCTCAACGAATATGAGAAGGTCTGCACAATACCCAGCCCAGCCTCCGCAGCCGCGATATGCGCGTTGCTCTCATTTACGCCAAGGTGATGTTCCGTTTTGATCTCCTGACTGATGTCGTTATCCAGAAAGCGGAACGGGAAGGCTCTTCCGCTGGCGGGAGATAAATAGCTGACCAGCCGATGTCCGTTCTTCAGCTCATCGGGATACGCGGGAATGCCGTAGAGCCTGAAATAGCCCGGCGTAGCGCAGGTCACAATCGTTGCTTCGCCGATTTTGCGTGCGATCAGGGTCGAGTCATCCAGCGGCCCGCCCCTGATCGCGCAGTCGATATTGCCGCTGATAAGGTCCGAGGGGCTGTCGGCGACCGCCAGATCGATGCGGATATCCGGATAGGTCGTCATAAAATCAGCCAGCAGCGGGATCAGCACGTCGCGAGCGGTGGAGCCGCCTACCGCGACGCGCAGGTGGCCCTTTGGCTTATTGCGGGAAGCGCGAAACGAGGCATCAATCTCGTCCAGATCTTTCAGAATTCGCACCGCTTTTTCATAGTATTCACGCCCTTCCGGCGTGACGGTAATGCGTCGGGTTGTGCGCTGCAGCAGGCACACGCCAAGATGCGATTCAAGCTGTTGAATCGCTTTACTGAGAGTGGCGTTGGGCATATTCAGGGAGTCTGCGGCCCGGGTAAAACTGTTGGCTTCGACAACGCGCGTAAAGACTTTAAGGGCTGAAAACCGATCCATTATTCATTTTTCCTGATAATAGCCGCTGATTATTCACCGGTATGAAGAGTGTTTTTCACATTACTCCGTTTTTTGCATCCGTGGCTGACGGTAGAGTGACCCCCGTACTCAGTCGCCAGGTAGTCACGGTAAGTGGATGACTCAATTGGCATATTCATACTTTAGTTAAGGAAGTGCACCATGAGTAAAAAACTTTCGGCAAAAATCGCGTTAGTCACCGGCGGCACCTCGGGCATCGGCCTGGCATCAGCCCGGGAGCTGGCCTCGCAGGGAGCGACGGTCTATATCACCGGTCGCCGTCAGGAAGAGCTTGACGCGGCGGTCGCGTTAATCGGTCCCACCGCCAGCGGGATCCGCGCCGATGCCTCGGTATTAAGCGACCTCGATAGGGTGTTTTCGACCATTGCCAGCGAATCAGGGCGACTGGATGTGCTTTTTGCCAATGCGGGCGGCGGCGATATGATGCCGCTGGGCGCCATAACGGAAGAGCACTTCGATCGCATTTTCGCTACCAACGTGCGCGGCGTACTGTTCACCGTCCAGAAGGCCTTGCCGCTGTTGACCCAGGGGGCTTCCATCATCCTTACCGGCTCGACCGCGGCGGTGAAAGGCACCGCGAACTTCAGCGTGTACAGCGCCAGTAAGGCCGCCGTGCGTAATCTGGCCCGCTCATGGGCGCTGGACCTGAAGGCGCGCGCTATCCGCGTGAATGTGGTCAGCCCGGGGCCCGTCCGTACGCCCGGTCTGGGGGGACTTGTCGCCCCAGAGCAACGTCAGGGGCTCTTCGATATGCTGGCCGCCGACGTCCCGCTGGGCCGCATTGGCGAGCCGGAAGAAGTGGCTAAAACGGTGGCTTTCCTGGCCTCTGACGACGCGAGCTTTATTAACGCCGCTGAAATCTACGTTGATGGCGGGCTGGCGCAGATCTAAAAAATGCTGCCTGAAGACCCTTGGATTCATGGGTCTTCAGGTGCTACCGTACAGACATAATTAGCCGTTTTGTCCTGTACCTGAATTATCAGAGTACCTTTTCTAATAATTATGGATGATGATATCAATGAAACTAAAAATAGCGTTTATCGCGCTTGGCTGTTCGCTTGCCGCCCTTTCCGGCTGTACCTCCTCAAAATCTTCCCCGGAACGCCACGCTTACTATTTTGTCTCACACCGCAGCGATTTCGTCGGCGGTAACTTCGTTAGTAACCGTCAGGAAAACTACCGCTTAAATCTGCCGAACTTTACCGATATCTATGCCCGCGGCCAGCAGGACAGAAAGTCGGGGATGAGCGAAAGCGACGCCCGCCGTACCGCCGACGCAATCAGGCAGCAGGTGGCTGAGGGCACAAAAACCCAGCACGCATTTACCGGCAACGTCAGCGATAAATGGGATAACGAAATGGAAAATAAAGACGCCGTGCTGTTCGGTAATGAACTGGCCGGAACGTATCTCGACGGCTATTTTGGCGTGAAATAACCCAGCGGGTGCGCGAAATGCGCACCGCGCCTTCGGCTTACCTTTCCACCTTCACCCAGCGCTGCAGCTGATGGCTTTTCACTATCGCCGCAATGATGTACATCACGTCCGCCCCCTCGTAGAACGAGGCGAAACGCCGTGACGATGCCGGCGGCATCTCACCGGCGCGCACCGCCTGATAAAAGCTCAGCATCATATTTTTAAACGCATCGGGCCAGCCTTCATTATGCCCGCCGGGGAAGTGGGCGCTGGCGGCGGCCTCGCCGAGCATCAGGCTCGGATCGTCGCTCAGCAGCTGGTTTGGCCCCTGGCGATGGCCAATCCACAGCCGCTGCGGCACTTCCTGATCCCAGGCCAGCGAGCAGCGGCTGCCGCCGATCTCCACCGTCAGGCCGTTTTTTCTCCCGGCGCTGACCTGCGAAACGATAAAGCTCCCCTTGCTGCCATCGTCGAAGCGAAACAGAACCGACCCCAAATCTTCGGTATCGACGGGCCGCGCTTCATACGCGATATCATCGCGATGCTGGCTGAACGTCGCGTCGCCGGCCACGGGCGCCTGGCGCGTCGGCCAGACGATGGAGAGATCCGCCATCACCTCCACAATGCGTCGGCCGGTCATAAACTGCACCGTATCGCACCAGTGGGAACCAATGTCGGCCATCGCCCGCGAGGCCCCGCCCTGCGCCGAATCCACCCGCCAGTTATAGTCGGTCTCCAGCAGCATCCAGTCCTGCAAATAGCTGCCGTGCGCCGCAAACAGCCTTCCGACATCGCCGTTGCGCATCATCGCCGCCGCCTGCTGCACCATGGCAAACTGGCGATAAACAAAGCTGACGCCATGAATCACCCCGGCGCTTTCCGCCAGCGCCACCAGCTCACGGGCCTCCTCCGCGGTCATGCAGAGCGGCTTTTCCGAAAAGACGTGCAGTCCGGCGGAGAGGATCTGTCGGTTAATCCGCGCATGCAGATGGTTCGGCGTACAGTTATGCACCACCTGCAATCCGGGATGCGCCAGCAGCGCCTCAACGCTACCGTAGGCGTGCGCCACGTTGAGCTGGCGCGCCTTCTGCTGCGCCATCTCCAGCGAACCGTCGCACAGCGCCACCACCTCGATGTCGCCCACCCGGCGCAGCGCTTCCAGATGCGCCGGCCCGATAAAACCGGAGCCAATAATGCCGACCTGAATCATTCTCCTCCCTCCTTGCCTGCGGCGAAATCATCAAACGCCCGCCCGGAGACCGGGATGATATGGCGGCGGATAAACTCGCTGCCTTCGCGCGCGCCGACCTCCGCGTCCTTCAGGCAGCACTCCCACTCCAGCACCGCCCAGCCGTCAAAATCATACTCGGTGAGCTTGCTGAAAATCGTTTTGAAGTCGATCTGCCCATCGCCCAGCGAACGAAAACGCCCCGCCCGCTGCTGCCAGTTCTGATAGCCGCCGTAGACCCCGCTGCGCCCGTCGCGGCGGAATTCGGCGTCCTTGACGTGAAACGCTTTGATTCGCGAATGATAGATATCGATATACGCCAGGTAGTCCATCTGCTGAAGATGAAGGTGGCTGGGGTCATAGAGCATATTGCAGCGCGGATGGTTATCGACCCGCTGCAGGAAACGCTCGAAGGTCACGCCGTCATGCAGGTCTTCGCCGGGATGGATTTCGTAGCAGACATCCACGCCCTGTTCGTCAAAAACGTCCAGCAGCGGTCGCCAGCGCCGGGCCAGTTCATCGAAGGCCTCATCGAGAAGCGGCTGATTATGCGGCGGCCACGGATAAAAATAAGGCCACGCCAGCGCCCCGGAAAAGGTGGCATGCGCCTTCAGCCCCAGACGCGCCGAGGCCACCGCCGCCTGGCGTACTTTTTCTACCGCCCACTGCTGGCGCGCCTGCGGGTTACCGCGCAGCGCGGCGGGCGCAAACGCGTCAAAGGCCGTATCATAAGCCGGATGAACGGCCACCAGCTGCCCCTCAAGATGGGTGGACAGTTCGCAGATCGCCAGGCCCTGTTCCGCCAGGATGCCGCTCACCTCATCGCAGTAGGTCTGGCTCGCGGCGGCGCGTTCAACGTCGAAAATCGCCGGATGGTTGCAGGGGAGCTGCAGTGCCTGATAGCCCAAACCGGCGGCCCACTGCGCCAGGCCCTCCAGGGTATTAAACGGCGCCTGCGCGCCGATAAACTGCGCCAGGAAAATGCCCGGTCCTTTGATTGTTTTCATACCACCTCCTGAAAAATTAACGCTGCTCTTTCTCGTTGTACTGGAAAGAGAAAAGGAAAATCAGCGCGATAACCGCAGCGGCCACCGCCGGGATCCACCAGAAGGTCACCCACGCCTGCGGTACGCTCTGGCCTGCCACCAGATGGTTGTACAGCGCGCCGGAGATCTGCGACCCCAGCAGCATGCCGATACCGTAGGTGAACATCACGATCATGCTTTGCGCCTGGCCCTTCACTTTTTCACCGGCTACGCGGTCGGTATAGATAAAGCCGACAACAAAGAAAAAGTCATAGCACACGCCGTGCAGCAGGATGCCGAGATAGAGCAGGAAGCGCCCCTCTTCGCTGACCCCCAGCGCAAAGAAGGCGTAGCGCACAAACCACGCCGCCATGCCGATCAGCAGCATGTATTTCACCCCGAGGCGGCGGAACAGCAGCGGGATCACCAGCATAAAGAAAATTTCTGACATCTGACCGAACGACATCGCGGTGCTGACGTCCGCGATGCCGGCATCCGCCAGATAAGAGGCGGTATAGGCGTAGTAGGTCCCCAGCGGAATCGAAATCAGCGTCGCGCAGAGGGAGAAAATCAGGAAGTGGCGCGTTTTCAGCAGCGCGAAAGCGTCGGCGCACAGCAGATCGCGAAACTGGACCGGCGTCCCTTTCGCCGGCGCCGGCGTGTGCGGTAGCGTCAGGCTATAAACGGCCAACGCCGCCGAGCAGAGCGCCGCCAGGGTAAAAATGCCGGTGGTATCGGAGATACCGGTGACGCCGATGAAGATACCGGCGATAATCCAGCCGATGGTGCCGAAGACGCGCACCACCGGAAAGGTTTTATCGACGTTCGCCAGGCTGTGGAAAGCGATGTTGTTGGTCAGCGCCTGCGGGACAAACCACAAAATAACCGCTCCGGCCAGATGCATCACCGCCATCACCTTCTGCGAAGCGAAAAAGCGATCGACCAGCATTCCCAGCACAAACGGCGAGAGAATAGACGCAATCGGCCCGGCGGAGAAAGCATCGCCGATCAGCAGCGACATCTCATAGCGGGTCATCACCAGCCCCAGCGTCACCGACCAGCTACCCCAGATAAAGAACTGCATAAACATCATTAACGACAGCCGCGGCACCAGAAAACGGTGGGCTACGCGGGGACTTTCACGACCTTCGGTTGTTGTGACCATTTCGACCGCCCTCAAAAAGTAATCGATTACAAATACGCTCAAATAAAAAGTAATCGATTACAAAAAGAAGATCGCGGGCAAAATACGCTAAGCGCGAAGACGATCACAATAAAAAGAGATAATGCCCCGCCGGACGACGGGGCGATCGCGCTACGCCGGACGGCGCAGGGTTTTAAAGGCCACAAACAGGAACAGGATCCACACCGGCAGCAGAATCGCCGACAGGCGCATCCCGTCAATGGTGCACATCAGCACCAGGATCAGCCCCAGAAAGGCGATACAGATATAGTTTCCGGCGGGCGACAGCAGCGCTTTAAACTTCGACTCGCGCCCCTTGCGCCGCTGGGCGGCGCGGAACTTGAGGTGCGCCAGGCAGATCATAATCCAGTTCAGCAGCAGCGTCGCTACCACCAGCGCCATCAGCAGGCCGAGGGCTTTTTGCGGCAGCAGGTAGTTAAGCAGCACCACCAGCGAAGTAATGACTCCCGATAGCAGCAGGGAGTTAACCGGCACGCCGCGCTTGCTGACGCGGGCGAGAAACTTCGGCGCATTGCCCTGCACCGACAGACCGAACAGCATCCGGCTATTCGAGTAAACGCCGCTGTTATAAACCGACAGCGACGCTACCAGAATCACGAAGTTCAGCGCGGAAGCCACCACGTTGCTGTCGAGATTATGAAAGATCATCACGAACGGGCTGCTGTCGGATTTGATTTCCACCCACGGATAGAGCGCCAGCAGAACCACCAGCGAACCGATATAAAACAGCAGGATACGATATACCACCTGGTTAACCGCTTTCGGGATGCTCTTTTCCGGGTTCTGCGCTTCCGCGGCGGTAATGCCGATAAGCTCCAGTCCGCCGAAGGAGAACATAATCACCGCCAGCGACACGATCAGGCCGTGCCAGCCGGTGGCGAAGAAACCGCCGTGTTTCCACAGGTTATCGATTCCCGCCTTGCTGCCGCCGTGGCCGCCGAACAGCATCCACAGGCCAAAGCCGATCATGCCGATAATCGCCAGCACCTTAATCAGCGCGAACCAGAACTCCGCTTCGCCGTACAGGCGCACGTTCACCAGGTTTACGGCGTTGATAATGATGAAGAACGCGGCGGCCCAGATCCACGTCGGCACATCCGGCAGCCAGTACTGCATATAAATCCCGGCGGCGGTCAGCTCCGCCATCCCGACCAGGACGAACATCACCCAGTAGTTCCAGCCGGAAAGAAAACCGGCGAACGGGCCCCAGTATTTATAAGCAAAGTGGGCAAAGGAGCCTGAAACCGGTTCTTCGACGACCATTTCGCCCAGCTGGCGCATGATCAGAAAGGCAACTATCCCGGCGACGGCATAGCCGAGCAGTACGGCCGGTCCCGCCATTTGAATCGCCGGCCCGATGCCGAGAAACAGGCCGGTACCGATGGCGCCGCCAAGGGCGATAAGTTGAATATGTCGGTTCTGTAAACCGCGATGAAGCGTCGGGCCGCTTTCCTCTACGGCATCCGACGATGTTGACGCGTCTTTCACGTCGATCCCCTGTGTGTATATATGAAGGGGCACCTTTTAACACTTATACCCTTCATACTTCAAGCCGCAGATGCCTTGGCTTTATACATTCATTGATTTATTACAACCGGCGAGCCGCCCTGCCCGCTCCTGCGGTTTTGCCTTAAAATTCGTAGCCGACCGAAACCTTGAACGTGCGCGGTTCGCCGCGGAACAGATAGGTTCCGCTGTCGTCCGCGCCGGACCAGTAGTTCTCATCCGTCACGTTATCGACGCCCGCGCGTACCGTCATCTGATTCTGGTTCTCGTTAAGCGTCAGACGATAGCGCACGCCGAGATCCAGGGTCGTGAAGCTATCAATCTTCTTGCTGTTCGCCTGGTCGGCATACTGCGAACCCGAGTGATTGAGGCGTGCGGTGGCGGTCAGGCCGTCGATAGGTTTGATGTCATACTCTGCGCCAAGCACCGCGTAGAAGCCCGGTACGCCGATGGCCGTTTTACCATCATTGACGCCATCCTTGGTTTTCGACAGTTCGGCTTTCAGCCAGGTCGCGCTGGCGTTAAGGCGCAGGCCGTACAGCGGTTCGCCGAAAACGTTAAATTCCACGCCGCGATTGCGCTGCTCGCCGTTGAGGCCATAGCGTTTCTGGCTATCCAGGAAGGCGGAAGGCATTTTAATTTCAAACAGCGCCAGCGAGCCGCCAATGCGGCCAAAATCCGCCTTCATCCCGACTTCGTTTTGTTTTGAGTGAATAATTCCGACGCTTTCCCCATAGTTAGCGGCGGAGGTTGGCGCATTGCTGCCCGGCTGCAGGGCTTCGGTATGGTTAGCGTATAAAGAGAGAACCTGCCACGGCTTATAGACCACGCCATAGGTCGGCATCCAGCGGCTGTCGTCATACGCATCGCTTTGCAGGCCGGTGACTTTATCGTAGTTGCGCACCACCACTTTTTGATGACGGGCGCCGACGGTGAACAGCAGCGTATCGTCCAGCACGCCGAGGGTGTCGCTCAGCAGCCAGCCCTGGGAACGGGTGCGGCCGCTGGTGAGCGGATCGCCATAGTCGCCGCCGAATGAAGCGTTCGCCGGGGGCGCAACCGGACGGGTATCGTAAATATTCACCAGCGGGTTATCCGCCGCCTTCGACATTCGCCACGCGGTTTTGTCGTTCTGGGTTTTCGCCGAATAGCCGACGTTGATCTTGTGCGACACAAAACCGGTGGCAAATTCGCCGCGTATCCCGGCCATGCCGCTGGCGGTATCCATATAGCGGTTGGTGTCCAGGCGCCCCGCCGTGGCGTTGCCCGCCCGGTCAATCAGCTTCGAGGCGCTATAGAGACCGATTTCATGGGCATGCTGCGCCCCCAGAGCGGCGTAGGCGGTCCATTTATCGACAATGTCGTATTCCATTCTCAGCATACCGAACTCATTTTCGATATCGCTGTAAGCCCATTTTTGCGTGTAGTTGTGGGTGTTATCCGGCAGGCGCGGAATAAAATCGACGCCCGAAATGTTGATGCCCATCGGGCTACCGTGGAAGGTTTTTTTCTGATAGCCAAAGTCAAACGAGCTGCGCATCCGTTCGCCGCGATAATCGAGCCCTATGGAGGCCAGCGTGGTTCTGCGCTTATCACTCTCCACCGCCGCCTCGCCTTCGCGGTGCACCAGATTCACCCGCGCGCCGAACTGGTTGTCGTCGCCAAAGCGGCGGCCCAAATCCAGCGTGCCGCCGACCTGAGAATCCGAGGTATAGTCGACGCCCACGCGGGCGGTCGGGGTATCTTCCGCGCGCTTAGGCTCCAGGTTGATCATCCCGCCGACGCCGGAGCTGGCCGCACCGTTAAGCAGAGCGTTGGCGCCTTTAAAAATTTCGACCCGCTCAAGCATGGCGGTATCCACCACCTGACGCGGCACCACGCCCGCCAGCCCGCTCAGGGTCATATCATCGCCGTCAAATTTAAGGCCGCGAATGCGGTAGGTCTCGGCGTAGTTACCGTAGCCCTGCACCGGCTGAACCCCGGCATCGTTACTCACTACGTCGGCGATGGTTTTCGCCTGCTGATCCTCGATAAGCTTCGAGGTAAAGCCGATGATACTAAACGGAACGTCCATCGCGTTTTGTTCGCCGAGCATCCCGAGACGGCCGCCGTTGGCGATCTGGCCGTCAAGATAGGCGGGCACCACCAGGTCGCCGCCGGCTTTAAAATCGCTGGCGGATGCGGCCTGAACGACCATCGTTTCTTCGCTTTTCTGGCGTTCGGCGACGTTTTCCGCCGCCGTTGCCGAATGGGAGATAGCGCCAACAGTTAACGCCAGCAGCGTTTTCCGCAGCGGGAAAGCCGGTGCGGCGCGGCCGCTTAAGTTGGCAGAGACGGCCAGCGCCGGGAGAGTGCGTTTCATAAGATCAGTCCTGAACAAAATCAACGATCCGATAGTGGCTCCGCCGCCGAAATTCGCGTTTCCGGTCTTGCGCCTGTGAGCCCCATCCAGTGCCTTCGCCGTTTCCCTGTGAGCCCGCGACGTACGCAGGTTATCTCCTGATAAAACCACAAACAAGAAGAAGAATGAGAACTATACTCATTATCTTATCGTAATCAAGCCTGGCTTTTGCCGTCTGGAAAAACGTTTCATTTTTCGCTGAAAGGGATTCGCCGCAGAGGTTTGGGCTGAAGGTGAGGAAGCGCGCGCAGCAAAACGCGGAGAGACAAAAGGCCGGAACCCGACAGGCTCCGGCCTCAATCACTACGCGCTGGCGGTATCCAGACGCGCCAGCTGCCCGGCGCTCAGGCTCAGCGCGGCGGCGCGAGCAAAGCTCTCCACCTGAGCGAGGCTGGTGGCGCTGGCGATGGGCGCCGTCACGCCGTCGCGGCTCATCAGCCAGGCCAGCGCGACCTCGGCAGGTTTAGCGCCGCTTTGCTCCGCCACTTCAACCAGGGTATCGACAATACGCAGCCCGCGAGGATTGAGATATTTGCCGATACCGCCCCCGCGCTGGCTTTGCGCCAGGTCGGACTGCTGGCGGTATTTGCCGGTCAGGAAGCCGGACGCCAGGCTGTAGTAGGTCACCACGCCGATATCGCGGCTGATGCACAGGTCGCAGAGCGCGCCCTCAAAAGCCGAGCGATGATAAAGATTGTATTCCGGCTGCAGCACCTGCCAGGCCGGCAGGCCGCTTTTACGCGACACCTCCAGCGCGCCTGAAAGCTGCTGCGCATCGAGGTTCGAGGCGCCCATGGCGCGGATTTTCCCCGCCTGCTGTAGGGCGTGGAAGGCGTCGAGGGTTTCGGCGACCGGCGTTTCCGGGTCCGGCCAGTGGGCGAAATAGAGGTCAATATAATCGGTATTCAGACGTCGCAGGGAGTCGTCCACTGCCTGCTGGATCCAGGCTTTTTTCAACCCTTTATGACCGGGAAGGCCTAAATCGGAACCCACTTTGGTGAAGAGCTTTACCTTATCGCGCATGCCTGGCCGCGCCTGTAGCCAGCGGCCGATAATGGTTTCAGACTCGCCGCCCTGGTTGCCATCCGCCCAGCGGGAGTAGACATCCGCCGTGTCGATAGCATCGAAGCCGTGGTCTATAAATGCATCAAGAATGGCAAAACTGGTTTTTTCATCAATGGTCCAGCCAAAAACGTTACCGCCAAACACCAGCGGGGCGATGGAAAATCCGGTTTTGCCCAAGGGACGTGTCATCATGCCGTTCACTCCTTATCGCTTATATTCAGTATCCTTCGGAACGCCGTGAGGGCCAGAAAAGGACAATTACGGGATAGTAAGAAAAGGAAGCTTGAAGCGGGCTATCCGTGCCCGCTGAATGCATAACAACATTATGTCCCGGAATAGACGTCAAAGCTAAAATATTTCCCGGCTAACTTTTTATAGGTGCCGTCGGCGAGAATAGTGGCAATCGCGCCGTTAATCTCCTGGCGCAGGGCATCGTCCTCTTTGCGCAGGCCAATCGCCGCGCCGGCGCCGAACAGCTTGTCGTCCTTCAGGTGGCCGCCAACGAAGGCAAAATCTTTACCCTGCGGCTGCTGCAGGAAGCTATAGTCGGCCATCATCCCGGAAAGCACCGCGCCGTCAATACGCCCGGACTCCAGATCCTGAACCACGCGATCCGCCCCCTGATAGGCGACGATATTGATCCCCGCCGTGCGCCAGTGCTGGTTAACGTAAGTCTCCTGCGCCGAGCCCTGCTCTACGCCGATGGTTTTGCCCTTCAGCTGCTCGACGGTATTCCCGGCCAGGGTGTTTTTACGCGCCACGAGGAACACCGGGCCGTTGTACAGCTTGTCGCTAAAGCCGATCTGCTCTTTACGCTTCTCGGTCATATACATGCCGGAGAGGATCGCGTCGAACTTACGCGCCTTCAGCGCCGGAATAATGCCGTCGAAGTTGCTTTCCACCCACACGCACTTCGCCTGCAGCTGGGCGCAAATCGCGTTGCCGAGGTCAATATCAAAACCCGCCAGCTTACCCTGCGGATCTTTCCATTCAAACGGCGCGAAAGTCGGATCGACTCCAAAGCGAATTTCCTTATTTTCTGCGGCCAGGGCTGAAGTTGAGGCCATCAGCGCGACCCACAGCAGAAGAGATTTTTTCATTATTTACGGACTCCAGAGATCAACGGCAGTGTGTTTCAACTAACCGGGCGAACAGCGTCGCGCCGGTAGAAATAATGTCATCATTAAAGTCATAGCCGGGGTTGTGCACCATACAGCTGCCCTTCCCGCCTTTCTCGCCATTGCCCAGCAGGAAGTAGCAGCCGGGGCGCTGCTGGAGCATAAAAGCGAAATCTTCGCTGGCGTTCATCGGCGAAATGGATTCCAGCACGCCCTCCTCGCCAAAGACGTCCAGCGCCAGCGCTTTGGCGAATTCGGTCTCTTCGACGCTGTTGGTCAGTACCGGATAGGAGTCAAAAACCACTACCTCGCTGCTGGCGCCGTAGCTTTTGGCGGTAAAATCAGCGAGCTCCTTGATCCGTTTAATCAGCAGGTCGCGAATTTCCGGCTTCATCGCCCGCACGCTCAGCTCCATCACCACGTTCTCAGGGATGACGTTGGAGGCGATACCCGCCTGGAAGGTGCCGATGCTCACCACCGCGGTTTCGCCCGGCGGTACGTTACGCGCAACGATGCTTTGCAGATTCATCACCAGCGCCGCGCCGGTAACAATGGGATCGACGGTGCGCTCGGGGTGCGCGCCGTGGCCGCCGTAGCCGGTAATGGTGATTTTTACCGTATCCGCCGAGGCCATAAAATTCCCGGCGTAAAAGCCGATTTTCCCCACCGGCAGGCCCGGCATATTGTGCAGGCCGAAGATGCGCTCGCAGGGAAAGCGCTCAAACAGGCCGTCTTTGATCATTAAATCCGCGCCGCCGATCGCTTCTTCCGCGGGCTGGAAAATCAGGTGTACCGTGCCGTTGAACTGGCAGGCCGGCGAGGCGATATATTTCGCCGCCGCCAGCAGAATGGTGGTGTGGCCGTCGTGGCCGCAGGCGTGCATTTTTCCGGCCACGGTGCTGGCCCAGGGGAGATCGGTCGCTTCGAAAATCGGCAGCGCGTCCATGTCGGCGCGCAGGCCGATAGTGCGCGGCGAATCGCCCTTGCTTAACGTTCCTACCACCCCGGTTTTCGCCAGCCCGCGGGTCACCGTATAGCCCCACTCGGTCAGTTTTCCGGCCACCAGCTCGCTGGTATTAAACTCTTCCAGGCTTAATTCCGGATGGGCGTGTAAATAATGACGGATCGCAATCATTTCATCTTCGGTGGCTTTAATTTCAGGAATTACACAGTCGGTCATGCCGGTCTCCGGGATATAGAATCAGGTGCTAAGCTTTAATAACTTAACGTGCTAAGGGTTTATTGCAAGCAGGATTTCTTATTCCGCGCGGGGTTTTCATCTGATTTATTCATAGCGATTTAACGGCGAAGCGGATGAGTTTTACTATCACCTGAACCATGAAACGTCTTACATTCTCTGCCTTTTATTAACCATGAAGCACAATACTCATTTATAAAGCCTAAATAAGCAGATAAAACATCAAAGAAGAGGCGCAAGGATGATATTTTCAACTTTGCGGTTTTTAAGCGGATTTGATGTGAGAACAGGGGCGGGTGGGCATCGCCGGATAGCGCCAGGCTGGCCGGACTACCGTCCCTCAGACGCGGGGAAATCGGTAGCGCGGACAGGTGCACAGCACCGCCTCCGGGGGAGGCGGTTGCGAGGTTAAAGCAGAAAAGGTTAGTGACTCAGCGCGCCGTTAATCAGGATCGACGTAATAATCCCGGTCGCGGCGGCAATCAGCACATAGTTACCGTCAATATAGGACCAGTGCTGCCCGTGCGGCGGTGCCGGTAATCCGCGATCGTTCCAGTCGTTTATCCGGTAATCATTGCCGCGATAACGTTCCGGAGCCGGCTGACCTTTGCGAAAATCATGGCCGTTCCACGCGAAGTGGTCCCGCTCATGGCGCTCCTGATGAGAGTTACCCTGCGGCCCCTTGTCACCGCGCGATGGGCCACGGTTATCGTCGTTACCCTGATGGTTGTTGGCCTGCGGCCCCTTGCCCGGCCCCTGCTGACGGTTGCCGTCCGGGCCGCCGCGGCCGGCGTCTTGCTGCCAGACCTGCTGCTGACCGTGGTTGTTGCCGCCAGGGCCATCCGCCCAGGAGACGGAAGTCAAAGCACAAGATAGAATAATCGCCAGTGAAAGAATCTTTTTCATAATACACCTCCTGATATATTTCCTTTGTACCGGGAAAATGTGGAGGAATAGTGAGTAACAATATAACCAGGACAATTCCTGGCTTATACCTTTGATCTTTTAAGGCGCATGTCCTGGCTGCGTGCATTCCCCCCGTTCACCTGGCAACCGGTGCTCCCGGGGACTTATAAATTCGCCGCCGTAGTGCGGCTAAAAATCCAGGGCGAGAGCATGATAACGTTTTAAAAATATTATCCCGACGCTGAACAAAGCGCACCAAATAACAAAAAAGGCCGCTTTCGCGACCTTTTTTAGAAAATAGCCAGAGATTACTCAGTGACTTTGGTTTTTAGCTCTTCGGCACCCTGCTTGGTTTTATCCCAGCCTTCTTTGCTGACCTCTTTGGTCTTATTCCAGCCTTTTTCGGTGCCTTCTTTAGTCGCGTTCCAGCCCTTCTCAGTCCCTTCTTTGGTCTTATTCCAGGTTTTCTGCGCGCCTTCGCTGACTTCGCTGCCTACGCTGTCGCTTTTGCCTTCTGCCGCGTGTTTGGCTTTCAGCTGCTGCTCTTCACCCTGGTGCTGGGCCTCGTGCAGTTTTTCTTTCGCGGTGTTCGCCCCTTCATGGGCCGCCGCGACGGTATCGTCGGTTGCGTGTGTCGTTGTTGCAGCAAAAACAGGAGCTGCTACCAGAATCGCAGATAACGCAATCATTGCTTTTTTCATAATGTCCTCTCTCGCTAACGAACTTAATGTTATGAGTCGCATTTAGCATGGCACAAGATTTTACCGTCTGGCTTTAGGGATTGTTCTTAAAACTGATTTCGGACTTTTCTATCGACTTTTGGTCTGCCGCGTCCCGCTTCTGATTGCGCGAATAAATTCCAACAAATTTGTTACATTTTAAGTCATTTGCCGTTGATATACTTGCCGTTTATGTTTACACGAGAATAATTCTCAGAATCATTATATTTATAAATTAGCAAACGGAACGCATATTATGGCAAGAAAATCAGTAGGTTCGTTCATCCTTACTGCCCTGATTTCCACTCCTCTCTGTAGCTTTGCCGCGCAATATCCGCTCACCGTCACCGATCTCGACGGCCGCGCGATTACGCTCCAGCATGAGCCACAGCGCATTATCCTGCAGGATGGTCGCGATATTATGGCCATGGCTCTGCTCGACCGCGACAACCCCTTCAGGCGCGTCGTGGCATGGAATAACCTGGCCAGAAAACAGGACATCAATACCTGGAAAATGCTGCAAGAGAAGTGGCCGCAATCCGCTCAGATCCTCGATATGGGCTTTAGCGATAAGGGCAACGTTGACCTTGAGAGCGTCATTTCCCGCCAGCCGGACCTGATGATCGCCCAGCTTCGCGCGAAGCCCGCGCTGGAGGAGAGCGGTGTCATCAGCAAGCTCAGCGCGCTGAATATTCCCGTGCTGTTCGTCGATTATGAAATCAACCCCGGCAAAGACACCGCCCCGAGTATCGATCTGCTGGGGAAAGTCCTTAACCGTGAAGAAAACGCCAAAGCCTATACCGACTATTACCGTCAGCAGCTGGACGCCATCCGCCAGAAAACCGCGAACATCACGCCGAAGGCTAACGTTTTTGTCGAGGCGCTGGCGGGTAATAGCGATGCCTGCTGCTTTACCCACGGCCACAACGGCTGGGGCGGTCTGGTCGAAGCCGTCGGCGCGAACAATATCGGCTCGCAGCTGCTGCCGGGCGCTTCCGGCTTTGTGTCGCTGGAAAAAGTGATTAGCATGAAGCCGGATGCCTATATTATGACCGGTTCAAAACGCGGGAATAGCCAGGTGCTGCCGCTCGGTTTACAGGCCGATCCCCAGGAGGTCAATCGTCAGGCGGAGCGGCTGCTGTCGCGCACCGGCGTGAGCAACATCCCGACGATTGAAGCAAAACGCGCTTACGGCATTTACCACCACTTCTACAACCATCCGTGGAATATCGTCGGTATGGCGTATCTGGCGAAGGATATCTATCCCCAGACCTTCAGCGACCTCAACCCTGACGATAGCTGGCACTACATTGTCCGTCATTTCACCACCCTGCCGGATCTGCCGTTTGTTTTTTCCTGGCAACAAGGTGAGTAATTAGCCATGAGTCTCTCTCCTGAATCCGATATCGTCGCGTTCGGCGTCGATAGCCATGACGTAATGGCAAACTACCGTCACATTGTGCGCCGCCGCGCCATCATGCTGCTGCTGCTGACGCTGTTGATTGTCGCCTCGCTGCTGCTCGACTTCGTGATGGGGCCATCCGGCCTGTCGCTGCAGGCGCTTTGGCAAACCCTTACCGACCCGGCCAGCGCCAGCGCCGGGACGCGGGCGATCGTCTGGGATATCCGCATGCCCTATGCGCTGATGGCGATCGTCGTCGGCCTGGCTCTCGGCCTCGCCGGGGCGGAAATGCAGACCATCCTTAACAATCCGCTGGCGAGCCCGTTTACGCTCGGCGTCTCCTCGGCGGCGGCATTCGGCGCGGCGCTGGCTATCGTGCTGGGGATAGGAATTCCCGGGGTTCCCGGCCAGTGGTTTGTCTCGGCCAACGCTTTTATCTTCGCCCTGCTGGCGGCGCTGCTGCTGGACGGCATTACGCGCTGGACCCAGGTCGCCACCTCCGGCGTCATTCTGTTCGGGATCGCGCTGGTGTTCACCTTCAATGCGCTGGTATCGATGCTGCAGTTTGTCGCCAACGAAGATACCCTCCAGGGGCTGGTGTTCTGGACGATGGGCAGCATTGACCGCGCCTCATGGCAAAAGGTGGGGTTCCTGCTTGCGATACTGGCGGTCGTCATGCCGCTATCAATGCGCAGCGCGTGGAAGCTGACCGCGCTGCGCCTCGGCGAGGACCGGGCCGTCAGCTTCGGCATCAACGTGCGCCGCCTGCGCCTGACCACCCTGCTGCGCATCAGCGTTCTGTCGGCGATTTCGGTGGCGTTCGTTGGCCCAATCGGTTTTATCGGCCTGGTGGCGCCGCATATCGCCAGGCTGGTTTTCGGCGAAGATCACCGCTTTTACCTGCCGGCCAGCGCGTTAATCGGCGCCCTCGTCCTGTCGCTGGCTTCGGTTGCGGCAAAAAACCTGATTCCCGGCGCAGTGATTCCGGTGGGTATCGTCACCTCGCTGGTGGGGGTGCCTTTTTTCCTGAGCATCATTTTGCGCCATCGGGGGCACGTATGAGCCATATTGTATCCGGACTGGCGCTGACCCATTTCAGCGCCGGTTATCCCAGACGTCAGGTGATCCGCGACCTTACGGTACCGCGGCTGCAGCGCGGTAAAATCACCGCGCTGCTCGGCCCCAACGGCAGCGGAAAATCCACCCTGATGCGGGCGATGGCCGGGCTGGGGCCGTCCGCGGGCGAGCTGTCGCTGGACGGTGAGAATCTGCTTGCCCTCCCCTTTGCCCGGCGTGCGGAAAAAGTGGTCTACCTGCCGCAGACGCTGCCCGCCGGCGTGCACTTGCGGGTGCTGGAGTCGATTATTGTCGCTCAACGCGCCGCCGGAGGAGCGCACAGCCCGGAAAATCAGGCGCAGGTGATGTCGCTGCTGCGCCAGCTAGGCATTGAACATCTGGCGCTGAGCTACCTCGACCGGCTATCCGGCGGGCAGAAGCAGCTCGTCGGCCTGGCGCAATCGCTTATCCGTCAGCCAGCCCTGCTGCTGCTGGATGAGCCCCTTAGCGCGCTGGATTTAAACTATCAGTTCCACGTGATGGATCTGGTGCGTGAGGAGACGCAGAGGCGCAACATCATCACGCTGGTGGTGGTTCACGACATCAATATCGCCCTGCGCCACGCGGATCACGTGCTGATGTTGAAAGAGGGGCAACTGCTGGGGGACGGCGCGCCGGCCGAGGTGATTACCCCGCAGGCTCTGGCGGCGGTTTACGGCGTGCGCGGGCGCATCGAGCCCTGTTCTCAGGGGGTGATGCAGGTGATTATCGACGGTCTGGCGGCGGGGGCTTAAGCGGCTGCGGCGTTTCACATCAAGCCCTGAGGTCCTCTCTCTGCCTGGGCTTTGCCGGAGGCGGCGCGCTGCGCCTCTCCGGCCTACCGCGTTATGCCGCCATCTCGCCCGCCGCCACCGGAAGCCCCTCCCGCCTGGCCGAATCATCACTCTTTTGCTAACCAGCTCACGTTTTTATGCCCTGATTGGCACTTTTCCGCCCGTGACGTTCCCCTCATTCTGTCGCTATGCTTTAATGTGCTAAACCGGTTTAATTAAGTTTAGCTATGGAGAATTTTCAACATGAATGCAAAAGTTTGGGTTCTGGGAGACGCGGTAGTGGACCTGCTGCCGGAGAGCGAAGGCCGCCTGCTGCGCTGCCCCGGCGGCGCCCCGGCTAACGTGGCGGTCGGTATCGCCCGCCTTGGCGGCGACAGCGGATTTATCGGCCGCGTCGGCGACGATCCGTTTGGCCGCTTTATGCGCCATACCCTGCAACAAGAGCAGGTCGACGTCAGCCATATGCGCCTCGACGGCCAGCACCGTACCTCAACCGTGGTGGTCGACCTGGACGATCAGGGGGAACGTACCTTTACCTTTATGGTGCGCCCCAGCGCGGACCTGTTCCTGGCGGAAGAAGACCTGCCGCAGTTTACCGCCAACCAGTGGCTGCACGTCTGCTCCATCGCGCTCAGCGCCGAGCCCAGCCGCAGCACCACCTTCTCGGCGATGGAAAGCATCAAACATGCCGGCGGCCGGGTCAGCTTTGACCCCAATATCCGCCCGGACCTCTGGCAGGATCAGGAGCTGCTGCACGCCTGCCTCGATCGCGCCCTGCGCTTGGCCAACGTGGTGAAGCTGTCGGAAGAGGAGCTGGTATTCATCAGCGGCAGTGATGATTTAGCCTACGGAATCGCCAGCGTGACCGAACGCTATCAGCCTGAACTGCTGCTGGTGACCCAGGGCAAAGCCGGCGTACTTGCCGCCTTTCAGCAGCAGTTTACCCATTTCAGCGCCAAGCCCGTTGTCAGCGTGGACACCACCGGCGCGGGTGACGCATTTGTCGCCGGACTGCTCGCAAGCCTTGCTGCCAACGGGATGCCGACGGATATCGCTGCGCTGGAACCGACGCTCACGCTGGCGCAAACCTGCGGCGCCCTGGCGACAACGGCGAAAGGCGCCATGACCGCCCTGCCATACCAGCGCGATCTTAATCGCCAGTTTTGATCCTTCAGGCCGCCGCGCGCGGCCCACTTTGTTGCATCCATCACATTTATTAAACCGGTTTAGCAAAATCCATTTCAAAATGTTAAGGGTCGTGTTTAACATAGCGCCTAAACCGGTTTAGCAAAAAACAACATTTTACATTTTCCTTTCGGGATGCAACCAGCATGTATAAAAAAAGCACACTCGCCGTCCTTATCGCTTTGCTAACCGGCGCCGCCTCAGCCCACGCGCAAACGGATCTCAGCACGATCGAAGCCCGTTTGATCGCCCTGGAAAAACGCCTGCAGGAGGCGGAAAACCGGGCACAGACTGCGGAAAACCGCGCCGAGTCGGCAGAGAAACAGGTCCAGCAGCTCACCGCGCAGCAGCAGAAAAATCAGGACACGACGCAGGAAGTGGTTCAACGTACCGCCAAACTCGAGAAGAAGGCCGATGAGAAAAGCGGCTTTGAGTTTCACGGCTACGCCCGCTCCGGCGTGATAATGAATGATTCCGCCGCCAGCACCAAATCCGGCGCCTACATGACGCCAGCGGGGGAAACCGGCGGGGCTATCGGTCGTCTGGGAAACCAGGCGGATACCTATGTTGAAATGAACCTTGAACACAAGCAGACCCTGGATAATGGCGCGACGACCCGTTTCAAAGTGATGGTCGCCGACGGACAAACCACTTATAACGACTGGACGGCAAGCAGCAGCGATTTGAACGTTCGTCAGGCCTTTGTCGAACTGGGCAACTTGCCCACCTTCACAGGGGCGTTTAAAGGCTCCACCCTGTGGGCCGGGAAACGCTTCGACCGCGACAACTTTGATATTCACTGGATTGACTCTGACGTTGTGTTCCTCGCCGGTACCGGCGGCGGTATTTACGACGTCAGGTGGAACGACAGCATCCGCAGCAACCTCTCGCTTTACGGGCGCAATTTCGGCGATATTGCTGACTCGAGCAACAGCGTGCAGAACTATATCCTCAGCATAAACAACTTCATCGGTCCGGTGCAGGTGATGGTCAGCGGGATGCGGGCAAAAGACAACGACGACCGTCAGGATACCAACGGTAACCCGGTCAAAGGCGATGCGGCAAATACCGGGGTACATACGCTGCTCGGCCTGCACAACGACAGTTTTTACGGTCTGCGTGAAGGCACCAGCAAAACCGCCCTGCTCTACGGTCACGGCCTGGGCGCGGAAGTTAAAGGTATCGGCTCTGACGGCGCGCTACGGTCGGGAGCCAACACCTGGCGCTTCGCCAGCTATGGCACCACCCCGCTCAGCGAAAACTGGTCTATCGCCCCGGCGATCCTGGCGCAAAGCAGTAAAGGCCGTTATGCCGATGGCGACAGCTATCAGTGGGCCACGCTCAACATGCGCCTGATCCAGGAGATCAACCAGAACTTCGCTCTCGCTTACGAAGGCAGCTACCAGTATATGGATCTCAAACCCGAAGGTTATAACGATCGTCATGCGGTAAACGGTAGCTTCTACAAGCTCACCTTCGCCCCGACATTTAAGGTCGGCAGCATCGGTGATTTCTTCAGCCGCCCTGAAATCCGCCTTTACACCTCGTGGATGGACTGGAGCAAAAAACTGAATAATTACGCCAGCGATGACGCGCTGGGCAGCAATGGTTTTACCTCGGGCGGCGAATGGTCGTTCGGTATGCAGATGGAAACCTGGTTCTGACGGTGAACGCCTGACGACAGGCCCCTCCGGGGCGACGACGCGCCTTTCATCGCCCCGGACACAATAACGACGCAGAGACTGCGCCCCCGTTAACGCGGGACGACAACACGAATTTTTTTACGCATTCAGAGGGTACTATGGATTTTGAACAGATTTCCCGCTCGCTGCTTCCGCTTCTGGGAGGCAAGGAAAATATCGCCAGCGCCGCGCACTGCGCCACGCGCCTGCGCCTGGTGCTGGTCGATGACGCGCTGGCCGACCAGCAGGCTATCGGCAAAATTGAAGGGGTTAAGGGCTGTTTCCGCAATGCCGGGCAGATGCAGATTATTTTCGGCACCGGGGTGGTGAATAAAGTCTACGCCGCCTTTATTCAGGCGGCAGGTATTAGCGAATCCAGCAAATCGGAGGCCGCCGACATCGCGGCGAAAAAGCTTAATCCTTTCCAGCGCATCGCGCGCCTGCTGTCGAACATCTTCGTACCGATTATCCCGGCTATCGTCGCCTCCGGCCTGCTGATGGGCCTGCTGGGGATGGTCAAAACCTACGGCTGGGTTGATCCGAGCAACGCCCTCTACATCATGCTGGATATGTGCAGTTCGGCGGCGTTTATCATTCTGCCGATCCTGATTGGCTTTACCGCTGCCCGCGAATTCGGCGGTAACCCCTATCTCGGCGCGACGCTCGGCGGCATTCTGACCCACCCGGCGCTGACTAACGCCTGGGGCGTGGCCGCCGGTTTCCATACCATGAACTTCTTCGGCCTCGAAATCGCCATGATCGGCTATCAGGGGACGGTGTTCCCGGTTCTGCTGGCGGTGTGGTTTATGAGCATCGTTGAGAAGCAGCTGCGCCGCGCGATCCCCGATGCCCTGGACCTGATCCTGACGCCGTTCCTGACGGTGATTATTTCCGGTTTTATCGCCCTGCTGATTATCGGCCCGGCCGGTCGCGCGCTCGGCGACGGCATTTCGTTTGTCCTCAGCACCCTGATTAGCCACGCCGGCTGGCTGGCCGGGCTGCTGTTTGGCGGTCTCTATTCGGTTATCGTCATTACCGGTATTCACCACAGCTTCCACGCCATCGAAGCCGGGCTGCTGGGCAATCCGTCCATCGGGGTCAACTTCCTGCTGCCGATCTGGTCCATGGCCAACGTCGCCCAGGGCGGCGCCTGCCTGGCGGTATGGTTTAAAACCAAAGACGTCAAAATCAAAGCCATTGCGCTGCCCTCGGCGTTTTCCGCTATGCTGGGCATCACCGAGGCGGCGATTTTTGGTATCAACTTACGCTTCATGAAGCCGTTTATCGCGGCGCTGATCGGCGGCGCGGCGGGCGGCGCGTGGGTCGTGTCAGTGCACGTCTATATGACCGCAGTCGGCCTGACGGCGATTCCCGGCATGGCCATCGTGCAGGCCAGCTCGCTGCTGAACTACATTATCGGCATGGTCATCGCCTTTGGCGTCGCTTTCGTCGTCTCTCTGCTGCTGAAATACAAAACGGACGCTGAATAATGTCACTACCATCACGTCTGCCTGCGATTTTGCAGGCCGTTATGCAGGGCCAGCCGCGCGCGCTGGCCGATAGCCATTATCCGCGCTGGCACCATGCGCCGGTGACCGGGCTGATGAACGACCCCAACGGCTTTGTCGAGTTTGCCGGGCGCTATCATCTGTTCTACCAGTGGAACCCGCTCGCCTGCGATCATAAGTTCAAGTGCTGGGCGCACTGGAGTTCAGAGGATCTGCTGCGCTGGCGGCATGAGCCTATTGCGCTGATGCCGGATGAAGAGTACGACCGCAACGGCTGCTACTCCGGCAGCGCGGTGGATAACAACGGTACGCTCACCCTGTGCTATACCGGCAACGTGAAGTTTGACGACGGCGGCCGAACCGCGTGGCAGTGCCTGGCGACGGAAAACGCCGACGGTACCTTCCGCAAAATCGGTCCGGTCCTGCCGCTGCCGGAGGGCTATACCGGCCACGTGCGCGACCCGAAGGTCTGGCGGCATAAAGACCGCTGGTACATGGTGCTGGGGGCGCAGGATCGGCAAAAGCGCGGTAAGGTGCTGCTGTTCAGCTCCCCGGACCTTCATCAGTGGCGCAGCGAGGGCGAAATCGCCGGCTACGGCCTCAATGGCCTCGACGACGCCGGCTATATGTGGGAGTGTCCGGATCTGTTTCCGCTCGGCGACCAGCATATTCTGATCTGCTGCCCGCAGGGGATTGCCCGCGAAGACGAGCGCTTCCTCAATACCTATCCGGCGGTGTGGATGGCCGGTAGTTTCGACGACCACCGCGCCGCGTTCAAACACGGCGAGCTGCACGAGCTGGACGCCGGGTTTGAGTTTTATGCCCCGCAAACCATGCACACCAGCGATGGCCGCCGCCTGCTGGTCGGCTGGATGGGCGTCCCGGACGGTGAAGAGATGCTTCAGCCGACGCTTGCCAGCGGCTGGATCCACCAGATGACCTGCCTGCGCGAGCTGGAATTTATCGACGGCCGGCTCTACCAGCGTCCGCTGCGCGAGCTGACCGCCCTGCGCGGCGAAGCGCACGGCTGGCCGGGGAACACCCTGCCGCTGGCGCCGATGGAAATCGCCCTGCAAACCGCCGGCGACGACGCGCTAAGCCTTGATTTCGGCGGCGCGTTAACCCTGGAGCGCGACGCCAGCGGTATCCGTCTGGCGCGACGCAGCCTCGCCAGCGACGAAATGCACTATCGCTACTGGCGCGGCGAGGTGCGCTCGCTGCGGATTTTCATCGATCGGTCGAGCGTGGAGATTTTCATCAACGACGGCGAGGGGGTGATGAGCAGCCGCTGCTTCCCCGATTATCCGGCGCAGCTGATTTTCTCCGGCAGCGCGCCGGATGCATTCTGCTACTGGCCGCTGCGAACATGCATGATAGAATAAGCGTTTTGCTTTCAGGCTCATGGCGTCGTAATGAAAACCAAACGCGTAACCATTAAAGATATCGCCGAACTGGCGGGCGTTTCCAAAGCGACCGCCAGCCTGGTGCTGAACGGTCGTGGCAAGGAGCTGCGCGTGGCGCAGGAAACGCGCGAGCGCGTGCTGGCGATTGCCCGCGAGCAGCACTATCAGCCGAGCATTCACGCCCGCTCGCTGCGCGATAACCGCAGCCACACCATCGGCCTGGTGGTGCCGGAGATCACCAACTACGGCTTTGCGGTCTTTTCCCATGAGCTGGAGATGCTGTGCCGCGAAGCGGGCGTCCAGCTGCTGATCTCCTGTACCGATGAAAACCCCGGTCAGGAGAGCATGGTGGTCAATAACATGATTGCCCGCCAGGTTGACGGCCTGATCGTCGCCTCCTGTATGCACAACGATGCCGACTACCTGAAGCTCAGCGAACAGCTGCCGGTGGTGCTGTTTGACCGCTGTCCTACTGAAAGCGCGCTGCCGCTGGTGATGACCGATTCGATTACCCCGACGGCGGAGCTGATTTCCCGCATCGCGCCTCAGCATCACGATGAGTTCTGGTTTTTAGGCGGCCAGCCGCGTCTGTCGCCCTCCCGCGATCGCCTGGCCGGGTTTACGCAGGGTCTGACTCAGGCGGGCATTGCGCTGCGCCCGGAGTGGGTGATCAACGGCAACTATCACCCCAGCTCCGGCTATGAGATGTTCGCCGCCCTCTGCGCGCGCCTGGGCCGGCCGCCAAAGGCGCTGTTTACCGCCGCCTGTGGTCTGCTGGAAGGGGTGCTGCGCTATATGAGCCAGCACCATTTGCTGGATTCAGACATCCACCTGGCAAGTTTTGACGATCACTATCTCTACGATTCGCTGTCGCTGCGTATTGATACCGTCCAGCAGGACAACCGCCAGCTGGCCTGGCACTGCTACGATTTAATCAGCCAGCTGATTGACGGCAACACGCCTGAGCCGCTACAGCGCTACCTGCCGGCGACGCTGCAGTTTCGGCATCGGTGATACTACGGAGGTTTAAAAGGTTATCGAAACGCGTTAACGGACTATTTGTCTTGCCGCGTTGAAAATGCAGTGGCACCGGACGCATTAAAGCCACGACTTACGTAGTCTCAAAATCTCTTCTGGCGCGCCTTCAAATATGAAAGGATTTAAAAACATCCTTCCCCAGAAGAGTTTTCTGTCCACTTCACTTGCAAACCAGGGGCAGGTACAATTGCGCCTCTGACTAAAGGAAGCTCCGGCACATAAACCGCTATCGCCTCTTTCCGCTCCAGATAACTGCGGCCGTAGTTGAAAATAAACCGACCGTTGTCTCTGCTTAACACTCCGGCGACAACGGGTTCTGTTGCTCCAGGCAGCCAGATCCAGACATACACTTGCTCAAGGCTATTCTCAGAAGTCATCATTTATCACCTTCCTTGAGTGATGAACCGAACGCGGCATTAATGACAACGTTTTCTCTGCATTAGCAATATGTAACGCCAGAGCAGACCGATCTGGCGTAAACAGCGGCACGCCCACTATTGTCGCCAGTTCAAATACCGCGCCAATCGCACATCCCATATCGCCTTCCTCAGCACGATAAACCAGCCCACGCGACACGCCAGCACGTTCTGCCAGCTCCTCGATAGTGAGTCTGGATTCTATGCGTGCGGAGCGGATCATCATTCCCAGCAACCGTGCTGCATCGCGACTGTAACGAGAGTAAGTTCGGGTTGACGGCTTTGCCATAATGCTTCTCTTGTCTTATTAATAGAACGTAGTTAGCGATTATAACCTGTTTATAGAACACTACAAATGAGCCAACTCAGTCATTCCAAAGAGCTCATGTCCCATAAAAAAAACAGAAATGGCTATTACGCCCTACTAATAGAACACAATCACGCATCCAGTCCCGCGATCCGCACCAGATGAACGGTGAGCCACAGCAGTTCGTTGCCGCCGAGGGTGATATCGAGCTGGGCTTTGACGTAGTCGCGGATTAGCAGCGCGCAGCGGTATGCGTCCGGATACGCCTTAATCACCTGCACCAGCAGAAAACTGTCCCGCGCGCCGTCCAGCTCCCCCTCCTGTAAACGCTGGAGGAAAAACTGCATATGGACCAGAAAGCGCGAGTAGTTTATCGAGTCGGTGTCTATCTGCTGCTTAAAGTGGTACTGCACGAGATTAAAAATATCCTTCAGCATTTTCACCGACTGCATGGTCTGCGCCACGTCGTCGCCCTCGCTCTGGCCGTTTACCAGATGAAAGGCGATATTCCCGGCTTCCTCCTCCGGCAGTTCGATCCCGTACTGCTGGCGAATAATCGTCACCGCCTCGCTGGCGACGCGGAACTGCTGCGGATAAAAACGCCTGACTTCCGGCAGCAGGCGATTTTGAATGGCGATCCCTTTGCGGCTGCGCTCGATGGCAAAGGTCAAGTGGTCGGCGAGGGTAAAGAAAATCTGCTCGCGAACCTTGCTGGCAAGCTGCATATTGGCGCGGGAAATAATCATTGCCGCCATTTCGATCACCTCGTCCGGAATGGCGGAGAGCGCTTCAAGATAGCCGCTGCGGGCGCCGAGCGCCTGGGTCACGAACAGCTTCTCAATCTTCTCCGGGGCGATCTCATCCCCGGGTCTGCTGTTGAAGCCAATGCCTTTCCCCATGACGATGACCTCCCTGCTATCGTCATCCATAGAGAGCACCAGGCTATTATTGAGCACCTTCTGAACAATCATCTCTGCGACTCGTCGTGGTTGCCGTTCTGCGCGATGACATCCTTATACCACCAGAAGCTGCGTTTGCAGATCCTTTGCAGGCGCTTCAGGTCATCCTCGCCGCGATCGACATAAATAAAACCGTAGCGCTTGGCGTATCCCTGGTGGGTGCTGACCACGTCAATCGCCGCCCACGGGCAGTAGCCCATCAGCTCGACGCCGTCGGCTATCGCCAGCCGCATTTGCTCGATATGCGCCTGTAAGAAGGCGATGCGATAGTCATCATTTACCGTCCCGTCATGCTCCAGCTTGTCCGGCGCGCCCATCCCGTTTTCGCTAATCAGAATCGGCAGACCGTAGCGCTCGCACACTTTACGCAGCGTCAGGCGCAGCCCCACCGGGTCAACAACCCAGCCGTAGGGGGTTTTGCCAACCCACGGATTTTCCGCCGGACGATAAACCCCCTCTTCGCCCAGCATAATTTGCTGATCGCCCGCGCGGGGCGCAACGTCCCCGCCGTCGCCCCGGCTGGCGGCAATGGTGGCGGTCGAGTAGTAATTAATGGCGATAAAGTCCGGCCTCCCCTGCTGCAAAATCAGCGCATCCTCCGGCTGCAGTTCCGGCGCGAGGCCGCGATCCTGCATATAGGCCCACGCCAGGGCGTTGTAGCGCCCATGCACCGCAACGTCCAGAAAGCTCCAGCAGCGCAGCGTCTCCCAGTTATGCGCGGCGATGGCGTCCTCCGGCTTACAGCTTTCGGCGTACATCGACGTGGTGTTTATCGCCGGGCCGATGCGCAGCCCGGGGAACTCGCGGTGGCACAGGGCGAAGATCTGCGCCTGGGCCAGCATCATATGATGATTCTGCTGGTACAGCGCCTTCTTATCCGGCAGTTCACGATCGGCGGGCACGCCAATCGCGCCGGGATGCAGAATCATGGTGTTCTGTTCGTTGATGGTCAGCCAGAGCGGAACTTTGGCGGCAAATTCGCTGAACAGCAGCCTGGCATAGCGCACGAATGCCTCCCCGGTTTTGCGGTTCAGCCAGCCGCCTTTTAGCTCCAGCGCCCACGGCAGATCGAAGTGGTAGAGCGTCACGATGGGGGTGATCCCGTGGCGCGTCAGGGCGTCGATCAGGCGGTGATAAAAGGCCAGCCCATCCGGATTCACCGAGCCATCGCCGTCAGGTATCACCCGCGACCAGGCCACCGAAAAACGGTAGGCCTTCAGCCCCATCTGCGCCATCAGCGCGACGTCCTCCTCTACGCGATGATAGTGGTCGCTGGCGATGCGGAAGTCCGCCGTTCCCGGCGGATGGCTAAGCATGTCGACTACCGACGGCCCTTTACCGTCTTCATTCCACGCGCCCTCAACCTGATAGGCCGAGGTGGAGGCGCCCCACAGAAAACCGTCCGGGAACCGGGCCTGCTGTTGATAAATCATACCTGCGCCTCCTTAGCGGATTGCACCATCAGGGGTTCGCCGTAATCCACCTGCGCGGCGGCGGTGAGGCGCAGAGCGCGCTGCCCATCGCCGTTGACCACGATCACCGGGGTAATCAGGTCGTATCCGGCCTGTTCGATGGCGGGAATATCAAAGCGGATCAGCGCCTGCCCTGCTTCCACCCTATCACCCACCTTCAGCGTAGAGCTAAAGTGCTGGCCGTTAAGATTGACGGTGTCGATACCGATATGGATCAGCAGCTCAACACCGCTGTCGCTCTGCAGGCCAACGGCGTGGCAGGAGGGCAGAAACATCATTACCGTGCCGCTAAACGGCGCGCGCAGTACCCCTTCTTCGGGACGAATCGCCAGCCCCTCGCCCAGCAGGCCGCCGGAAAAGACGTCGTCGTTCACGTCGCTGAGCGCCAGCACCTGACCGCGCAGCGGGCTTAATACTTCCGTCTCCCCCTCGCTTTTAGCGCTCACCGCAGGCTGCGGCGCCTCGTCCACCGCTTCTTGTTCCTCAGGAACATCTTTGAAGGCGATAAACCAGGTCAGGGTAAAGGTCACCACGATGGAAATCGCGCAGGTCACCAGCGCATGAACGATGTTCATCGGGTTTTCACCGATAAACGCCGGCAGCGCCGCGAGGCCTGGCGAGACAAACGCGTAGCGCACCAGCCCGCTCACCCCGGCATAGACCCCGGCGCAGCCGCCACCGATCATCGCGGCAATCAGCACCCGGCGGAACTTGAGCAGCACCCCGTACAGCGCCGGTTCGGTGATCCCCAGCAGCGCGGTAAAGCCCGACGAAGAGGCCAGCTGGCGCAGGTTGCTATTTTTGGTTTTCAGCGCCACGCACAGCGTCGCCGCTCCCATCGCCACGTTTGATGCCAGCATCCCCGGGCCGTTAATCATCTCGTAACCGCTTTTACTCAGCTGACCGGTGGCGATCGGCGTCATCGCCCAGGCGGTGCCGGTAATGATCAGGAAGGGCTGCAGGGTGCCCATCAGCATCGGGATTAACCAGCTGGCGTGGCGGTCGATAGCGCCCGCCCCGGCGGCGACCAGATCGTTAAGCAAAATGCCCGCCGGGCCGACCACCACCAGCGCCAGCGGCGCGGTAATCAGCAGAATCAGCATCGGCTTAACGAAAAACTTGATAATCGATGGCGACACTTTTTCGGCAAAGCGCTCCACCCACGACATCAGCCACACGGTCAGAATAATCGGCAGCACCGAACCGGCGTAATCGGAAAGCAGGACGTTGATGCCGACAAAATCCACCGCTTTACCGGCCGCCAGCATCTGGCCGATGCCCGGATGCAGCAGCACGCCCGCGAGGGTCATCGCCAGAATCGGATTGCATTCAAACTTCAGCGACGCGCCGTAGGCCAGCAGCACCGGCAGGAAGAAGAAGGCGGCGTCGGCAATAATATTCAGCAGCTGATACGTCGAGCTGGTTTCGCTAATCCACCCCGTGAGCTTGAGGATGGCCAGCAGCGCTTTAATCATCCCCGCGCCGGTAATCGCCGGGATCACCGGGGTAAAGGTGGTCGAAATGACGCTGATAATCCGGGCGACGATGCCGGCCGGCTTCGCGTTTTTATCGCCGCCTGCCGGGCCTTTTTTCTCCGGCAGCGCCTTATTGAGCAGGCGATAAACCTGCTGCACCTCATTGCCGATAACTATCTGGAACTGGCCGCCCTTCTCCACTACGCTGATCACGCCGGGAAGGGCGCCAATCTGCGCATCGTTAACCTTTGCGCGGTCGTTGAACTCCATGCGCAGCCGGGTCGCGCAATGGGTGAGCATACGGATGTTCTCCGCACCGCCCACCGCGTGGAGGATTTTGTCTGCTGTTTCGTTATAGTTCATAGTGTTCCCTGGTGTTGGGGCAAAAAAAAAGACCAAAACAGAGACGCTCCCCTTGGCGGGAGAGCATTTCTATTTTGGTCTTGCCTGCTTTCGCAGTAGCACGCCATCATAAAAATGGGTTATTTCGGCGGATTATCTAAGCGCCCCTGCGTAATGACAATGGCGACCGAACAAAAGTGTGAACTGGATTAAGTAAATTCTTATTTAAAATAATTTATGGCCTACGGCGATAGCGGCTGCAGGCCATAAAAAATCAATGCTTTTTGCGGTTGCGGCGCATATCGATAGTCACCGCCGCGACGATAATGATGCCTTTGATAATATCCTGCACGTAGGCGTCGACGCCGACAAAGGTAAACCCGCTTTTAATCAGGCCGAGGATCATCGCGCCGATTAAGGTCCCGGTGATGCGCCCCACCCCGCCCATCAGGCTGCTGCCGCCGATAACCGCCGCGGCGATAGCATCCAGTTCGTAGGACATGCCCATGCTCGACTGCCCGCTGCTGACGCGCGCCGCCAGCACCACGCCCGCCAGGCCGGAGAGCGCCCCGGCGATGGCATAGACGATCACCAGGTATTTATTCACGTTGATACCGGAGACCTTGGCCGACGTCATGTTACCGCCGATAGCGTAAACGTATTTACCGTAGCGGGTATGCTTCAGGGCGATATGGAAGACCGCGGCGACGACGAAGAAAATAATCACCGGCATCGCCCCCTGGCCGATGGCGGTAAAGCTGTCGGATAGGAAGCTGATGGGGTTGCCCTGGGTGTAGTACTGCGCCAGACCGCGCGCCGACACCATCATTCCAAGCGTCGCGATAAACGGCGGGATGCCGGTGCGGGTCACCAGAAAGCCGTTGGTTAAGCCGCAGAGAAGACCGACGCCGATGCCGGCGCCAATCGGGATAATCGCCGGCATATTGACCAGTGACGGGAACATCGGCGACAGGCTATCGGAGGTTTGCGCGAGGCTTGCCGCCACCACGGCGGCGAGAGCGATCACCGAGCCGGAGGAGAGGTCAATGCCGGTGGTAATAATGACCTGGGTGACCCCGACGGCGATAATACCGATAATCGCTACCTGCAAAACAATTAATATCAGGCGATTGGTGTTTAATAAAAAGGACTGGTCGCGGACGTACCAGCCGGCAATTTCAAACGTCAGGGCAATCACCAGCATGACGATAAATATCCCGGTATCTTTCGGCAGCCGGTGGCGTAATTGCCCAAAGAAAGAGGGTTTCTCAGTGATCGGGGTCGCCGTTATTTTCATATTGCTCATTCTCTGTGCCTCAATGGGATGCCAACGACAAAATGGTTTCCTGGTCGGCGTCCTCTTTATTGAGGATGCCGGTAATACGCCCTTCATGCATGACCATCACCCGATCGCTCATCCCGAGAATCTCCGGCAATTCTGAAGAGACCATAATCACCGCCACGCCGCGGTTGGCCAGCTCGCTGATCAGATGGTAAATTTCCGCTTTCGCCCCGACGTCGATTCCGCGCGTCGGCTCATCGAGAATCAGTATTTTCGGCTGGGCCAGCAGCCAGCGGGCAATCAGTACCTTCTGCTGATTACCGCCGCTGAGGTTATTAATAATCTGATCCATGGTGGGGGTTTTAATATTCAGGCGGCGGATCTGCTCCATGCAGTCTTCGGCCATTTTGAGGTGCTGAACAAAGCCGGTTTTACCGATATATTCCGGCATTTTGACGATGCTCATATTCTCCAGCACCGACAGCACGAGAAACAGTCCGGACTTTTTGCGGTCTTCCGTCAGCAGCGCCATCCCTTTTTCAATCGCCGTCGAAGGCGAGTCAATCGTGACCGGCACTCCCTCAATCAGCACTTCGCCGCTATCGGCTTTATCCATGCCGAACAGGCTCTCCATCACTTCGCTACGCCCGGCCCCCACCAGCCCCGCCACGCCGAGGATTTCGCCGCGGCGTACGCTAAAGTTGATATCGTGAAAGACCCCCTTGCGCGACAGATTGCGGACGGTCAGCACCTCTTCGCCAATGGCGTTATTGAACTTGGGAAAGAGCTGGGTGAGCTCCCGGCCGACCATCTGGGTGATCAGCGACTGACGGGTAAACTCGGTGGTATGTTTACTGCCGACCCAGGTGCCATCGCGAAATACGCTGATCTCATCGGTAATCGCGAAAATCTCATCCATTTTATGGCTGATATAAATAATGGCTTTTCCCTGCTGGCGTAAATCGCGAATAATGGTAAACAGATGCGCCACTTCGCTTTCGGTTAACGCCGAGGTCGGCTCATCCATAATCACAATATCCGCGTTCCACGAAACCGCTTTGGCAATTTCCACCATCTGCTGGGAGGCGATACTTAACTCCCCCACCAGCCGGTCGGCGGATAGCCGGATATTGAGTTTATCCAGCAGATCCTGCGTCTGGCGGGCAAGCTGGCGATGATCGACAAAACCGTATTTCATCGGCTCGCGGCCGAGCCAGATATTTTCCGCCACCGTCATATGCGGCACCAGATTCAGCTCCTGGTGGATCATCGAGATCCCGGCGCGCAGCGCGTCCATCGTATCCTGAAACTGGACCGGCTCCCCTTTAACGCGGATCGCGCCCTTATCGGGACGGTAGATCCCGATCAGGCATTTCATCAGCGTGGATTTTCCGGCGCCGTTTTCGCCCATCAGCGCGTGCACCGTCCCCGGGCGCACGCGTAATGAGACGTTGTCGAGCGCCTTCACGCCGGGGAAGAATTTACTGATCCCTTCGGCTTCAAGTGCAAAAGCGTTCATACTTCACCTCCGTACCCTGAGCGACTATTTCTGGTTGCGATTAACGAACTCAGCCATGTTGTCTTTGGTGATCAGCTGGTAAGGGACGTCGATGATCTTTTCCACTTTCTCGCCGTTGGCCAGCTTAATGGCGGCATCCACAGCGCCTTCGCCCTGCCCTTTGGCATCCTGGAAAATCGTGGCGATCATCTTGCCGTTTTTGAGCATTTGCAGGGCATCGGGCGTCCCGTCCACCCCGGCAATCAGGATATGGTTCGGGTTTTTACCCAGCGCCTGCAGCGCGCCGATAGCCATTTCATCGTTGTTGGAGGCGATGGCCTGAATGTCTTCGCCGCTGGTCATCCAGTTACTGACCACGTCAACGGCATCGTTGCGGGTAAATTTCGCGGTCTGCTTCTGCACGATTTTGATATCCGGGTACTTCGCCACCACCTCTTCGACGCCTTTGGTGCGGTCACGGGTCGATTCATTCGCCAGGTCGCCGAGCAGAATGGCGACGTTCCCTTTGCCGTTCATCGCTTTGGCTAACGCTTCCATCTGTAAGCGCCCCGCCAGCACCGAGTCGGAGCCAACGTAGGCCATTTTGTCGGTCAGCTGCGCCTGCGGGCGGCGGTTAACAAAGATCAGCGGAATGCCCGCTTTGGTCGCCTGGTCCATAATCGGTTTGACCGCGTTGGTGTCGACCGGGTTGACGATAATCGCGTCGACGCCCTGGCCAATAAAGTTCTGTACCTGCTGTAGCTGCTGGGAGACGTCGCCTTTGGCATCTTCCACCTGCGCCTTAACGCCATCTTTTTGCATCTCTTTTTGCATTGCGGTGCGCAGAATCGTCAGGAAGTTGTCATCGAATAGCGCCATGGAAACACCGACCGAAATATCTTTCGCCATCACGACCGCTGGCAGCATGCAGGCTATCAAAGAGGCAACAACCGTTTTCTTAATATTCATCGTGGATCCTTTATTTTCAGGTACATCGGTTAGGTAAGGTAAAATGAAAAAATAGTTTCATTAATTGTGCGTTAAGCGCCTGCTTTTCCAGCTTTTTGAAAAAACAGCCCGCGCGCTGGTGCATTTTTTGTTGTTGATCGAAATCACAAAATTCAGTTGTTTTAAAATGGTTTTTTGAAACATTAGTCCATTTATAGCGGAAGAAAAATTCCAGACCGTTTATTTCATTAACAACACATATGAAACTTTTATAAGTAAATAACTGAAATGAAAATTTTAAAACTACGTGTTAACAGAACTTTGACACACATCTAACATTGACGCATAAATGCGCAAAAAATGAGAGGCAGGCGACGGTTTGCCGCGCGGCGCGCCGATAGCGGCAGCGGTTTAAAACGAGACAGGAGATAGGGTGTAAAAGGGGATGTCGCCCCGCGGGCCGCGGGCGCTCAGTCGACGTTTTCAGCGCTGTAAAGGATAAATTCGACCTTGCCGTCGCTGAACAGATGCGGCTGATAGCCGGTTTCCAGATGGCGCAGGGCCAGCTCCACCGCCAGACGGGCATGCTGGCGCGGGTTTTGATCGATCGTCAGCGCCATTCCCCCCTGGGCCAGCTGTTCACGGGTGGTGCTGTAGCGTTCATGGGTCATCCAGCAGCACTCGCCGTAGCGGCGATGGCGAGCCAGCGCCTGCGCCACCTGCGTGTTGCCCAGCCCGGTATTGTAGATGCCCACCACGTCGCGGTTGCGGCGCAGGGCCTCTTCCAGCAGGCGGTCGATTCGCTGTCGGTTGTCCTCCCCCGCCAAAACCTCGCCCAGCAGCAGATGCGGAAAGCGCTGGCTAATCACCTCGCGAAATCCCTGAATCCGCAAGCGATGAGCGCTGAAGTCCTGGCGCCCGCTGAGCATCAGCACTTCTCCAGACCAGTGCGCCATTAACCCCATCATCATGCCCGCGGTGCGGCCGGCCTGCTGCTGATCGATCCCGACGTGGCAAAGCCTCTGCGCGCCGGGGAGATCGGTGACCAGCGTAATCACCGGCACGTTCGCCTCGCGACACTGGCGCAAGGCGTCATAGACCCGCGGATGTTCGTTGCCAAAGACAATTATCGCATGGCGCTTTTTGCTGCTGCGGATAAGGCTTTTCGCCAGCTTTTCCGGCGCGGACTCCGCCACCAGCGTGCGGTGCAGCGTCAGCCGGCGATAGCCAAGGCTATCCGCCACGTCGGCGAAATCCTGCGTCAGACGGGAGAAAAAGCGCGAATCGTTATCGCTGAGAAACACTTCTATTTGCCACGGGAGACGGCGCTCTTCCGGCAGAATGCGCTTCAGCCCGGCCTCCCGCGCGGCCTGCAGCACCCTGCGCGTGGTTTCCGGCGACACGCCGCCGCGTTCGTTAAGCACCCGGTCAACGGTCGCGACGCCCACGCCAATCCGTTTAGCCAGCGCCTCCAGCGAAATGCTTTTCATCGTCTCGTCTCCCCCATGATGGAAATCCATCAAAACGCCCGTGTCGGTCAGTGTAGCAAACGGATTACTTTGGCAACGCTAAATCCCTCTTTCTGGAGAAAAAAATGACCTGCATTCGTTTTGCATTGTTGGGCAGCGGTTTTATTGGCCAGGTTCACGCCGCCAGCCTAGCTCGCCATGAGCGAACCCTTCTGGCCATGGTGGCCGACGCCGATCCCGAGCGGGCGAAAGCGCTGGCTTCCCGCTACGGCGCGCGGGCGGTAACCGTTGCCGAAGCCATCAATAGCGACGCCATTGACGCGGTACTGATCGCCAGCTCGACGCCTTCACACGCGGCGCTGCTGGAAGCCGCCGCGCGCGCGGGAAAAGCGGTCTACTGCGAAAAACCGATCGATCTTTCGCTGGCCCGCGCCCGCCAGGTCGTCGAGAAAGTGCTGCCGCTCGGGGTACCGGTGACCGTTGGCTTTAACCGCCGCTTCGACGCCAGCCACCAGCAGCTGCGCCGGGAGATCGAGGCGGGCGCGATTGGCAAAATCGAACTGGTTCAGATGGTATGTCGGGCATCGGTTATGCCGCCGCTGGAATATCTGCGCAGCTCCGGCGGCCAGATGCGCGACCAGGCGATTCACTTCTTTGACCTGCTGCGCTTTCTTACCGGTGATGAAGTGACGACCGTCGCCGCGCTGGGGGCTGCGCTGGCGCTGGCGGAAATTGCCGAATTCGACGATGTCGATACCTCCATTGTCATGCTGCGGATGCGCGGCGGCGCGCTGGCGCAGCTGGACAACACCCGGCGCACCGGCCACGGCTACGATGAGCGCATCAGCCTGCTCGGCCCGCAGGGAGTGATAGAGTCCGGCAGTCAGGCATCGCGCGGCGTCACGCTGTGGCAGGGAGCGCGCTGCATTCAGCCCGGACTCTATCCGGACTGGTTCAGTCGCGTCGAGGGGTCGTACTACGCGCATCTGGATGCTTTTGTCCGCTCGCTAGGCGGAGAAGCGGTGACGGACCTGCCGGGGCTGCTGGACGGGCTGCGGGCGCAGGCTATCGCCGAAGCCGCCGTGCTTTCCCTGCGGCAAGGGCAGTTTGTCAGCGTCGAACCGCTGGCGTAAAAAAGCCCCGTATGCGGTCGGCATACGGGGTGCTGGAAAACCTGAGCGTGATGGACGAAGTGCGGCGGCAGATTGGCGTGATATTTAACGAGGAGCGTTAACGGCGCGCCGTTGCCCCGGCCAGCGGGCGGATCGGCGAGTCCGTAAGCCCTTGCCCCACGCACCAGGCAAAATGTTCGGCCTGATAAAACAGCTGGTCGTAGCGGTTGCGCGGCTCCTCCCAGCGCAGCACCTGCCCGCCCTGGCTGGCGGCGAGGGTAAAATTCCCCGGCGCGTAGAACTGCCCGTCGAGGGTAAGGGTCGCATCGCGCCCGGCCACCACCGCGCCGCCCGGCGTGTTGCTGAACAGGGTGGTATTGAGCAATCCCTGTAAGCCGTTTTCCCAGTTAAACAGCATCGAAATCTGCCCGTTGACGCCTCTTTGGGCGGGACGCCCGCGGGCGATAATGTCCTGCGGCACGCCGCCGACCATCACGCAGAATGAGGTCAGATAGCTGCCGAGATCCATCATCGGCCCGCCGGCGAGATCGGCATTAAAAATGCGATGATCCGGGGTAAAAAACTCGCCGTGATCGGCGAGCAGCGTGTGCAGATCGCCCAGCACGCCGTCCTCCAGCAGCTGGCGAATCACGTCATACTTCGGCGCGTAGTCGCACCACATCGCCTCCATCGCCAGGGTCCCCTGCTTCATGGCCTCCGCTTTCAGCGCCGCGCCTTCCCGCCGGTTCAGCGCAAACGGCTTTTCAATCAGCACATGTTTGCCCGCCTGCAGCACCCGCAGCCCGTCGGGAAAGTGGTGGTTATGCGGCGTGGCAACGTAAACCGCATCAATATCCGGTCGCGCCAGCATCTCATCCACCTGAGCATAAGCCTGCGGGATCCCCCAGCGGGCGGCGAAATCGTCGGCTTTTTGCTGCGTGCGCGAGGAGACGGCAACCACCCGCTGGCGGCTGAGCTCTTTTAACGATTTCACAAAGCGCTCGGCAATCCAGCCGGGGCCAATAATGGCCCAACGCAGCGAGGGGATCGCCGAGGCGGCGGGATGGCGCGGTTTTGGTAACTGTGACGGGAACATAGCGGCTCCTGATTTTATTTTGCCGGGGGGAGACACTATAAGCAGGCGCAGAGGAGGACGAATAACGAATTTATGATGGAATTCCATCATCGACATAGTGCTTGTCAAAAGCGCGGGAGTCGCGGATAGTCCAGGCAGCTCATCACTATCAAGGAGTCTGAGATGTTGAAAAGTTCGTGGCGTAAAACCGCCCTGATGGCCGCCGCCGCCGTTCCGCTGCTGCTGGCGAGCGGTTCATTATGGGCCAGTGCCGATGCTATCCAGCAAAAGCTGGCTGATTTAGAAAAACGTTCCGGCGGTCGGCTGGGCGTAGCGCTGATTAACACGGCAGATGATTCGCAAACCCTCTATCGCGGCGATGAACGTTTTGCCATGTGCAGCACCGGTAAAGTGATGGCCGCCGCCGCGGTGTTAAAACAGAGCGAAAGCAATCCAGAGGTGGTGAATAAAAGGCTGGAGATTAAAAAATCGGATTTAGTGGTCTGGAGCCCGATCACCGAAAAACATCTGCAAAGCGGAATGACCCTGGCGGAACTCAGCGCGGCGGCGCTGCAGTACAGCGACAATACCGCGATGAATAAGATGATTAGCTACCTTGGCGGACCGGAAAAGGTGACCGCATTCGCCCAGAGTATCGGGGATGTCACTTTTCGTCTCGATCGTACGGAGCCGGCGCTGAACAGCGCGATTCCCGGCGATAAGCGCGATACCACCACCCCGTTGGCGATGGCCGAAAGCCTGCGCAAGCTGACGCTGGGCAATGCGCTGGGTGAACAGCAGCGCGCCCAGTTAGTGACGTGGCTAAAAGGCAATACCACCGGCGGGCAAAGCATTCGCGCAGGCCTGCCCGCAAGCTGGGCGGTCGGGGATAAAACCGGCGCCGGAGATTACGGCACCACCAACGATATCGCGGTGATCTGGCCGGAAAATCATGCCCCGCTGGTGCTGGTGACCTATTTTACCCAGCCGCAGCAGGATGCGAAAAGCCGCAAAGAGGTGTTAGCCGCGGCGGCAAAAATCGTCACCGAAGGGCTTTAACCCGGGAACAGGCCCGTTCTGCAACACTCTGCGCTTTGTTTCCCCGGTGGCGCTGCGCTGACCGGGCTACGGGTTCCCCGCCGTCTGCGGGCCGGTAGCCCGGACAGATGTGCAGCATCGCCTCCGGGAAATTCAGCCACTCTGCGCTTTGTTTCCCGGTGGCGCTGCGCTGACCGGGCTACGGGTTCCCCACCGTCTGCGGGCCGGTAGCCCGGACAGGCGCAGCGCGCCGCCTCCGGGACAGCCTGAATAGACAGCCGCCAAATATTAGTCGGTAATTTTAAACGTCAGCGCGTAAGCGCTGGTTTTCCTTTCATCGCGCGCTCCGCCCATCTGATAAACCCGCACCGTATATTTACCGCTGCTCATCAGACGTTGCTCAAAGGTATCACCGCTCAGAGAACCGTTAAAAATCGAATTATTATCAGGAGCGATAACATTGAAATAAGGATGCGGCCGCTGGCTGTTCATATTGATATGCATCATCTGGCCCGCTTTCGCCTCCAGCGTATAGTCGTTAACACCGTCACCGGTCACGGTGCTTTTTATTATCGTGCCGTTGCTGCCTTTATCAAAATGAACGGTATGGTTGTTGATATTATCACTTGCCATTGATAACACTGACGTAAATAAATAACTTGCACAGATCACGCCACCAACAATTAATTTTATTTTTTTCATTTAATTAACACCTTATGTTTTTTATGCGCGCTGTTATAGCACATAAGGTGTCCGGAGTAAGCTGATTCGCAATTATTGCTCGTCGGAATTAAACACGTCGAAATAAGGGCCCCCCGGTTCAGGGAAACGAGGGGACCTGGTTTTAGCGGGATTTACTTCTGCGGACGCATTGCCGGGAACAGAATCACGTCGCGAATGGTATGGCTGTTGGTAAACAGCATCACCATGCGGTCGATACCGATGCCCAGACCGGCCGTCGGCGGCAGGCCATATTCCAGCGCGGTGACGTAGTCTTCGTCGTAGAACATCGCTTCATCATCCCCCGCCGCTTTGGCGTTGACCTGATCCTGGAAACGCTGGGCCTGGTCTTCCGCGTCGTTCAGCTCGCTAAAGCCGTTGCCGATTTCACGCCCGCCGATAAAGAACTCGAAGCGATCGGTGATTTCCGGGTTCACGTCGTTACGGCGCGCCAGCGGCGAAACCTCCGCCGGATACTCGGTGATAAAGGTTGGCTGGATCAGATGGGCTTCCGCTACTTCGTCGAAAATCTCGGTGACGATACGCCCCAGCCCCCAGCTCTTCTCAACGTGAATACCGATGGATTCCGCCAGCGCTTTTGCCGCCTCGAAGTTATCCAGATCCGCCATCTCGGTTTCCGGACGGTATTTCTTGATCGCTTCGCGCATGGTCAGTTTTTCAAACGGCTTGCCGAAGTCGAACACCTGGTCGCCGTACGGGACTTCGGTTTTCCCCAGCACGGTCTGCGCCAGCGTGCGGAACAGAGATTCGGTCAGTTCGATCAGATCTTTGTAATCCGCATACGCCATATAGAGTTCCATCATGGTGAACTCAGGGTTGTGGCGCACGGAGATGCCTTCGTTACGGAAGTTGCGGTTGATTTCGAACACCCGTTCGAAGCCGCCGACCACCAGCCGTTTCAGATACAGCTCCGGCGCGATGCGCAGATACATATCCAGATCGAGCGCGTTGTGATGGGTGATGAACGGACGCGCGGAGGCGCCGCCGGGGATCACCTGCATCATCGGAGTCTCGACTTCCATAAAGCCGCGCGCGACCATGAACTGACGCATGGTGGCGAGGATCTGCGAACGCACCTTGAAGGTGTGGCGCGACTCTTCGTTGGAGATCAGATCCAGATAGCGCTGACGATAGCGCGCCTCCTGATCCTGCAGGCCGTGAAACTTGTCCGGCAGCGGGCGCAATGCCTTGGTCAGCAGGCGCAGCTCGGTGCAGTGAATGGAGAGTTCGCCGGTCTGGGTTTTAAACAGCTTACCGCGGGCGGCGATGATGTCGCCAAGATCCCATTTCTTAAACTGTTCGTTGTAGACGCCTTCCGCCAGATCGTCGCGGGCGACGTACAGCTGAATGCGGCCGCCGACGTCCTGTAAGGTGACGAAAGAGGCTTTCCCCATAATCCGGCGGGTCATCATGCGGCCAGCCACGGCGACCTCGACGTTCAGAGAGGTGAGCTCGTCGTTTTCCTTACCATCAAATTCCGCATGGAGCTGGTCAGAAGTGTGGTCACGGCGAAAATCGTTCGGGAACGCCACGCCCTGCTCGCGCAGCGCGGCCAGTTTTTCACGACGGGTTTTCAGTTCATTATTAAGGTCAATTGCCTCATCGGCACCTTGTGCTTGTTGTTCAGACATGTTGGTTCCTCATAACCCTGCTTGCAAACTTGCTTCGATAATTGAACCAGGTCACTCTCCAGCGCGGCCTGTTCCGGCGTCGACGCCAAAGAACAATCTTAAGGAGCCTGGCTTCAATTCCGGCTGATTTCGCTCAGCCATTGCTTCAGTAACAGTTTTTTATCTTCGGCTTCCGCGCCTGCCAGAATATCCTCCTCCTGTTCAGTAAACGGTGCAAGGAGCGGCTTGTCGCTCCACTGTTGGGGTTACCGATCCCCGGCTCGCGGTGTAAACGCCTTAGCCGGGCTACCAGCCAGCACGATTTTGTAGCCCCGGTAAGCCGGACCTGTCGCCAGACGGGGCTAGGCGCCGCCGCCGGGAAGTTCACCGGCGGCCGCGCGGCGTTTGCCGACGCTAAACGCGGCGGCGAAGGCGACGACGACAATCACCGCCACGCAGCCCAGCGTCCATTCGCCCATTTGGGCAAAGAAGTGCTGATACGCGGCAATCGCCGTATCGCTGATCTGCGACTCGGTGGTCTGCTGCGCCACCACTCCCGCCAGCCAGTTGGCTACCGCGCCGGTCGCCAGCATATAAATCCCGGTCAGTACCCCGGTGACGCCGGGCATATTGAGGCGGGTGATCTGCGCCATCGCTACCGGGTCGATAAACAGTTCGGCAAAGCCCATCAGCGCCAGGCCGGCCACTATCATGCCCATTGATGCCTGCCCTTCCGCCGCGCCGTGGCGCGCGTTAAGCGCCAGCAGCATAAAGCCGCAGCCCATCAGCACCAGGCCAAAGGCGAACTTCAGCCACACGCGCAGCGCCGAGCGGGTCGCGCCTTCCGGCCTTATCAGCCACGCCAGCACGACGCCCGCCGCCATCACCGCCACGGCGTTAACCGACTGGAACAGCGCGGTCGGCACCTCAATATTCAGCAGATGACGGTTAACAAAGTGGTCGATGAACAGGCTGATCGAACTCCCGCCCTGCTGCGCCAGAACCCAGAACAGAGTCCCGGTCAGCATCAGCAGAACGATTTGCCACAGCGCGCGGCGATGCTCCGGCGATTTGACCATAATGCGCGCTACCATCTGGGCGGCGAACACGCACACGATCGCCAGCAGATAGCCGGACCAGTTATTCTCCAGCAGCAGCGTGAAAAACACCGGCGCAACGCAGAGCATCACCACCAGCCAGCCCCAGGTCGGCAGCACAAACTTTACCGCCCGCAGCGCCTGTTTATCGACGCCGCGCGCGTGGCGGAAGTAGCGGCTACCGCTGAGGAAAATCATCAGGCCGACAAACATGCCGATTCCCGCCAGCGCAAAGCCGATATGCCAGCCGTACCACTGCGCCGCCAGCCCACAGGCGATAGGCGCGGCGATGGAGCCGACGTTACCGGCGGCGTACAGCAGCGAAAAACCGCCGTCGCGGCGAGGGTCGTCAACGGCGTAGAGCTCGCCCAGCAGGCAGCTGATGTTGGATTTGAACAGGCCGTAGCCGCAGATAATGATCGCCAGCGCGAGGTACAGGCTCCAGGTGGAATCGGATTCCACGCCCAGCACCACGTGGCCAAGCGTCATTAACAGTGCGCCGGCAATCACCGCCGTGCGGTTGCCGAGCAGGCGGTCGGCAAGCCAGCCGCCGAGAATAGGAGTGACGTACACGAGGGAAGCGTAAGCGCTGAACAGGCTGATAGCGTGGCTGTCATCAAAGCCGAGCTGATGGGTGAGGTAGAGGATGAGTAAGGCACGCATGCCGTAAAAGCTGAAATATTCCCAGATTTGGATCGCAACGATGTAATAAATCGCGCGCGGCTGTGAGGGTGTTTTCATGTGTTCTCCTTGCAGCGTGAAAAAGGGAAGTGGCAAGCCACTTCCCTGTTGTGCATCGATTATTTGTTATTTTCTTCTTTCAGCACTTTAACGGTGTAACGACCATCCGCCTGACGATAGGCGCCGTGGATATCGGTTTCGAAGCCCGGATAGTGGGCGCCGATTTCGCACAGCATCTGCAGGAACTCCAGCACCGGACGGCTCTCTTCGGTGATCATTTCACCCGGCATCACCAGCGGCACTCCCGGAGGATACGGCAGGATCATATTGGCGTTGACGCGGCCCACCATCTCTTCGAGATACACCTCTTCGGTCTGACCGTGCAGCTCTTTCTGGAACGCGGCGTACGGCGTGATCATCATGGTCGGCAGCACTTCGAACGCGCGGAACATCAGATCCGGCAGGTTGTGGTGCTCAATCAGTTTATGAATGTTCTGCGCCAGTTCCTGAACGCGCATGTTTTCGTAGAATTCCGGATCTTCACGATACAGCGACGGCAGCATGTTTTTCACCCGCAGGTTCAGGTCGAACGCGCGTTTGAAATCGGTCAGCGCACGCAGCAGGCTCAGCGCTTTGGTTTTGTCGATACCGATACTGAACAGGAACAGCAGGTTGTACGGACCGGTTTTTTCGACCACGATACCGTGCTCGTCGAGATACTTCGCCACGATGCTCGCCGGAATACCGAACTCATCCATGGTGCCGTCTTTCTTCATCCCCGGAGTCAGCAGCGTGACTTTAATCGGGTCGAGATACATGTGCTCGTTATCGATGTTTTTGAAGCCGTGCCACGCGCTGTCGGAGCGCAGCGGCCAGCATTCAGCGCCATCGATATGTTCCGGCTGCCAGACGTCGAAGAACCAGCCGTCGGACTCGCCTTTCAGGCGTTTGATCTCTTTACGGAACTTGATTGAACGTTCGATAGAGCCGTCAATCAGGCGCTTACCGGCGTTGCCTTTCATCATCGCCGCCGCGGTTTCCGTCGAGGCCACCACGCCGTAGTGCGGAGAAGTGGTGGTGTGCATCATGTAGGCTTCGTTAAAGGTTTCTTCGTTCACGTCGCCTTTAACGTGAATCATCGAGGCCTGAGAGAACGCCGCCAGCAGTTTGTGCGTGGACTGGGTTTCGTAAATCACTTTCCCTTCGACGCGGCCGCCGCTCATCCCGCATTTGCCTTCATAAATCGGCGAGAAGTTGGTGTAAGGCACCCACGCGGAGTCAAAGTGGATGGATTTCACATCCAGGGTTTTCTTGATGTAGTCCGTGTTGTACAGCAGACCGTCATAGGTGGAGTTGGTGATAACCGCGTGCACCGGCCAGGTCGCGTTCGGGGTTTCTTTCACGCGCTTCGCGATGGTCGCATGCTGGAATTCGCTCTGCGGGATACCGCCGAGGATACCGTAGGCGTTGCGGGTCGGGCGGAAGTAGATTGGCGTAATGTCGCTCATCATCATCAGATGGGTCAGCGATTTATGGCAGTTACGGTCAATCAGCACGGTGCTACCGGCCGGGGCGGAATACATGCCGACAATTTTGTTGGCGGTAGAGGTCCCGTTGGTCACCATGTAGCTGCGTTCCGCGTTGAAGACGCGGGCGATGTACTCTTCCGCTTCTTTGTGCGGGCCGCTGTGGTCCAGCAGAGAACCGAGTTCAGAAACCGAAATCGAGATATCGGATTTCATGGTATTAGAACCAAAGAAATCGTAGAAGATGCTGCCGACCGGGCTTTTCTGGAACGCGGTACCGCCCATATGGCCTGGGGTACAGAAGGTATATTTGCCTTCACGCACGTATTTAAACAGCGCTTTGGTCAGCGGCGGCAGAATGGTGTCGATATACTCGTCGGTATTCTGTTTGATTTTGTTGGCAATATCTTCCGCTGCGCCCAGCGCATATTCGAAGAAGCGAACCTGCATCCGCAGATCGTTGAGGCTCACGTCCAGCGTTGAGTAAGTGTTCGCAAAGGCGTACAGCGGCATGTATTCGTTCATTTTGCTGATGTCTTCGCACAGTTCGAGATTGTATTTATCCCAGTCGAAGATCACGCCGCACAGACGCGCATTGTTTTCGATAAGTTTTAATAAGTCTTCACGGTCGTTCGGGTAGACAATACGGAAGTCCAGGCGTTCGAGGGCGCGATGCAGTTCACGGATGGGTTCTTCTTTGAAGTAGACACCCATGTGATTCATGATTGCGATAACGTTCATAGTCAAATCTCCAGATAAAGAAAGCCCCTCCCGCCACGTCGTGACAGGTGATGGAAGGAGCCTCAGGAATAGGGTTGCTGATTAATGCGCGCTGGCGGTGCTGCTATCAGCGGAGTTGTCGTTGTTCTGGCGCTGGTGCATTTTGCGACCGTAGAACATCAGGATAATCAGGCTGACGATAAAGGTACCGGCCAGTTCGAAGGAGCTTGCCCCCATCAGGGCGATGAAGCAGAACGCGCAGCCGAGTACGGAGCAAATCAGGCTGACGAAGTTGCGTACATTGATGCCTTCGAAGCGAATCAGGTCAACGCAGGAGTAGAAGTAAGGCAGCATGGTCAGCAGTACCGCGATACCGGTCAGCTCACCGAACAGGTCAGACGCTTTGCCGCCGGTAGAGTTCATCAGGGTAATCAGCACCATCAGCGCGGTCATTTTCACCGCGGCCAGCAGCAGGCCTTTTTTCGGAATACCGTTGCTGTCGAGTTCGCCATACACTTTCGGGAAGTTACCGTCATTGGCGGCACGTACGCCGGCCTGACCCACCAGCATCATCCACGAGCCCAGCGAAGTCAGGCAGGCAAAGGCGGTGAAGGCGGAAACCATCGGCGCAGCCCAGCCGCCGAGAATGGTGGAGGCGCTCACTGCAAACGGCGCACCGGATGCGGCCATCTGAGAGGCAGGATACATACCCGCAATCACCTGGGTCGCGGCGATGTAGACGATACCGGCCATCGCGGTGCCCAGCATGGTGGCCAGCGGCACGGTGCGTTTCGGGTTTTTCACCATCCCGGTACTCACGGCGGCAGATTCTACCCCGACAAAGGCCCACAGGCAGAGCAGGATACTTTTGATTACCGCGTGGCTGTCAGTGGTGCTGGAGGTGTTCCAGTTTGCCTGATAGGTTGCGGCATCAAACCAGTGCCAGCCGACCACCGCGGTCATGACCACCGGAATAAGTACCAGTACCAGGCCAATTGTTGTCAGGCGGCTCACCCAAGTCCCGCCGAGCATATTCACGAAGGTGAATATCCATACGATGGCGATACAGGCAATACCTGCCGGCACCGGGTTATTTAAAATTGGGAAGAATGTTGATAAATAAGAGACGGCGGTAATACCGATTGCCAGGTTACCGATCCAGTTGGCGTGATAATAAAGCACGCCGGTCTGGAAACCGAACGCTGGGGATATTTCACCGGCGTAGGCAATTGGGCCACCCTGCTGCGGATTCTTGGTCGCCAGCCGGGCATAAACATAAGCCAGAGACATCGCGCCAATAATAGAAATCACCCAACCCCAGATGGCAATACCACCGATGCTAGCGAGGTTTGCAGGTAATAATGCAATACCGCTCCCCATCATATTACCGGCGACTACGCCGGTACAGGCAAATAGCCCGATCTTCTTGGCAGAACTCATGTTTGCTTTTCTCCTAAGTTTATTTGGGAGGTACAGATCATGATGATGAACCTTTTATTGACCCGACCAACTGCCAACAAGATTACGGATTAGTACGAGATAAGTCCTAAAGATAAAGTGAAATAACTGCAAACATCAGACAAATGATATTTTGACCTTTTTCGCGCAACATATCAGGATGACATGTTGATATCAGGAAAAGGTAAATTTAGATGTTTTTCATTGGGTTATGAGGTCAACTTCATGTTGAAAAAGTGTTACATGCGGAACCGGAGAGGTTATAAAAAATAACAACCCGGTGGCTCATGAGAAACATAATTTTAACCTCACCACGGCCAAAACCATGACCATGATGAGGGTTTACTTATTCTGAAGCGAGGAAGTTATCGAGATACGGAACCACGCGGGTCACGGAGGTCTGGAATACGGCGTTTTCAATCCAGTAAAATGTATTCTCACCCGGGCGTAAATTAAACGCCGTCAGGTAGGCATCGGCAGCTTCCCGGTTCTGCCCTTTCATTTCGTAGACTTTGCCCAGCAGCACGTAATTCATCCACGACATTTCCAGATCAATCCCGGCATTAATCGCGTCATAGGCTTCATCCACTTTTCCTTTGCCCAGCATATCCACCGTTTTAATCTGATAAAATATTGCCATATCTTTAATCCCCGGCATATTACCCACCCGGGTTATTTCGCTGTACAGATCGGCGAGCTGTTTCTCATCCAGCGGCTGCTGAGAATGGCGCAATACGTCAACCAGCGCCTTTTCCGCCCACGCATAGGTAAAGTCCGGCGACTGCTTATTCACGTCGGCAAGCAGGCTACTGGCTTTGCCCAGCGAATCAACGTCTCCGTTCATTAATAGCTGATGCGCCTGATAGAAATGGGTAAGCGCGATACTTTGCGACGGCTGATACTGCTTTAACATCTCCTGCATCCGCGCCGGCCACGGCTGCTTCAGCGCCTCAGAGAGGCTGCTCAGCAGGTCGTTCTGAATCGAAAGCTGGTTGTCGCTGGTGACAAAGTAACGCTTATCCATCATGGTCGAGCCGTCGGCGTTATCCACCACCTTCACCGACATGAAGCACTGCTGTGCGCGATAGTGCCGCTGGTTGACGAACTCAATGGTCAGGGTTTTACCGGAACTGCTCGGCTCATTGATGTTGTAGTTGGTTTTGTCGTGCACCATAAAGGTGGAGAAGGTGTTCAGCGAGGTGGTAATCAGGCTCCCCAACCCGATGGCATAGGAGTGCTGCGATGACCAGTTGTTGCAGGTGTTGCCGCTGAGCAGGTGAATATCGACATCACGCGGGTTAAGCAGCAACCGGGTTTTCGTGACCGGCGGGCGCGACTGCAGGGTTGACAGGGCCACCAGCGCCACGCAGCTCGCGAGGGCCAGCAGGAACAGACCCCAGACGATAAACGTGCTCAGCCGCTTGCGTTTTTCCGGCTTCGCCACCGCTGTGCTGTCTGGCGCAGCCGCATCGGGCTGCGGGGAGGTCAACGGCGCGTCAAACCCGACCGTCGTCGTTTCTGCGGGGATAACCGGCGTCGGCTCCTCCCCCTCTTCGGTACACCAGATCACCGGCACCGTCAGCTTATAGCCGCGTTTGGGTACGGTAGCGATATATTCAAGGCTGCCATCGTCGCCATCTTTCAGCGACTTACGTAGCTCGGAAACGCTTTGCGTGACGACGTGGCTGGTGACAACGTTGCGGGTCCAGACATTATCGATGAGCTCATCCCGACTGAGTACTTCGCCGGGATGACGGGCAAAGAAAACCAGAAGATCGATTAAGCGCGGTTCGAGAGTTAGCTGACGCCCCTTGCGGCTAATTTGGTTAACAGAGGGAGTAACCAGCCATTCTCCAACGCGAACAACAGGTTGTTGCATAAAAAAGAGCCCCAGGACGAAAAGGGAAAGGCGCGATGATACCACATTTACCCTACCTATTAATGATAGGGGTCATGACCATGAACGCAATATATTCCTCTTCGTTTTTGATGACTGGCAAACTTTCATTTGCTAAAGGCGTCTTTTGCCTGAGGGCGATGTTCCCTGGGGCGACAAAAGCGCGCCATTTTTAGCCCTATTTTCCCCGAATGTGTGACCTGAGCAAAGCTTAGGCGCGACAATCGTCGCCCATCCGTGGGGATATGCTATTTTTAGCTCGCCCGACAGAGATCGGACCGCCGAACAGATGGCCGAAAACAGTGCCTCACCCGCAGCGTAAGGAATGTCGACGATGAACTACAAATTAGATAAGCAAATTGTGCACAATGAGGTGTTAAGAAATAGCTTCATTGACCTGGCGATTAAAACCTTCGATCTCTCCTTTAAAGAGTGGTACCGCAAAGGGTACTGGACCGACGCCTATATTCCCTACGCCCTGGTGAGCAACAATAAAGTGATTGCTAACGCCTCCGCTAATATTATCGATCTGACCTGGCAGGGCGAACCCCGCCGCTATATTCAAATCGGCACCGTGATGACCGATATCGATCATCGTGATAAGGGCCTGGCCGGGCAGCTCGTCAGGGAGATTCTGACGGACTGGCAGGATAAGGCCGACGCCTTTTTCCTGTTTGCTAACCCGACAACCGTTGATTTTTATCCGAAATTTGGCTTCGAGCGCACCGCCGAACATCAATATATTATGCCGGTGGTACCGGCAGCGGGCGACTTCCGCAAGCTCGATATGGACCAGCCGGAAGAGGTTGCGCGATTACAGCGGTACTATCAAAAATCGAATCCGTTTTCACAGCTGCGGGTAGAGGATAACTTCGGTTTATTGATGTTCTACTGCTCCGCCTTTATGAAGCACTTCGTCTATTATTCCGACAAAAACCAGGCCATCGCGATTGCGATGCAAAACGGTCCGGCGCTGATCTGTTTTGATATTTTCTGCGACAGCGGACGCTCCCTGTCGGCCATTATTAACGAGCTCGCCGATGAAAATACGTACCAGGCTATCCTCGGCTTTACCCCCAAAGAGAATCGGACCGGCGAGTATGAAAAAATCGAAGGCGAAGATATTCTGTTTATCTACGGACAAAAAGAAAATATCTTCAAAGAGAATAAGCTGATGTTCCCGCTTTTATCCCACGCCTGAGGCTGCGCTTAACGCGTCTACGGCCCGCGACCGGGCCTTATTGCGCCAATAACCACTGTTCAAACGCCTGTAGCGCCGATTCGTTGACGCCGTTTTCCAGCGGCCTCACCAGGCAAAAGCGCTTGCTCAGGCTGCGGGCCTGTGGCCAGGGCGCAACCAGCGTCCCGTTTTCGAGCGCTTTTTCAACGTACACGTGCGGTACCAGCGCAACGCCCTGCCCGGCCAGCGCGGCGGCTATCGCCATCTCATGCAGATCGTAGCGCACGCCCCGCGCCGGATTATCCAGCGCAATCCCGCACTCTTCAGCATAGCGCTGCCAGGCGTCAGGATTCTGCCGTCGATGAATACGCGGCAGCGCGTTCAGCTGGCTGGCGAGACCTTCTCCCGTAAGTAGCCCGGCGTGGCATACCGGCACCAGTCTCTCTTCAAACAGAAACCGCAAGCGCATTCCTGCCCATGCGGGATGCTCGAAATGAACCGCCGCGTCAAAACCGCTGCCGGTGAGGATAAACGGGTCGGTTCTGACCGCGATATTCAGCGTGATATCCGGATTCCGGCGCTGAAAATCCCCCAGTCGGGGAATGAGCCAGCGGCTGGCAAAGGTCGGCGGCGCGGCGATTTCCAGGCTTCGGCTGCCGTCCGCAGCCCCCATCAGATACTGCGTATCTCGCTCAAGACGCTCCAGCGTCTCGCGGACATGGTGCGCATAGCGCGCGCCGTTGGGGTTCAGCCGCACCCGGCTCCCCGTCCGCTCAAACAGCTTGCAGTTTAACAGCGATTCCAGGCGGGCGATTTGCCGGCTGATCGCGCCTTCGGTAAGCGACAGCTCTTCCGCCGCGCGGGCAAAGTTACCGTGCCTGGCGGCAGCCTCAAAGGCCTGCAGCGAGGTACTGCTGGGGAGTTTTTTTCGCACGAACGCCGCCTCTGCTGAAGGTTTATCAATGATGAAATGTCATTGAATGGTGAAATAATATCGTTTTATAGCGCTTAATGCCCAACGTAGCATGATCAAACGTCAATAACATCATTCCATCATGCAGAGGGCAGCCCGTGTTATATATCGTTGAGTGCAGCTACGCCGACCCGCAAAGCGAAGCCGGCTGGAACAGGTTTTACAGCGAGGACAAGCTGCCTGCGCTGGTGTCCGTCAGCGGATTCCGCGCCTCGCAGCGCTTCAGGGCGCTCTCCTCCGGCTGCCCGGTCTATCTTGCTATTCATACCATCGAGCATGGCGATACGCTCGCCAGTGAAGCGTATCGCCAGAAAGGCGGCGGCAGCTTTTCCCGCTGGCAGGCGCATATTCGCGACTGGCGGCGAAACCTGTATCGCTACGGCGGCGTCTTTCCCGCCGTCGCTGAGGGGGATGTTTTGCTACTGAGCCCCGAGCCGCTGGACGTCGTTGAGTCGGAACTGGGATATCCGCCAACAAAACTTTCGGCCGCCGGGCTGGATAACAACCCGCCGCAGCGCGTGGCGTACGTTCTGCCGCGCCGGGAAGCCATGCTGCTGGCGGGACGGGAAAACGTCTCGATGTATGAGCCCATGGCCGGTCAGTTGCAAAGCCCGACTGAAATACAGCCCCCATCACGCTAAGAGGTTGATATGCACAAACCCGCTTTTCTCTCCCGCCAGATTGGCGATTTTCAGGTGGCGCCCCTCAGCGACGGCAGCATGGCCGCTGGCCTGGCGCTGCTGTCGGGTATTAATATCGACGATGCCGCAGACATTCAGCGCAGCGCGGGCGTCATTGACCCCGGCAATATCGACATTAGTGGCTATCTTATTCGCGGTCGGGGAAGAACGATTCTGGTCGACGCGGGTACGGGAGGCGGCGTGCTGGAAACCAGTCTGCGAGCGGCGGGGAGTGCGCCAGACGACGTGGATACTGTCCTGCTGACCCACGCTCACCCGGATCATATCGGCGGCCTGCTGGATGCCAACGGCGCGCCGCGCTATCGCCACGCCCGTCTTTATCTGCACCCTCTGGAAGCCGAGTACTGGCAGGACGACGCCATGCTAAACCGGGCCAATGCGCGGGGGCAGCGCAACTTCACGCTCGCCCGCCGCGCCCTGGACGCCTATTCCCGCAGCCTCGGTTTTCTGGATGAGCGCGAGGCCGTCGCGGGTATCCGCCCGCTATGGCTACCCGGGCACACGCCGGGCCATAGCGGGTTTCGCATCGACGCCGCGGCGCAAAGCCTGCTGATCTGGGGCGACATCGTCCATTTTCCGCATATTCAGACCGCCCGACCCGCCGCCGCCGTTGCTTTTGATTGCGATCCCGCGCAGGCCAGAGCGACGCGGGAAGCGATCCTCGCCCAGGCCGTCAGCGAAAACCTGCTGATTGCCGGTATGCACCTTGGCGGGTCGGGATTTGCGCATATCGTACCGACCTCGCACGGCTATCGTATTCAATATTCCGCGCCGTAAAGAGAAAGCGGGCCGGAGGTTAACGCCCTGGCCGCCTTTTCTTATCCAACAACGCTTTATTTTTCACCTGCTGAAAGATTGAACTGACTCGCGTTTATTTTTTGCCATAAATATAAAATGTCATTTTATTTTAAATGAATTTGTATTTTGTTTTTTTACAGGCGATATGACATTAAGGGAAATTTATGCGCAATACTTTTGGACCTTCACGCAGTATGCTGGCGCTGGCTATCGCGCTGGCTGGCCTCGCGGGCGGCTGTAATGACAGCGGCGGCCCCCGCGACAATCAGCAGGATGCGCCCGCCTCCGCGCCGCAGAATGTCTTCGTTCCCGCGCTTTCTGCCGATGAAAACAGCCTGGTGCTGGTTTGGGAAAAACCGGAATCAGAGACGCAGCAGGTGGTGGACTACGCGATTTACCGTCAGGGCGAGCGGCTGGGTCTGGCGCGCGAAAATCAAAACCATTTTTCACCGGCCAAACCCTATATTGATAACTTCTATCAGCGGGTCGCCAGCGACGGCTGGCAGCAGCCAATCGACTTGCGTACCTTTACGGTCACCCACCTGGAGCCGGATACGGAATACGCATTTACGGTGCGCGCGGTCTACGCCAATGGCAAAGAGTCGCCGGATAGCGCGGTGATTAAAGCGCGGACCAGCAAAACGCCGCACATCATCGAAGCCAGCACGTTCGGCGCGAAGGGTGACGGCACCACGCTGAATACCCAGGCGCTGCAGCAGGCGATCGATAGCTGCACCGTCGCGCACTATCCTCAGGGCTGTAAGGTGGTGATTTCCGACGGCGAATTCAAAACCGGCGCGCTGTTCCTGCACAGCGATATGACCCTGGAGATTGCCGCTGGCGCCACTCTGCTGGGTTCAGACGATCCGGCCCAGTACCCGCTGGAAAAAGGCTATTACCTCTATCCCTACAGCGACCATCCGCAGCCCCGCCGCCCGCCGTCATTAATTAACGTGCTGGAAGCGGACGATAAGGGCGAGTCTCCGGCCGGAACGTTTCGCAATATTCGCATCGTCGGTAAAGGCACGATTGACGGCAACGGCTGGACCCGGGGCGTCAAAAGCGGCGGCGAGGCCACCATCATCGACGAAATGGGGAACGCGCTGCCGCAATACCGGGCCAGCAATGCGGCAAAAATCAGCGCGGACGGCATTCTGGCAAAGCATCAGACCGAAGCGGCTATTGCGGAAGGCATCGAAAGCAATAGCGCCTATAAAAATCGCCGCTCCAGCCTGATGACCCTGCGCGGCGTGCAGAACCTCTATCTTGCCGGGCTGACGATCCGCAACCCCGCCTTTCACGGCGTGATGGTGCTGGAGTCAAAAAATATCACCCTCAATGGCCTGGTCCACCAGACCTTTGACGGCAATAACGCCGACGGCGTCGAGTTCGGCAATAGCCAGAATGCGCTGGTTTTCAACAACTTCTTCGATACCGGAGATGATTGCGTCAATTTCGCCGCCGGGTTTGGTAAAGGCGCGGAAACTTTTCATCAACAGCCGCAAAGCGGGGCGTGGATCTTTAATAACTATTTCCGCAAAGGCCACGGCGCCGTGGTGACCGGTAGCCATACCGGCGCGTGGATCGAAAACGTCCGCGCCGAGGATAACGTTATGTATATGACCGATGTCGGCCTGCGCATGAAAAGCCGCCCTTACTACGGCGGCGGCGTAAGGGATGTGCTGTTTCGCCATAATGCGATGAAAGATATCGCCAAAGAGCCGTTCGTTTTTACTATCAAATACAGCGCCGACGTGAATGATACGACCCCTGCCGACGAGCCCGCTCAGTTCCGCGACGTTCAGGTGCAGGACGTCACCGTCGATGGTACTTCGGCTAAGCACAGCATCCTGATTGACGGCATGACGGTAGCCGAAATGGCAGAATCATTTGGGCTGACCTATTCTCGCGATGCCTATCACCAGAATCTGCGTTTTTCCAACGTCAGCTTCCGTAACACCAAAGCGACCAGTATCTCCTTCCTGCACGACAGTCAGTTTGATGAGGTGACGTTCGCCAATACGCCGCAGGCCTGGGCTTTTTTCGCCGTCAATGACGTGACGCTCGCTGACAGCCTGCATCAGCAGAGCATCACCCGCGGAGAAAAGGACAAACTTATCCTTGAGGGGGCAATGAAGTAATGGCGTTCCCGGCGGCGTAAGGCGCCGGGTTTAACCGAACTCACCCCTGATTTAAACGGCGTTTCCCTATGCTTTCTTCTGATAAACGCGGCGCTCAAATTCAATTTCATTATTCTTCCGACAAGCCGTTCGCGAGTACGTTTTTCCGGGATGGTTGATTCAATACATTACGTAAGGTGTAAGTATTTTCCTCCAACATAAATAATAGAGCGAAGTATCGCTTTTAAACGCCAGTGCCTTTCTTCACCTTAAGCATATAGTCAGCCAGCGCAACGGACTCTGAAGATTGGCTGTTGATTAACCCCTGCAACGTTCCTCGCTGATCGGCCTGAGAACGATGCTGCCCCAGCTTTTCTTTGGCCTGAAACTCCTCAATTTCAATTTTGAATCCAATAATATATTTTAATTTTTCTTCGATAAATGCCTTTGGCATAACGTCTTTCTGCGCCTGAAGGGTTGGTTCATGTTTATGAACTAACGCATCCATCACCGTGCGCAATTCATTGACGGGTACAAGGCTTACCGTGCCATAACAGTGAATGGCGGTATAGTTCCATGTTGGCACCGCGGGAGAAGTTTGATACCAGGTTGGAGAAACGTAACTATGGGGCCCTTGAAATATGGCGAGAACCCTCTTTCCGTCAAAGTCTTTCCATAGAGGATTCGCACGGGCCATATGGGAAAGAAGAATTCCCTGCGATGAAGAACTACGATCGAGGATAAAAGGAAAATGGCTGGCGTTGAGGGTGGGTGAAACGACTAATCCAAAGCTATAAGTGTCAATAAAATCAAAAATATGCTTTTTATCTGATAGCTTCATTGCATCAGGTGTATACATTTTTTACCTCATCATGTTGACCCGCCAGGTAGTTTCTTTGAAAAAGATAACGCCCCCTTTTTATTAAGCAATGATTTAGTGTATCAAAGCGTTGGCGCCAGGGAACGTCATCCACTTCGCTTCCCCTTATTGCACTGGTTAGTAATATTTTTTGTTGTTTTTATCGTTTTAGTTAGAATTGTATAAAGTTTTTATATTTTTTTAATGATATTAATTATCAACACCTTTTTAACCAATTGAATATAATGATCTTACATAGATATACACATTCTGTGTTCGTATTATCTACATATTGATCTCTTGCCAGACTATTGTGTTTTTTTGATCTACCGGGAAAGCATCGAAATGGTACGCCGTTATGCCCAGCTGGCGCCTAACCATTTAACGGAACACGCAAGGCAAATTGACTCGATTTTTGCAGAAGATGTCCCAAATGTGTTCCATGAGAAAACATCAGCGAGAGGAGGAAGTTAATAACTTATTGATTTTAAATGGTACGCCCTACAGGGTTCGAACCTGTGACCTACGGCTTAGAAGAAAGTAGAGCGTTAAATAACACACTGTAAACACATATGTTTTCCGCGTTCGCATCCGGTTTTGTGTCGTTACGTGTCGTTGTGTGACTTCCTTGTCCTTATCGCGCTATTCAGTTACGCCACAAATGCGACACATCAAACAGGACTGGCATCCTGTCTCAAATCATTTATCGCGTGCGTTGCGACTCCGAGCACCTCAATATCATCCAGAGCTTCACCTTCTATGCTCTCCCCTTCGACAGTGATAAAAGAACGTCCCATCAATTTTGCAAACTGCAGTTCGCCAGCCAGGCGGATAAGCAGGACGCTTCCTTGCGTCACTTTTAATGACAGGTCAAGAACAACGAAGCCGCGATCAGTCTCTATAATCTGAGAGTTCGCGCCAATGTTGCACGCAGCCGTGACAGTCAGAGCAGACTCAATATAATCAGCAGCAGGTGAAGGAAACGAACTTACCATCATTACATGATCCTCCCCATATTCCTTAAAATCCAAAGCCTGTTTTCGGTGTGGTCCGGCGTTTTGTCAGCGAAGCAGCTTTGATAGCGCTCTATCCACCGATTAGCATCAGAGTGTGAGAAGTGAATGCCGCGCTGCTGTAATGATGAAACGAAATCTCGTGTATGTAAGTATTGATATCCCTTTGAGTTGCGTAAAACTGACTCGCGGAATGCCTGGTTAATGTCTGTTTGTCTAAGCACGATCTTACCTCGCATAAACACTGTTTATATATACAGTAATTTCATCGTGAATTTTGTTCAATGCAGGTTTCATCTATCGATCTTTATCACTGAGGTAACGCTTTGCTTTTTGTGGGGATACCGACTGGAAGATATTTGTAAATGCTTTTGGTCCCCACCCCAACTACATCGGCTATCTGTTGCCGGGTTGCGCCGTTCTCCAGCATTCGATGCGCATGATCGACAACCTCCGGGGTCATCATCCGCCGGCGGCCGCCAATACGCCCCTGCTCTCTTGCTGCTGCCAGACCTGCGCGGGTGCGCTCCACAATCAGCTCGCGTTCCATCTCCGCAAGGGCGCTCATTCCCGATAACCTGGCTGAGTGGAGATATTTTCAGCCAGGCGCAAGCGCAAATCATGGGGCTGGATGAGTTTTCCGGGGCTGCAAAAATATAAATCAATCCCGCCATTACTGGCGGGAAATATCATTCAACTGTTAACTTTAGCGCAGACTCAGCTTCAGATAACGGATCGCCGTTCCCTGAATAAATGAATGGGATGTAATTCCTTACACCCTCAGCATCCGCGCCTGACGTAACTGTATAAAACGCGATGCCGTTCTCCCCTTCAAGTTCGATCCTCTCGATGGTGTATGTCAGGCTAACTTTTAGTGTAGTGGTTCCGACTGCAATTCCATCCGCCGTCACCTGTTTAACCGCAACTTCTTTCTCTATTGTAAACATGGAAAATCCTTATTCTGTCAGAACGTACTGAACTGAGCCGTAAATAGTCAAACCTGTTCCGCCTGTTATTGAGAGAGCGGCAGGCGAGCTATTTGTCAGCAACAAAATATCTTTTGTGGTCGGGTTCGTTTGCGCGAGGATGATCCCCGAGCCGGCCCGACTGCAGATTATCGGGGACACCGTTAACCCCCCGTCGCTCAGTGCGGCTACTGTAAACGGAAGCCCTGATATCACTACCGCGCCACCTGTCGTCAGCGCCATTGACGTGGTTTCTATTCTGAATGTCGCATGCACTAACCGCCCTGAGCGGCGGTAGGTTCCCACCGTGGTATTCAGCGTCACGACGTCTGAACCACATTTGACAACCGGCGTCCAGACGCCCTTGTAATACTGGAACGTCTCCTGAGTGTTCTCAAAAAAACGTATCGGGCGCTGGACGCTGTACTGACGACGGAAATCATAGAGATATACCGTTTTCCCTTCGGCGCTGTTCCACTCTGCAATCTGCACGGCAGAGTAGTCTTCGGTGTCATCCCTGAACGGGTTGATGATGAGCGGGCCGTTGATTGTTGTTGGTTTCTGGCTGAACGGATGTGTAGCCACGCCAGCCGAAACGACAGTTCTGTCGACAGTGATACCACCCTCACAAACCATCGCGGGCGCTTTTGTCAGTGTCGCATTCCACGGGTCCTGATAGTCGGTATAGAACTGATTACCGGCAATGGTTGTCGTTGTGGTGTCAACGAGACATGTCTTTTCAACGTATGACGTGTGAATCACGTTGTAACTGCCTGCGTCGGTGTAGAACGGGACGCGGTGGGTTCCCAGTACTTTCACATCGTCAAGGCAGACCCCGTTCACCGCACGTCCATAGCGACTGAGGACGGTGAATGCCCGGCCCGCAATACCGGGAAACGAACGCGCTGAATAGCCGCTGGCGGTATTGTTTGTCAGCCTGCCGCCTGCGGAGGTTCGCGCCGAGTTGGCGGATTTATAGATATACGTATCGAACCACGTATCAATCGCCTCATCGGCAGGGCCAAACAGCCGGGGCTTGCCGTAAAAGTGATATTTCGTATACCGGATAGCATCAACCCAGCCCACTTTGAAAATCTCTGCCGCCGGATAGGGAGGGAGATACGGAATCGTGACCGCGGCATTTCGTTGCGTCCACGCCCCGCCATAGGCGTCTCCGGTAAAGCAATCACGGGCGACAACGAAGCCGTTGCAAACGGAGTCGGCCCCCATAAACCAGCCCGTCAGACAGCAATCACGGATGAGGAAATTATCTTCTGTGGACCGGTCAAGAACGCCATTCCCATAGCGACCGATAAAGAAGTTGCGCACACCGTGATTTACCAGCTGCGGGCGGATATAACCGTCTGATGAGTCACCGGAAATAAAATAACCAATGTGCTGGTTATTGTTAATCACAGGCGTATCCGAATCCCAGTCTCCGATTAACGCGCAGTTCTGCATACTGTCGCCGATAA